>JAAYLG010000008.1 GCA_012522075.1 Bacillota bacterium
AATGTGTTGAATATGTGCTGAACTATTTCCATAAGACTTCACCTCTGAGTAGCTATTTTTTAGTTACTCGTCCGGGCAAGGACGGTGAAGTCTTTCTTCTATTTTTTGAAGGTCGATTCCTCCAAAAGCCCCTACAGTAACTTTACACTAACCAATCCTTCTCTTGCATATTCCACAAAAACGCTCACTTGGCCTTGACTGTTTCTTTGCGTTCTTTGCGTTGAGCCAGATAACGTTCCCAGGCAACTTCGGTAGGTTCCATCTCCATGAATTGCAAATACTTTTTAAAGATACCTACAAATTTACCTGTTAAATACATGGATAGCAAAGTCCCGACACCGATCGCCAAGACCTTACGGGTAGAAAGCAAGGAAATCACAAAGGTAATGACAACCCAACTAACATCGCCCACGATCTTAACCTTGTAAAGCTCTATTTTAAACCTGCTGCTCACCGCTCTTAAAAAAGCATCCGGAGGAGGAAGCATCAAATCCATACTCACAATCATGACAATGCCCAAGGCGGTAAAGATGATGCCAAAAAAGCACAGAATCGTTCTCAGCCAGATCGCATGTTCTGTTACTTTTATAAAAGACATAAAAAGATCCAGCAGAGCCGAAAATCCTAAAGTTAACGGGATCTGGAGAATAATTTTAAGCGTAATTTTGCGCCAGATAACAACCTGAAAAAGAACACAAAGCAGGTGAAAAGCCAACGTCATCGTGCCAAAAGTAAAAGGTGTTATCAGGGAGAGTATATAAGGTATAGCGCTAATGGGGGAAATACCCAAATCCGATTTGGCCAGCAAGATGACTCCAAAAGCCATCACGATCAAGCCACTTAGATAGATTGGAATTCGCTTTTTGAAGTTAATACCGGCAACACCTCACGATACAGTCGCAAACTTTACTAATTCAAGCATGGCATTGGTTTTCGCGGGTTCCTGTTGTTCCGATTGCACCGTTACCCGCTTCTTCCGGGCTCCCCGGCGTTTTGTTGCCATCCGGTTCATAAAAAAGCATCCTGTTAAATAATGGGAACTAGCCGGGTTTAATACTTGTAAGACTGGACAAAGGCCGTTTGCATCAGGTTAAGGCCGTAGCGTGCCTGCAGGAGCGTATTGAGGCTGGCTCCCGACCCGAAGGTTATTGCCAGAAGCAACGGCTTCTGGCTGAAGCCTTTCAGTTCGCTGTCCAGGAGAAAATGATAAAAACAGTATAAAGCCGTAGAGTGCAATGTCAATTGCAGCAGTAGGTGGTTGAACCGTCCGAGGACATTTTTGGCGTAATATAGCAGCCAGGCAGTCAATGCCCAGAGCCCGCCCACCAAAAGCCCGCCCCCAATGCTGTGCAACAGTACAAAAACATCACAGGGCAAAGCTAAAAGCAGGAAGCCATAAAAGACAAAACAGCCCAGGATTTTTACCGGCAGTTTTTTGCCCATGCTCGTTTTTGCCAGTTCATCCAGCATTTTTTTCCAAAAATACATGTTAAAAATAGTTCCTGCGGAAAACAAGACGGCGGCCATCTTGTTGGCGGCACCGCTGTCCAGGGTAACTTTTCCCAGCCAGCTGAGCGGATACATTATCAGAGAAAATGTCTCCGCATAGCACCAGGCAACAAGGACAAGCATGGTGAGGTTATACGCAACCGCCAAAATATACAGCCTGGAGATAACGAGCAAACTATCCATCATTTTCCCCTCAAGCTTTTTCTTCCGTATTCTCATTATTTGAAAGTTTTACGGAAATTTTGGAGGTGCCGTCTGCAATCTCTGCCTGTTTCCTGTGAATAAATAATAACATTTAGAAGCCGGAAAAACAAACCATAATTTTCCACCGTATTGCAAGCCTGCTTACAAAAGTCACTTCTCCCGGCACAAGCGGCCGGTTGTGTAAAAGATAGTAATATTCCGCCGCCCTTTGCTATTATATATGACGTAATTCTTGCGGAAAGAATTCAGGGAGCCCAGACGGGATATAATCCTCGCGGCTCCCTTCGTTATTTATTCCCACTCAATGGTGGCAGGCGGCTTGGTGGTAATATCGTAAACAACACGATTGACCCGGGGGACTTCCTTGACTATCCTGGCAGAAATTTTGGCCAGCAAATCATGGGGAAAGCGATACCAGTCGGCTGTCATGGCATCCTGGCCGGTCACCGCCCGCAGGGCGACGGTATAAGCGTATGTGCGGCGGTCTCGCGTGACGCCGACCGAGCGGATGTCAGGCAGGACGGCAAATGCCTGCCAAATGTCACGGTAAAGGCCTGCCGCTTTAATTTCCTCCAGCAAAATGGCATCTGCGGCGCGTACAATCTCCAGCTTTTCCCGTGTCACTTCTCCCAACACGCGGACGGCAAGGCCCGGACCGGGGAAAGGATGTCGCCAGACAATTTCCTCCGGCAGCCCCAGCTCCTCCCCGACAAGACGAACTTCATCCTTAAACAGGTATCTTAGCGGTTCAACCAGTTTAAAATTCAGGTCTTCCGGCAGGCCGCCCACATTATGGTGAGATTTAATTACCGCTCCGGCGGCAGTCCCACTTTCAATTACATCAGGATAGACGGTTCCCTGTACCAGATAGTCAGCTTTACCGATTTTCGCCGCTTCCCGTTCAAAAACACGGATAAATTCAGCACCAATAATTTTGCGCTTTTCTTCCGGGTCATAAACTCCGGCCAGTTTACCAAGAAAATGCTCCGCGGCATCCACGGCGGTTACTTTCATCCGCAAACGGTCACGAAAAACTGACAACACCTGTTTCGCTTCATTTTTACGCAACAGGCCGTGATCCACAAAAATACAGTGCAGGCGGTCGCCAATTGCTTTATGTACCATGACCGCAGCCACGGAACTGTCCACCCCGCCTGAAAGACCGCAGACAGCCTGTGCTTCGCCCGTGACAGTCTCTCTGATCTGCCGGACGGTATCTTCAATAAAGGATGCCACGCTCCAGTTTACCGCCAGCCCTGCCGCCTTGTAAAGAAAATTCTGCAGCATTGCCTTGCCGTGGGGAGAGTATTCCACTTCCGGATGGAACTGAACGGCATAGAATTGCCGCCCCGTATCCTCCATGGCAGCCACCGGCAGATTTGGCGCCGAGGCACTGACGGCAAAACCAGGCGGAACAGTTGACACAAAGTCTCCGTGGCTCAGCCTGACAGTTATTTCCCGCTTCAGGCCGGCAAAAAGCCCGTCTGTTTTCCTGACATCCAGCACCGTTTTCCTCAACTCGCGGCGCCCTGCCCCGCGGACTGTTCCACCCAGATCTTTGGCCATCAGCTGCATGCCGTAACAAATGCCCAAAAGCGGGATACCCAGCTCGTACATGGCAGGATCGACTCCGGGCGCATCTTCATCGTCAACACTCCCGGCGCAGCCGGCAAAAATCAGCGCTTGCGGTTGCTGCGCCCTCACCTGTTCGGCCCGCGTATTGTGCGGCAGAATCTCGCTATAAACATGCAATTCCCTGATCCTGCGGGCAAGAAGTTGTGTATACTGTCCGCCGAAATCAAGGATAACAACCTTTTCCCGTGACAAAGCATTGCACCTCCCGCCGGCCCGGGCAGTTGCCGACAGCAGCTGCCGCCGGGCCGGTTTTATCTCCAGCTGAATAAATTGCCACCGTTTATTATAAGACAAAAAGCTAAACCGCTACAAGCAGGCCAAAAAATTTACCTCCTGCTTTTCCCCGTACCGGCGGCAAGTGTTTGTTTGACAATCCCCGGACGTTTAGTGCGCTGCACGGAGGACGAGCAGGCTGATTTCCGCCCGGGACAGAAAACGGAGGGGCAAAAACCCGGTCCGGCCGATGCCCCGGGAGATATAAATCCAGCCGTTTTGCTCCCGGATCAAGCCTTCCACATGTGATTTGGGGAAAAGGCGCCCTGAGGCTGTTGTTACGGCGCCAAGCAAAGGAAGTTTAATCTGTCCCCTGTGGGTATGGCCGGTCAAGGTCAGCGCCACTTTTTCCAGCAAGGCTTTTTCGGTCGCAATGACCGGCGAGCTGCTGTAAATAGATGTAGGTTCAAACCAGGTAGGAGCATGAGCCAATAATATAATGGGGCCGGCAGTCGTCTGCGGCAGGGCGGCCTCCAGGTCGGCAAAACCGGAATAAGGGTCGCTCACACCCGCCAGGACCAACGTTCCGCCATTTTTATGCAACAGGACATGCCTGTTTTCCAGTACTTCCACACCGACGGCACGTAAACTGGCGGCAATTTGCGGCCAGTTTATCCGGTGGTCGTGATTGCCGCTTACTGCAAAAACAGGAGCGACAGTCGTCATCACTTCCAGCAGCGGATAAAGGTTATAAATCTCGGTTTTGTCTTTGTCAACATAATCCCCAGTTAGCACAATAATATCCGGCGCGGCTGCAACTATTTTCTTTGCCAAGGAACCGTCTTTGGTAAACCGCCGCCCGTGAAAATCACTGACCTGCAAAATGCGGTAACCGTCCAGCGCCTCCGGCAAGCCGGATATTTCCACTTCAATTATTTCCATTTTCACGGCATAAGTATCCAGCAAAATCTGTGCAACCAAGACAAGCGGCAAAAGCAGGACTGACCGCAAAAGCCATTTTCTAACCGTAAAGCTCACCCCCTCCGGGATTGCATGCTATTTTCTCCCTCCGCTTGCAGGATACCTGCCACAAAACAATAAAAAGAAATCCCTTTGCACAGTACTTTCAGGTGTCTTCAGAGGGGGGCATAACAAAATATCTTGTCATGGTTTTTGCCTTTTATACTTCGGTAATTGTCTGATATTTTTCCGTCAATGGCTCCATTACCGCCGCAAACACATTGTTTTCATAATCTTCCACCCGGCCGCTGTCGGTTAATTCCACAAGCAGCGGGTCCAACGGGACAGCCCCCAAAAACGGCAGTCCGTATTCTTCCGCCACCTGGCCGCCCGAACTGGGACCAAAGACATAAGTTTTTTCTCCACAGTGACTACAGTTTACATAACTCATGTTTTCCACCAGCCCCAGGACAGGGACCTGCATTTTCTGTGCCATTACAATAGCTTTTTTCACCACACCGACGGCTACTTTCTGCGGCGTTGACACCACCACCACACCGTCCAGCGGCAGAGACTGCATAATGGACAGCGGCACATCCCCGGTTCCCGGCGGCAAGTCCACCAGCAGGATGTCCAGCTCCCCCCATACCACATCGGACCAAAAGCGCCGGACGGTGCCGACAATTAAAGGCATCCGCCAAATAGCCGGAGTATCTTCGGCACCCAAAAGCAGTTGTAAAGACATGATTTTTATTCCTGTTCTGCTTTCCGGAGGCAGCATGCCTTCTTCGCTGCCCCGCGGCTTTTCCCTGAGGCCGAACATTTGCGGAATGGATGGGCCGGTTATGTCCGCATCCAGGATACCTACTTTCAGTCCCGCCCGCCGTAATGCTACTGCCAAAAGTGCTGTTACCGACGATTTCCCAACGCCGCCTTTGCCGCTCAGCACGGCCGCCACCCAGCGGATTTTGCTGCCGGGTGTGCCGGTCCATTTTTCCGGCTGAGACTTCCTTTGTGTGCTTACCATTTTATTTCCCTCCCGACCTGCCGGCTGTCCGGCACCAGTGCATTCTTTTTCTTATTATTTTGTCCGTCCGGCGGTCTGATACGGCACAGAGCCGTCCAAAAAATACCGCCTGCTGCCATTCTACCATGCAGAAAGACTGTAAGCGACAGCCGGCGGCAAATGTCAGGAAAATGTAAGAATGGCGGCAAAAAAGCCTGCACAGCTTTGTGCAGGCTTTTCGCTTACATCATGGGCATATTGGCGCCGCCGGCCCCGGTATTTTTATTTTCTTCAGGCTTTTCGACAACGGCTGCTTCCGTTGTCAGGAACATGGCTGCAATGCTGGCCGCATTTTGCAGCGCAGAGCGGGTCACTTTAGCCGGGTCGGGGATACCGGCCTCAATCATGTTGACAAAATTATCTGTAGCAGCGTTGTAACCGACTCCCGGAGGGGATTCTTTTACTTTTTCCACAATAATGGAACCTTCTTTGCCCGCATTAAGCGCAATCTGGCGAACAGGCTCTTCCAGGGCACGACGGACAATATTTACGCCCGTCAATTCATCACCTTCTACTTGCAACTTGTCAAGGGCGAGCAGGGCATTAATGTAGGCGGTACCGCCGCCGGGGACAATTCCTTCTTCCACTGCAGCCCGCGTGGCGGAGAGAGCGTCTTCAATGCGCAGTTTTCTTTCTTTCATTTCCACTTCGGTAGCTGCACCGACTTCAATCACAGCTACGCCGCCGGACAGTTTGGCAAGGCGCTCCTGCAATTTCTCCCGGTCATAGTCGGAAGTGGTTTCTTCAATTTGGATCCGGATCTGGGCAATACGCTTCTTGATCTCTTCAGGGCTGCCGGCACCGTCAACAATAACAGTCTCCTCTTTGGAAACACGTACCTGGCGGGCACGGCCCAACATGGACAGATCGGCATTCTTCAGTTCGAGGCCCAATTCTTCGGAAATGACCTGTCCACCTGTCAGAATGGCAATATCCTGCAGCATGGCTTTGCGACGGTCGCCGAAACCGGGAGCTTTCACTGCAACACAATTGAAAGTTCCGCGCAGCTTATTCACAATCAAAGTGGCAAGGGCTTCGCCTTCCACATCTTCGGCCACCAGCAGCAGGGGCTTGCCGGATTGAACAACTTTCTCCAGGACAGGAAGAATATCATGAACATTGCTTAATTTCTTGTCTGTCAGCAGGATGTAGGGCTCTTCCAGGATGGCTTCCATTTTCTCCGTATCCGTTACCATGTAGGGAGAAATGTAGCCGCGGTCAAACATCATTCCTTCCACAACTTTTAAGTCGGTGGTGAAACCTTTGGACTCTTCCACGGTGATGACACCGTCTTTGCCGACCTTTTCCATGGCCTCGGCAATCAATTCGCCAATACTGATATCGTCCGCCGAAATAGCGGCAACTTGAGTGATGGCTTCTTTGGTTTCAATGGGGCGGGACTGTTCTTTAATAGACTCAACGGCGGCATTTACCGCTTTTTCAATCCCGCGCTTAATCTCCATAGGGTTGGCACCGGCGGTAACGTTTTTCATCCCTTCAAGGATGATGGCTTGTGCCAGCAGGGTAGCGGTGGTAGTACCGTCACCGGCCACATCCTGTGTTTTCGTGGCAACTTCCTTCACCAGCTGGGCGCCCAAATTTTCAAACGGGTCTTCCAGTTCAATTTCCTTGGCAATGGTGACACCGTCATTTGTAATCAGGGGTGCACCAAATTTTTTTTCCAGTACAACATTGCGACCCTTGGGGCCCAGGGTTACCTTCACAGTATCGGCTAATTTATTAACGCCTCTTTCCAGTGCACGGCGTGCATCTTCATTAAATAAAAGATTCTTTGCCATGAGTGTCTCTGCCTCCTTAATTTAAAATGAATATGTGCTTAAACCAGTTTACCCAGGATATCATCCTGACGCATAATTAAGTATTCTTTGCCGTCAATTTTAATTTCCGTACCGGCATATTTGGAGAAAAGAACGCGGTCGCCCACAGCAACTTCCATTTCTACGCGGGTACCGTTATCAAGTAGACGGCCGGTACCGACTGCCATAACTTCTCCTTCCTGGGGCTTTTCCTTGGCTTTATCCGGCAGCACAATGCCGCTGGCTGTTTTTTCTTCAGCCTCCAGGGGTTTGATGACCACGCGATCACCTAAGGGTTTAATTTTCATAAATAAACCTCCTTTGTTATGTAGATATATTGTTGTTAGCACTCTAAGGTTGCGAGTGCTAATTTTCACACTTGTTATGTTATATAATCTACCTGCAGAACGCAAGCTGATAAGCAGGATTATTTAGGCAATTTTCAGCAATTGTGCGTAAATAGCTTAATATATGTTTGCTTTTCTTGCATTATCTATATTTTCCTCTTTTTCCTTCTTGCCGAACAAAATTATTATATGACGCTATGCCTTTTTTATGCATTTTCTCAAACCGGCAGCGGCCTGTCCGCAGAGAATCAGCCGGGCAGGCCGCACACTCCGCTAACAGTCCGGTCCGCCAAACTCGGTAAGATTACCGGCACGCCAATGGAAAAATCCGGCTGCAAAGCAAACACGGAAAGGGCTGCAACAACATGCCATGTTGCAGCCCTCATCTTATCTGTTTTCCTCCAAAAGCGCCCTTGCTTTCCGTAATTGTTCCTGTACGGCCGCCGCTGCGGTACCGCCGCGGGAAGTGCGGGCGGCCACACAGGCTTCGGGTGGCAGCAAGTCAAGAGCGTCGGCGGCAAAGAGCGGGCTTGCCGCCTGCAATTCCTCCACCGTCAGCTCTTTGAGGCGTCGTTTTTCCGCCACGCATTTGCCTACCAGCCTGCCCACCACTGCGTGGGCTTCCCGGAAAGGCAAGCCTTTGCGCACCAGATAGTCGGCCAGATCGGTGGCGCTGGCTAAATCGCCGTCCACAGCCTGATACATCTTTTCTTTGTCTACTTCCAGTGTGCGCAGCATGGCGCTATACAACGCAAGGCAGCTTTTAACGGTATCGACAGTGTCAAAAAGACCTTCTTTGTCCTCTTGGAGGTCTTTATTATAGGTGAGCGGCAGGCCTTTCAGCACTGTCAGCAAGCCCAGCAAGTGGCCGTAAACACGCCCTGTTTTACCGCGGACCAGCTCGGCTACATCGGGGTTTTTCTTTTGCGGCATAATGCTGGAGCCGGTGGTGAAGGCATCGTCCAGGGTAACAAAGCCGAATTCCTGGGAATTCCACAGAATAAGATCCTCGCTGAGACGGCTCAAATGCATCATGAGAATGGAGGCGTTGGCCAGGAACTCCAGAATAAAGTCCCTGTCGCTGACTGCATCCATACTGTTTTCATACAGCCGGGCAAATCCCAGCTCCTCCCGCACCATTTCCCTGTTGATGGGGAAAGTGGTGCCGGCCAAGGCACCGGCGCCCAGCGGCATCCAGTCGGCGCGCCGGTAGGTATCACGGAAACGCTCTTTGTCCCGCTGCAACTGCCAAAAATAAGCAAGCAGGTGATGGGCAAAAGTTACCGGCTGTGCCCGTTGCAGGTGGGTATAGCCGGGCATGATCGTGTCCGTATGTTTTTCGGCCACAGCAAGCAAAGTTTCCTGGAGGGCGATGATTAGAGCTATAGTTTCCTTGATTTCTTTGCGCACATAAAGGTGCAGATCAAGCGCCACCTGGTCGTTCCGGGAACGGGCGGTATGCAGTTTCCCACCCACGGGGCCGATTTTGTCGATCAGGCGTTTTTCAATATGCATGTGAATATCTTCCAGGGCGGCGGTAAATGCCATTTCGCCCCGTTCAATCTCTCCCCGGATTTCTTCCAGGCCGCGCAGGATGGAGTCCGCTTCTTCCCGAGTGATAATGCCGCAGGCGGCCAGCATCCTGCAGTGAGCCATGCTGCCGCGGATATCTTCCTCATACAGCCGCTTGTCAAAAGCAATGGAGGCTGTAAATGCTTCCACCAGCGCATCCGTTTCTTTACTGAACCTTCCTCCCCACAGTTTCAACGTTTACACCTGCTTTTTCAGGCTTTGCGCCAGTAATCCCTGTACTTTCAGCGGCAGGCCGAACAGGTTGATAAAACCTTCCGCATCGCGCTGGTTGTAAACCGCATCGGCACCAAAGGTGGCCAGGTCCTCCCGGTAAAGGGAGCGCGGGGCGGTGCGGCCAGCAACTGAAATATTGCCTTTGTAAAGTTTTAAGCGGATTGAACCGGTGACGTTTTTCTGGGTAACGTTGATGAAAGCATCCAGTGCTTCACGGAGGGGTGTATACCAGAGTCCGTAGTAGACAAGTTCGCCGTACTTGACAGCTGCCATTTCTTTAAAATGCATCGTTTCCCGGTCCAGGGTCAGCGATTCCAGCTGCTTGTGGGCAAAGTAAAGCAGCGTGCCGCCCGGGGTTTCATACACGCCGCGGGACTTCATCCCCACCAGGCGGATTTCCACCATGTCAACCCGGCCAATCCCGTGGCGGCCGGCAATTGTGTTCAGTTCGGTCAGCAGTTCCACCGGGGCAAGATCCTTGCCGTTGACAGAGACAGGCTCACCGGAAACAAAGCCTATTTCCACGTATTCCGGTGTATCCGGCGCATCTTCCGGGTCCACCGACAGCAGAAACATGTCTTTATCCGGCTCAACTGCCGGATCTTCCAGGATGCCGCCTTCATAACTAATGTGCCAAAGGTTGCGGTCCATACTGTAGGGCTTCTCTTTAGTCACGGGGACGGGAATACCGTATTTATTGGCATAATCAATGGCATCCTCACGCGACCTGATTTCCCATTCCCGCCAGGGAGCAATAATGTGCAAATGCGGTGCCAAAGCTTTGACGGTCAGTTCAAAGCGCACCTGGTCATTGCCCTTGCCTGTGGCGCCGTGTGCCACCGCCTCCGCCCCTTCTTTTTCCGCCACTTCCACCAGCCGCTTGGCAATAACAGGCCGGGCGATGGCGGTACCGAGCAGGTACTGCTGTTCGTAAAGGGCGCCGGATTTAATCAGGGGGAAAACAAAATCACGCATAAATTCTTCCCGGAGATCCTCTATATAGATTTTACTGGCACCCGAAGCGAGCGCTTTCTCCTTTAGCGGCGCCAGTTCTTCTTCCTGTCCCACATCGGCGGACATGGCAATGATTTCAGCCTGGTATTTTTCCTTCAGCCAATGAATGGCAACGGATGTATCCAGGCCGCCCGAATAGGCCAGGACAATTTTTTTCATACCAATCCCTCCGTTTGCTTACATAATTTTGGCCATAATTGCCTTCTGCACGTGCAGGCGGTTTTCCGCCTGGTCGAAAACTACCGACCGGGGACCTTCCAGCAGTTCTTCCGTAATTTCCTCTCCCCGGTGCGCCGGGAGGCAATGCATCACGATGGCATCCGCTTTTGCGTGCCCGGCCAGTTCGCTGTTCAACTGGTAGGGGGTAAAAATGCGCACACGTGCCTCATGTTCTTCTTCCTGCCCCATGCTGGCCCAGACATCCGTGTAGAGGACGTCGGCTCCCGCCACAGCCACAACCGGGTCGTCTGTCACCAGCACTTCCGTGCCGTTTTCTTTGGCATTGGCGCAAGCGGCTGCCAGGACTTCCCTGTCCGGCCCGTAGCCTTGGGGGCAGCCGACGGCAATGTCCAGACCCAGGATGCTGCAGGCCAAAAGCAGGGAATTGGCCACATTATTGCCGTCCCCCACGTAGGCCAGTTTCAGCCCCTGCAGCTTCCCTTTCTGTTCCAGGATAGTCAGCATATCGGCCAATGCCTGGCAGGGGTGTAATAGATCGGTTAAGCCGTTAATGACAGGGATGGTAGCATAAGCGGCCAGCTCTTCCACTTCCCCGTGATCATAAGTCCTGATCATAATACCGTCCAGATAGCGGGAGAGGACGCGGGCGGTATCTTTAACCGGTTCGCCGCGGCCGATCTGCAGGTCTTTCGCACTTAAAAATAGTGCCGTGCCGCCCAATTGATACATGCCCACTTCAAAGGACACACGCGTCCTGGTTGATGCCTTTTGAAAAATCATCCCGAGGGTTTTCCCTGCCAGCAGCCGGCTGCCTGCAGCCGGGTTGGCTTTCAGTTCCTGCGCGAAGTGAAGAATCTCCAATAATTCCACCCGGGTAAAATCATTCACGGTCAGGAAATCTCTTCCCTTGATACCGGACACTTTGCTCATCCTTTCTTTTCCGCCGCCGCCCTGCCCTGCGGCAAGTACACGGTCAGGCGGGCTTTCACATCAAACTGAAGGCGTTTCGGAGTATTCTCCGCATAAACATTGATTGCCGCATCAGGCTTTACCCGCCTGCGCACATGCTTCCTGTAAGATCATAAGAGCCGCATCCACCTCTTCCTGCGTGACAACCAGCGGCGGTAAGAAACGCAGTATTTTGCCGCCGATGCAGTTTACCAGCAGGCCTTTTTCCTGGCAAAGGCGGGCCATGCAAGCGGCATCGCCGTCAAATTCAGCCCCGATCATCAGCCCCAACCCCCGTACTTCCACAAGTCCGGGAAGTTTCAGTTCCAAAAGCCTCCAGCAAAAATATGCACCAAGCTCGGCTACACTCTCCAGGAAACCTTCGGCGGTGAGAAGATCAAGCACCGCATTGGCGGCGGCACAGACCACCGGGTTCCCCCCGAAAGTGGAAGCATGGTCGCCGGGCGTAAAAATTTCCGCCGCCTTGCCTTTGGCCGCCATCACCCCGATAGGAAGCCCCCCGCCCAGCGCTTTGGCCAGCGTAAAGACATCCGGCTCCACTCCGTAGTGTTCATAAGCAAACAGCTTCCCTGTCCGCCCCATACCGCACTGAACTTCATCGAAAATTAAAAGCAGTCCGTACCGGTCACACAGGCTGCGCAGACCCTGCAAAAATTCTGCGTTTGCCGGGTAAACCCCGCCTTCCCCCTGGACCGGTTCCACCAGAATGGCGCAGGTTTTTTCCGTAATAAGGTCGGCAAAGGAAGACAGGTTGTTGAATTCGGCATATTTGAAACCGGAGACCATGGGCTCAAACCCACGGTGATACTTGGGCTGGCCCGTTGCCGTCACGGCAGCCAGGGTCCGTCCATGGAAAGAACGGACGGCAGTAATAATTTCGTGGGCGTCAGGATGACGGTACTCTTTGCCGAATTTGCGGGCCAGTTTAATGGCCGCCTCATTGGCTTCCGCACCGCTGTTGCAAAAGAAAACTTTATCAGCACAGGAATGCTTGACCAGGCGCTCCGCCAGGATGGCCTGCGGTTCAGTATAGTAAAGGTTGGAGGTATGCAGCAGTTGTTTTGCCTGCCTGCAAACAGCTTCCACAATATGCGGGTGGCAGTGTCCCAGGCTGTTGACGGCCAGGCCGCTGACAAAATCCAAATAGCGCTTGCCATGCTCATCCCAGACATACGGCCCCCGGCCGTGGGTCAAGTACAGCGTAGTCTCCGGCGGCCTGTCATAAGTGTTCATAATATAATTTGTTGCCAACTCTCTAATATCCATTTTCTTCCCTCCCTTTGCTTAGGCGGTGACCATAGTCCCAATGCCGTGATCCGTAAAAATCTCCAGCAGCAACGAATGGGGCAGGCGACCGTCAATAATATGCGTTCTTTTTACATTATGCTCCAGGGCGATCAGGCAGGCTTCAACCTTGGGAATCATGCCCTTGTTAATTTTACCCGCCTCAATCATGGTCAACGCCTGGTCTTTGGGCAGGGAGGAAATCAGGGTTGACGGGTCGTCTGCCGAGGCAAAAATACCTTCCACGTCTGTCAAAAGGATCAGCTTCTCCGCCCCCAGAGCGGCTGCCAGCTCCCCGGCCACATGATCGGCGTTAATATTCAGGCTTTCTCCATCCTGGCCGGTGGCAATGGAGGAGATAACAGGAATGTAGCCTTCACGGCTTAAGGAGTGGATGACATCAGGGTTAACCTGGACAATTTCACCAACATAACCCAGGTCGACAAGTTCATCGCTGCCGCTTACCCGCTCAGGCGGGCGGCGACGCGCCACCAACAAGTTTGAATCTTTGCCCGAGAGGCCTACAGCTTTACCGCCGTTTCTGTTAATGAGGCTGACTATCTCTTTGTTGATTTTACCGGTCAGCACCATTTCCACAACTTCCATTGATTCCGCGTCCGTCACTCGCAGGCCGTTGGCAAAAACAGTTTCCTTGCCCAGGCGTTTCAGCATCTGTGTCACTTCCGCCCCGCCGCCGTGGACCACAATGGGGTTGATGCCTATATATTTTAAAAGAATAATGTCCATCATTACCGATTTCTTCAGTTCATCCGACACCATGGCCTGCCCGCCGTATTTAATGACAAAAGTTTTATCGGCAAAGGTACGTATATAGGGCAGGGCCTCGATCAGAATTTTGGCTTTGTCAATTAATGCCTTTACCTCATTTGGCACTTTTCACGCCTCCTTCTCTGCTAACTGCGGTAGCTGGCGTTAATACGCACATACTCGTAGCTTAAATCCGTCCCCCACGCCGTAACAGTTTCCTCTCCCAAGTGCAGGTCGATCAGGATTTTAATGTCTTTGCGGGCCAGAATGGCGGCCGCTTGTGCTTCGTCAAAAGGCACACCCTGACCCCGTGCCGTCACCTGCAAATCCTCAAGGAAAACATCCACCTTGGCCGGGTCAAAAGGCACATCCGTCTGCCCCAGGGCGGCCACAATCCGCCCCCAGTTGGCATCTTCGCCAAAGAAAGCCGTTTTCACCAGGTTGGAGTTCAAGACGGACATGGCCAGTTTTTTCCCGTCTGCAAAGGAAGCGGCATTTTTAATTGTTACCTCCAGGAATTTCGTTGCTCCTTCACCGTCCCGGACAATTTTCTGGGACAGTTCTGTGTTTACTCGCTGCAGCACCGTCAGGAAGCGGTGGTAATCTTCATTTTCGCTTGTAATCCGCAGATTGCCCGCCGCTCCGTTGGCCAGCGCCAAAACCATGTCATTGGTGCTGGTATTGCCATCCACTGTTATTAGGTTATAAGAGAGGTTTACAGTATGCCGCAGCGCTTTCTGCAGCAAGGGTGCGGTAATGGCACAGTCCGTGGTAATAAAACTTAACATGGTGGCCATGTTGGGACAAACCATCCCCGATCCTTTGCACATGCCGCCTACAGTGACCGTCCTGCCGCCGATTTCCAGCTGATAAGCGGTAGTTTTGACAACAAGATCGGTGGTAAGGATGGCTTCCGCCGCCTCCTGCCCTTTTGCCGGTGACAGCTCACCCACCAAAACAGCGATGCCCGCTTCTATTTTCTCGAGCGGCAAAGGAACGCCGATCACTCCTGTGGATGCTACCAGAACTTCTTCGGGAAGCAGCCCCAGTGGAGCGGCAGCCAGTTCCGCCATCCGCCGGGCGGCAGCCAGTCCCTGCTCACCGGTACAGGCATTGGCATTGCCGCTGTTGATGATTATCGCCCGGGCGCTGCCTGTGGCAAGATGCCTGCGCGTAATTATCACCGGCGCAGCCTGAAAACGGTTGCGGGTAAACATGCCGGCGGCTGCTGCCGGGCGGTGGGAATATAAAAGCGCCAGGTCTTTTTTCCCTTCTTTTTTTATGCCGCAGGAGATTCCCGCTGCACTGAAACCTTTTGCGGCCGTTACACCGCCTTCAATTTTACGAAACTTCATCAACCCACCCCCTCACATTAAGCCTGCAGTTTCAGGCAGGTCCAGCATTATATTCATATTCTGCACAGCCTGGCCGGCTGCACCCTTAACCAAGTTGTCAATAGCGGAAACAACTATCAACCGGCCGGTCCGTCCGTCTACCCGGAAAGCAAGATCGCAGAAATTAGTGCCGCTAACATCTTTTGTCTCCGGAAGATACGGTTCCGGCAACAGGCGGATAAACGGTTCGTCTGCATAAACTTTCCTGTAGAGAGCCGTTATATCTTCTACTTTTACCCCGGGTTTCAGTCGCAGATACATGGTGGAAAGGATCCCCCTGATCATGGGCACCAGATGAGGCGTAAACAAGAGGGTCACTTGTCTGCCGGCAGCTTCTGAGAGACCTTGTTCAATTTCAGGTGTATGCTGGTGCCCCGTTACTTTGTAAGCCTTGAAATTTTCGGCACATTCCGGAAAATGATATGGTTGTTTTGGTGTCCTGCCAGCCCCGGATACTCCCGATTTTGCGTCAATAATGATATCTTCAGTTTCCACCAAGCCCGCCTGCAGCAGCGGTATCAGCGGCAACTGCACACTCGTGGGGTAACAGCCCGGATTTGCCACCAGACGGGCTTTGCTGACGGCCGCCCTGTTTTGCTCCGGCAGCCCGTAAACGCTCTCGGCAAGCAGGGCAGGATGCTTGTGTTCATAACCATACCAGAGAGGGTAAAGCGCCGCATCTTTCAGGCGGAAATCACCGCTTAAATCCACCACTTTTTTGCCCGTTGCCAAGAGGCCTGGCACCACCTCCAGCGATGTGCCGTGCGGCAGGGCGGCAAAAATGATATCACACGCCCCCGCCTTCTCCTCATCAAGTTTTTCCAGGATCAACTCGCATCTGCCGCGAAACTGCGGGTAAATTTCGGCAAAACTTCTGCCGGCAAAACTGTCGGAAGTAAGGTAGAACGGCCGCACCTTGGGGTGACATAACAGAATTGACACCAGTTCCCAGCCTGTATAGCCTGTTGCACCAACAATAGCCGCTTTCAACATTTACATACCACCTGCCCGGTATATTTTTTGCTTTACTTATGCTTCATTAACTAAAAAGCCTCTCCATCCCAAAGGACGAGAGGCAATCTCGCGGTACCACCTTTTTTGGCTTTGCAGCCCACTTTACCCGTACAGAACGGACGGCTGTAACGGGCCAACCCGGCGTGTCCTACTGAGCCTGTAGCTGTTCAGTACGCGGCTCAGGGGTGCGCTTCGGCATACTTTCCGGACCGGGCTTCCACCATCCCCGGCTCGCTTGCCTTCCGGCATGCCTACTCTCCCCGTCACAGCCTGCTTTTTTATAGTAACATTTGCCATGCTGGTATAGACATAAGGTTAGCATTGTCGCAGGCAAAAGTCAAGGGCTATGAACAGAAATCGGGGAAAAAAATAAAGCCCCGCAAGGGGCTCAGACTGTAGACAAAAATGGCCTTTAGGAAGCAAAACCTAAAGGCCAAATTCTTTTTTAAACATAAAATTGCTGCAATATTAGAAAGCACCTCCTGCAGCGGGGAGGTTGTGGGCGGTAATG
>JAAYLG010000038.1 GCA_012522075.1 Bacillota bacterium
CACGCTGCACTTTCTGCCCCACGGAAACAAGAGCTTTGGAATTGTGTGCGTATCTGGTGATAAAGCCGTTGCCATGGTTTATGGTTATACAGATGCCGTATGATCCGTACCAGCCGGCCTGCACCACCGTTCCGCTGTCTGCGGCCAATACAGCCGAGCCTTTGGGGGTGCCAATATCAATGCCGCGGTGGAAGCTTTTGCCGCGGTAGCCATAGCGGGAGGTAATCCTGCCACGGCCTGCCACAGGCCAGAGAAACTGTCCCGTACCGGTGCCGGGAGGAACAGGTTTCGTTCCACGGGCGACAATTTTCGGCCTGGGTTCTTTTATTACCTTCTCGGCCAAGGCCACTCGCCCTACTTCCCTGCCATTCGTTCTGGTCACACGGTAAGTTACTTCCATCTCACCGTATTCACCGGACTGTACTATTTTGCTCTGCCCTTTATAGAGCGAGTCGCTGTTCTGATATTCTGTTTCATACGGAATGCGCTCGGTCACGACAATATCTTCTGTCACGGAAACACCAATCAGCGGATCGGGCACCAACAGGTTAAGCTTATCGCCGGGCATCAGCCGGTCCGAACCGTTCAGTTGAGGATTAATCGCCAACAGCTCCTCAACAGTCAAATCATTGTTCCGGGCAATGCCCCAGAGGGTATCACCGCGGGAGACCATGTAAATCTCCCTTTTTTCGCTTTCGCCCTGCAGGAGCTGTGTTGCCGCTTCCACGCTGTAAATTTCCTCGGGCTCTGCCAGGACAAGGCGGGCTTCAACTTTGTCAGTCAGGACAATGGCGCGGACTACGGCATTCTCATTTCCGGCCGCATAAGTGTTTTTCAGAGCATTAATAACCTGTTCGTAGTCCTCAATTCTGCCGACAGTCAGCACCGGGCGGTCGTTAACCATGATCTGATATGCATATTGTTTATAGTGGAGCTCCTGCTCCAGCAAGGCTTTTACCGCCTCCGCATCTTCCTTAACACCCCTGCGTTGTTCATAAGAAACTTCCACCACCTGCTCGGTAGCAACTTCCGCTCCGCGGGCAGCCTGCTCTTTTGCCTGCAAGGCGGCCACATGTTCCCACACCACCGCCTCATCTTCCACATAGCCGATCTCTTCGCCGTCCAAGTAAACAACATAGGTGAACGAATCATAATAAGCATAAACCTTGATGGCGGTGAAGAGAGACACTGCCAGCATAAAAGCCAGGGCCGCAAATATTACCCGCCTGCTGATACGGGGAATCCATCTGCAGATAGCGGCAAAGCAGGTAATAAGGCGCTTCAATGCCGCTCCTGCCAGGGACAGGAAAGCCGACAAACCATTTTTTACCCGGGCTACAAAACAGCGGCCGGCAGCCGCACTTGCAGTCGCAAAGCGGTTTTTCTGCAGCCAAGCGTATCGCAGCAAAGCCTTTACTTGGTTTTTCATATTATTTATTCTGTTTTTATTTTTGTGAAATTTTTCCGTTTGAGCTATGAAAAAAGTTTTTAGTTCCTGCAGTGCGGCACAGGCCTGCCGGTCGGAACATCCGCTTTTTTTACGCATAAAGCACCTCTTGTCATGGCTGATTGCTTTTTTACAAGCTACTCGCGTGAAGAAGTGTTTTATATATTCGTTAAGGTATTGCGAAATTCCTGCAAGAAATTAAACAATTATTAATATTTCTTAAAACATCTTAATAGAACATAAAAAAAGGCCTGCCGCAGCAGGCCGCATCTTTCTGGTGACCCCTGCGGGACTCGAACCCGCGTTACCGCCGTGAAAGGGCGGTGTCTTAACCGCTTGACCAAGGGGCC
>JAAYLG010000039.1 GCA_012522075.1 Bacillota bacterium
CTACTGTACCGTCATCCACCTCAATACTTTCAGGAATAATAATACAGACCAGCTCTGCCAAGACCGCCACTGCCACTATATTGACATGGGTATGGACGGTAATCCCGGCATCTCCTTTTGCAGCGTGCGACATCACCCAGCTTAACAGATCACCGCAATATACTCCTGTTACCCCTTTTTGCAAATTTGTTTGCGGCGTCAGGATACGTGCACCCAGTATTTCCGCCAGTTCCGCTATCGTCACTTTTATCCCCCCCTGTCCCGACTTTACTTGTATTGCTTGTTTTTTCTCTATCCAAAACGGGCGGCATTTTGGCCTCCAGCGCCATCATCTCTGCGGCCAATGACCGGATTTTCTCCCGCAACACAAAAACGCAGTCCGTTCCGTGAGCCATGCCACGGACGATATCCTCGGCCAACGCCCTGCAGTTGGGTGCGCCGCAGGCACCGCAATCCAGCCCCGGCAACTTGTCGTTGATTGTTTCCAACTCTTCAAGTTTTTTCAGGGCTTTGTCCAAATCGTCATCCAGTTTCATTACAGGACGGTGTTCAATATCCAACGTCCATAGCAACTCTTCATGGCTGGGCACGGCAGTAGAAAGATCGCATTTGCGTGCCCGGTCAATATGTTTTTTCAGCCGCGTTTTGGCGACAAAGGCATTCTCCACAGTCAGCGGCCCTCCCAGGCAGCCGCCGTAACAGGCCAGGACTTCTACAAAATCAACTTCTTCCAGGCGGTCATTCTCTATTGACTCCAAAATAGTCAGCACATTATGAATGCCGTCTACCGCCAGGTAGCGGTCATTGCCCAAGGCAAGACTTTCTCCGCCTGAACTTGCCCAACGGATCCCCTCAAACCCCGCCTGCTCCAGCGCACAAGCTTTCGGATCTTTTTCCAGCACTGCAATTACTTTCAAAAAAACATCCTGCATGGAAAGCACACCGTCAACATGAGATTTTTCTTTTGCAAGCGGAGCTTTGACGCTGGTCACTTTTGCGGCACAGGGCGAGATAAAAAACACACCAATTTCATTGTCAGGCAAGTTGTACGTATGTGCCGCTTTTTGCCGGGAAATGGCCGCCGCCACTTCCATGGGCGCCTCCAGTTTTAACAAATTATCTATCAGGCTGGGAAAACGCACCTGGATCAGTCGCACCACCGCCGGGCAGGCGGAGGAGATTACCGGTTTCTTCAGTTTTTCAGTCTCAAAAAGTTTCTTTGTAGCCGCCGTAACAATTTCCGCCCCCCTGGCTACTTCGTATACTTCATCGAAACCTATTTTCAGCAAAGCTTTTAAAATATCACCGCGTGAAAATCCGCTTTTAAACTGCCCGTAGAAAGACGGCGCCGGCAGGGCAATCCTGTACTTAAAACTCTGCAGCATGTCAAAGCTGTCGGTAATTGCTTTTTTGGCGTGGTAAGGGCAAACGCGCAGGCATTCACCGCAGTCAATGCAGCGTTCATTAATAATCCGGGCCTTACCTTTACGGACACGGATTGCTTCCGTCGGACATTTTTTTATACAGTTGGTACAGCCGCGGCATTTTTCCTCATCCAGCGTTACTGAATGAAAATAAGTTTTCATCCCACACACCGCTTTCCTTATGGTTTACCGGCAGTGTGGCTCAGAAAAAGACAGTTATTTCTACTGTAGTTCCCTGCCCTACCGCCGACTTAATCTCCAGTCTGTCAGCGTTTCTCTTAATATTTGGCAGTCCCATACCGGCACCAAAGCCCATCTCCCTGATGTAATCCGGAGCAGTTGAATATCCTTCCTGCATGGCCAGGTCCAGGTCGGCTATCCCCGGACCATGGTCGCTGATTACAATGTTTATCCTGTCTTTGGTTATGGTTACAGCGAGTGTTCCTCCTCCGGCATGAATGATGGCATTAATCTCCGCCTCATACATTGCTATGGCTGCTTTCTTAACTGCGGCAGGATTGATGCCCAATTGGTTCAGTTTTTTTTTCACACTGCTGGAAGCTTCACCGGCGGACATCAGGTCGTTGCCCGGCAGTTCAAAATGAAGGCGGATAATGCCGCTCACTCACGCACACCCTTCCCGGTAAGTCCCGTACTGTATAACTTGCCGCAGGAAACAAACATTGTATCTTTGGTAGAAAGTAAAGTAATACCTTTTTCCTCGGCCAGTTGTATCATGCAGTGATCCGGTTTTTTCCCCCTCACCAAAACTACGGTTTTAATATCCATCATCTCTGCCGTCCGGATAACCTGGGGGCTGACCAGGCCGGTCAAGAGCAGAACATTGTCCTTCGCATAGGCCATCACATCGCTCATTAAATCTGATCCGAATGCGGCATCCACTTCCAGATCAAGACTGTCTCCCTGCACTTCAATTGTTGCCCCCAGAATTTCCGCTATCTCTCTAATTTTCATGTTACAGCCCCTTAGTAATTGTCTGAATTGTCTCACTTGCCAGAACTTGTGAAAATTTTAACAAGCCTGGGCAAAAAAAAACCTCTTGCTCACTTCAATCATACTCTTTCTTCCTTGATTTGTCAATCAAAAAAACTAAGAAATACCTAAAGAATTACAGAAGTATGCCTTTATCTAGGTGGTTGTCGCTACATACCTTATGTTATGTGATTCTCACAAAATAGGCGCAATATTCTATACTATTTAGTCATGCAACATATTTCTGTATTTTGTCACAATAATAACCTGATTGACCTCAGCCTTCCTCTTTAGAATCCTGGTATCCCAGGATCTGTTGCAGTCCTACAATCTCCGGAAATTGACACTGCTTTCAGCCCTTGATTTGGCAGCGCCTATCGGTTATAATAGGAAAGCAATGCGCCTGTAGCTCAGGGGACAGAGCAACGGATTCCTAATCCGTGTGTCGCAGGTTCGATTCCTGCCAGGCGCACCAGGAGAGAAACAAAACACCGCACTGGCTTGCGGTGTTTTTCTATTACACAAAATTACACCTAAAGCTCAGCGCTTTAGGTGTTTATGACAAAGCTTTCGGCTGCTCCCGGTTCTTTTTCCAGGCGATAAAGTATGGTAAGCATGCCGCGCATCACGTTGTTTATAGCCATATCCTCTGTTAGCTAGCCGACAATATGATTCTGATATAATCGTATTCGCCACAGCGTTGAGGAAATAAGATATGCTTTTCAGCGAATTTCTTCATGTCCCAGGTACCGTCATCATAGTATTGATACAAATCGTTATACGGTGTGGCGGAAATAATAAACGAATCAAGAGTGATCTCCTTCTTTAGGTTTTTGCTGCGTTGCGCTATCGCTTTGGCCAGCCCCGGCAGACGCTCGTGAAGCCGGGCTTTTTCATCATAAATGTAAGCCTTGGCATGAAGCATCCCATGCGGTTCAATGAATACCAGCCGCTGGCTTTGCCGGTCTATCACCCACAGGATAAAGTCGGGGTAAAATCCGCTTTCTTCGAAAAAACCCACTCCTTTTCCTCTGCTGAGATTGCGCAACAGAAAAAGCTCTTTCCCCTGGAGTGACTTGTCTTTTTCTTTTTCCCAGTACTCTTTAAGATCTTTTACGAATTTGGCTTCACTATCTGCCAGCCCGGGTGGGACAGCACTAAGCTTGTCGCTTTTCTCCAGTAAAAGCGGCAAATAGAGATGACGGTCAAAATAGAGGCGGGGCAGTTCTGCCGTTTCCTGTTTGCACAAACGATCCAAATCTGCACGTAGTTTAACGATAGCTTTGATCAACTCTGCTTCAGATTTTCGTATTTTAAGAATATATGTGCCCTCCGAGCCCTCCCGCACCAGCTCGCGGTTGAAGGCCAGATTCAGGTCATTTTTATCAAGAGTCTTGTAAACCAGGTGCTGTTTTTCCCATTTCTCGCGCCTCTGCCGGTAAAAGCCATCTATATATTTGCGCAAAATGCGGGTTACAGCCTCTTGCAGCAGGGACCGTTCTGCGAATGAACGCGGTCCGGTAACGGCTTCATCCGCCACCAGGGTGTAATTCCCTTTCTTGATAATATCCGGAAGCACCTCAGGGCGGATTACAAGATTTTGCAACCCTTTGCGTTCCTTGTAGGCCAGCAGATCAAGGTAGACTTGCTCCCAGTCCACCAGGGTGAGTTTATCCGGTGGAATGGGGCGAACGGTTCCGCCACGCAACTCCGCCGCCTGTAACCCTGCCGCTCCGCTTTCAATGGTCTGTGCTTTGACCGACAGATCCACGGCGACTCGCACAGCCGGATCTACTTCAAGCAGAAGGATGCTTTCATGCTTAAATTCGTGTCCTTCTTCCAGCCGCGGCACAACCAGCCCCCGTTTTAAAAACTGCTCATTGGTCCAGATAGATAGTTGCAGTTCAACGGGTTCTTCAGTTTCCACCCCTTCGCGTTCCAGATAGTCACGAAACTGCGCCATGTAATTGGCCCGCACGGCGAAAATGTTTAGTGTTTCCAGCAACTTGATCCACGGTGGAGGTGATTCCTCCAGCGCCGTACTGCGCTTGAGTGAATTGTGTTTGCCACGCAAGCGGACGCCGCGGCCGAAAAGCTGAATGATCTGCGAGCCTTCCTTTCTGCCGATATTAAGCAGACCCATAGTGGAGACCCGCCACGAGTTCCAGCCTTCCATAAACTTTTTAGCACCAATCAGTATATTGGTCTTGGAATCGCGCCGGTTAAGCTCCTCGAACAGGGAACCGGAAAGGACATCTTCCTCCAGGACAATGCCGGCCCGATCATTTTCCACAAGTTTCTTGAACTCGGCAGTATCACCAATATAGATGAGACCGAAATAATCATCAGCGCCACTTGCCTTTAGTCCCAGCTCGCCGGCACTGCTGCGGATGTCGCAAAGGTGCAGGCTGCCGCCTGCCTGGGCATGAAAAATCCGAACCAGGATATCCGCGTAGAGTTCACTGGCGGAAAGGCCGGTGTCCCGCAGGGTGGCAAAACGCCCGGCGAAGATGTCCGAGCCGTCTTGAGTGGTCAACCCGCTCTTGCCTTCAAGCAATTTTTGAATGCCTTGGATCACCCATTCATCCTTGTTTTTCAGCACATGGTGCAAAAAGCGGGCTACAGTCAGCACGTCGCTGCGCTTTACCCTATTTTCGCTGTAAACAGCGTTTACAGTCGAACCGACGAATATCCATAACGGTTTTTCAAGGTTGTAAGGTCGCAGCTCGTCTGCCCGCTCCTGGTAAATGCGCAACTGTTCGTAAAAGGAGAGCAGATTGCCCAGAAGGAGCATCTCGGTCTGCTCCCGGCGGCTTTCTTCCTGTAAATTGAGGATGCGAAAATCTTTCCCGAAACCATCGCCGTAAAAGTAGCGGTAGGAATAATCAAAATAAATTGCCTTACCGTATTCTGCGGTAAGCGGATCGTTGCGCGCAGCGCTAAGCGCCTGCCCGAAGGTGGCGCTATATTCAAAGGTAAATCCGGTCTCGCCCAGCGCTTCACGGTAGCGGCGCCAGGTCTCGCCGCCGGAGCCCTTATGTCCCTCATCCACAAAGATGAGGTTGTTGCCTTCGAAGGCCTCCACCGGAACGCTAACTCCGCCGCCGCGCTTCTCCTCCACCAACTTGGTGATCTCTATCACCTGCACAACATTCCTGCCTCCAGAGAAAAGGCCGTCGGAATGCAGGTCAAAGCGCCTGCCCGGAATGCCGGATGCGACCAGTTCACGAAGGTGCTGTTCGCTTAATCCTTCGTTGGGCGTGGTCAACAATATATTGTCAGACTGCATGCGGGCGTAGTGCATAAACTGGTAATAGTTGAGATGCAGGAGCAGCGTCTTGCCACTGCCGGTCGCCATCCAGCAGGCCAGCTTGTTCAGATCGGACTCTATAAACTCCTCATCCAAAGGTTCACCCGGTATTTTGGCAGCGTTCCGCTCGCGCACAAAGGATTTCAGGTCGGCAAGCATCTGGGCCCGATGGTTAAAATAACGGTCGAGAAATATTTCCGCGTAAAGCGCGGCCAGGTATTGAAAGTAGCGCAAGGTAATCGGCTCGGTGCGGCCGCGGTTCATGGCCGCCAGGTGAGAATAGATGTTCGCGTCATAGCGCTCCAGGTCTTCGGCCTGAAGCTTAACTATGCCGCCCCGGCCTTTTAGGTGATGATAAAGGAAGCTCCGCCTCTCAGCATCAAAGCCCTCGGCCACACTTTTGGGCTCTTGTAGCCTAAAAGGCTGTTCAGCCTGGCCAGGAGAACAAGCCTGTTTTCCAACCTGACATACCGGGCCAGGCCGCCGGCGTTGCTCGCGGTCGCTGCGGATTGCCTTCTTGTGCGAGACATGGACTACACCTCCAACGGAGCAAACATTCTCTCTTTAAAGAGCTTCTCCAGTGCCTGGGCCTCGCGGATGTATGAATCGCCGTTGACATAGATGTCATCCGCACCCTCAGTCAGGTTGTTTTCAGCAACAAAATCCCGGTCGCGGCTGTAGTCCTCCGCAGTCCAGCCTTCAGTCTCACGCCAGATGACTGCCGCCCTGCGCCCCTCGCGCGTGGTGCCCCTGTAGACCAGATAGCGCCGGCCGTGATCGCTGTACACCTGTCGCTTCTCGACGGAGAGACCTAGCAGGTAGGCAAAGGTTTCGGGCAGGTCCACAGCCTGAAGACGCGTTTCACCGCCCTCACCGTGGAGTTGCAGCCGGTAGGAAAAAGGCTTGGCCAGCTTCTCCACGTTTAGCAGGGTTTCACTCTCGCGCGTTTCCCATTGGAGCATATACTGCAGCAGGTAGTCCTCAAACTGCAACGCATGCTGTTTGGAAGACTCGTTAAAGGTGATGTTGTTCAGCGCGTCTTCGTAGGATTCCATGCGGATGACTTTAACAATGCGCGGGCTGCGCCCGGCTTCCTCGGCGGTCGCCATGCGCTTGGGCTTGCCGTCCTTCCACTCCGGTGAGAAGGTCACCTTCTTGATGCGCGGCAACAAAACGGTGTCAAAATACTGGGCCATCTCCACCAGGATAAACTTCCGCCGACCTCCGTCCTCGCGGTTCAGATTAATCACTGCGTGGCCGGTAGTGCCGGACCCGGCAAAGAAGTCGAGGATCAACCCTTGAGTTTGGTTATTCAGTGAAGCATCAATACTATCCCGAACAGTATGAATAGATTTAGGAAAAGTGAAAGAATTGTTGGGAAGCATTTCGTTAAGTATCCTGCTACCATAACTATTAGATGAATATTTTGAATCTGTCCAAACCGTTTTATAGTTGAAGCGGCTTTTTGTTCTGATTATGTCCCAAATTCCTGTTTTACTATTAAAACGTGCTTCAAGTTCATCGGCAATTGACTCGACACTTTGTCTGGCAAAAACCCACTTGCGTTCAACTCCCTGTGGGTCAATCGGGTAAACTTCTATAACACCATTTTCTCTTTTTACATTTGCACCATTTGGATGATAATCATCATTACAAATGTCTCCAAAACCAATAATTTTACCATTCCTAACATATATTGGATAGAAGCAGTTTGCCGCATCACTTCGGAGATGTGCTCCTTTAGATACATCTCTTAATGGTCGTATATCAGGATTGTCAGAGCGATCCTGAAGTCCAATAAAAGATCCTCCCTGTGGGTATAAGAAATATGCATATTCATTAGTACTGGAAAAATTGGCACCTTGCTGTCCAGTTGGATTATGGACTACCGTAACACAGGTCTTTTCCTTTTCAGGAATAACATTACTAATTAATAAGCCAAGTTTCTCTTGCTCCACTTCGTCAATAGCAATGACGATCACTGCATCAGACGTGTAAAAAGGTTTTGAAAGTAAAAGTCTATTTTCTATAAAAGTAAGCCAACTTGAATGCTTGTAATCATTTTTGTACATTATCTCCGATGACTTGGCATTAAAAGGCGGATCAATATATATACACTTTACTTGTTCCCGGTATTTTTCTATTAATAAGTTTAGCGCCTGCCAGTTTTCACTGTGAACCAGCAAGCCGTCCGTGACTTCATCCAAATTGTCAAAGCTTGCCAGCAGGCGATCGGTGAAGTCTGCCGGGAAATGGCGCGTATCCAGCACCAGCGTGGGGTAGGCTCTCAAGATCTCCATACGCCGGCCGTTTTTATCCTTGCCGATGGTGAACAGGTTGGTCTCTATCTCGTCGACATGAAAGAGCGCCTTCCACTCCTCCCATTGGGCTTCGCAGTCAACAATTTCCGGATAGAATTCCTCCGGGATGTGGCCTACCGTAATGCAGTAAAAGGTCTCGGTAATGAATTTGCGTTTCTCCCAGAGCATCTTCTGAAATTCCTCGATCTGCGCCAGAAAATCGATTATCTGGCCGCCCACCCTCTTGATCAGGCGCATCATCTGGAACCAGCCTTCAGCCAGCATCTCGCCGGCAGCTTCCATCTCCTCCAGGTTGAGCACCTCGTTCTTCAGGTAAAAGTCCAGCTCGCGGGAGAGGAACCCTTTCAGATCCTTATGAATAAAAAAATCGCTTGTGTTACGCCGGGTATAGCGGCGCAGGTGATACTCAAAGTTAGTGACAGTTTTACCGTTATCAGAGCAGTACTTCTCGGCTGTAAGTGCATGAAGCGCCGGCGGCGCGTTTTTCAGGCACTCCTGCCCGGGTATCTCCTCCACGGCCTTGGCAATGATTGCTTCCTGCTGGTTTTTGCCGCCGTATGTAATTGCTTCTCGTTTATCAAGTGGTCGAAACTCAAAGGGAATGGTTAATTTTCGAGCCTGCTCCTCCCAGGTAATCTTACCCAGGCGCGGGAGGAAAAACCGCTTTTCTCCTTTGACGTTATTCTGTTCCACATCAGCGGCGACCAACTTAAAATGTACGGTCACACCGCCCTGTGCTTTCCAGGTATAGTCGGTAAAGTGCTCGCCGGTTTTAACATAATACTGGTCACGGTTGGCCCAGTAAAGTATTACTTCCTCGCCGTTGTATGGGATGGCGTAGCGTTCGCTTTTGGAGAGACGGCGCTTGGATATAAAATCACCGTCTTGCCAGTAGCGGTTGAAAAAGGCATAGAGATGATTGTAAACAGCGGCTTCCAGCGCTTCATGATTTTTAGTGGCTTTCGCCTTCTTAAGAGCCGCCAGGTACCTTTTGCCGGGGTTCGTATCATGATACTTGACCAGATTCCCTGAATGGTCGAAGGCGTCTTCGCTTATCTCCAGCACCTTCTTCCTGGCCGCTTCCAGTTCTTCATATGCCCGCGCTTGTTCAGCCAGAGCGCCCCTTTCCAATTCCTTGGATATGGCTTCTGGCAAATCTTGCGTTATGAATCGTTCGATTAAGTCACGTTTGTAATTCATGATCCTGTAAATGCCGAAGTCAAGATCGGAACAATCAAACTGGAAAAGCTCTCGCAAAAGCTGTTGAAACTTGGTTAAGTGACTGCTCATGTATACCCTCCCCCGGTTCGCCCTTGACGACATTTCTCCATTTTTATCGATTTTATCATAAAGCGGATCTTTAAGGTAATTCGTAAACCTATGCAGTTTTCCGGTGATAATCTCACTACTTTTCTGCCGGCATTAATAGATGAACTGAACAGAAGCTGAGTAGCCTTTAGCGCTTCCAGGTCTGCGGCAACAGCAGGGCAACAACCGTATATATCTCCAGGCGGCCCAGGATCATGCAGAAAGACAGTACTATTTTGCTAAAAGCGGTGAGACCGGCACAGGTTGTACTTGGACCCACCAGCCCCAAGCCCGGCCCGATATTGCTTAGAGTGGCGGCAACG
Source organism: Bacillota bacterium (assembly GCA_012522075.1). Lineage (GTDB taxonomy): Bacteria > Bacillota > Dethiobacteria > Dethiobacterales > Dethiobacteraceae > DUUE01. Next base: position 9,680 of record JAAYLG010000039.1, read on the forward strand.
GCGGAAAAGGCGGTGATCATGTCATATTTCTGGGTCAAAAGAAGCAGTCCGGCTATTATAAAAATGATAAAGTAGAGCACGGTAAATCCTAAAACATTGGTTAGGACGCTTTCCTGCAGAGGAATGTTATTTACCTTAATAGCCTTCACCGCCCGGGGATGGATAAGGCTGTTGACTTCCCGCCGGATATATTGCATGAGCAGATAAATGCGTATTACTTTCATTCCGCCCCCGGTGGAGCCGGCACAGGCGCCGATAAACATTAATGTCAGCAGGAGGGCGCGGCTTAAATCGGGCCAGAGGTTAAAATCTGTTGTAGTAAAACCGGTGGTGGTAATAATTGAAGCAACCTGAAAAGAGGCATGCCGCAGGCTTTCCGCCAGGGAACTGTAATTGTTTCCGTATATATTTAGAGTAATTATCAAGATATAGGCGGCAATTATACCAATGTAAAGGCGGAACTCCGTGTCATGGAAAAAATCGCTTAAGCTTCTTTTGCGCACGGCCAGGTAATAAAGGGAAAAGTTTACGCCGGCAAGCAGCATAAAGACGGTAATGACAATTTCAAAGTATAGATTGTTATAAGCGCCGATGCTTACATTTTTTATGGCATAGCCGCCCGTGCCCAGGGTGGCAAAACTGTTGACCACACTGTCAAACCACGGCATTCCTCCCGCTCTCAGCAGCAGGATTTGGGCAACTGTAATCACCAAATATATGGAGTAAAGGATTTTGGCAGTGCTGCTGACCCGGGGAGTCAATTTGGCGGAAACAGGACCGGGGCTTTCCGCTTTTAAAATCTGAAAAGTGCCCATCCCTAAAGCAGGCAGCACAGCCAAGGCCAGAACCAGAATGCCCATTCCACCCAGCCAGTGGGTAAATGAACGCCAGAATAAAAGACTGTAGGGCACACTTTCCACATCCGGAATCACGGTAGCGCCGGTGGTGGTAAAGCCGGATACCGTTTCAAAAAAAGCGTCCACAAAAGAAGGCAAGACGCCGGCAAATAAAAAAGGCAGGGCTCCTGCCAGGGAAACAAGCAACCAGCCGAAGGTAACAATGGCAAAACCTTCTTTGTAACGGATAACCTTATCCTTTACCTGCGGCAGGCACAGCAAAATGCCTGCCACGGCCGTAACCAAAATGGAAAGCAGCAAGGCAGGGACGGTATCCTCACCGTAGCCCCGGGAAATGAGCACGGCAGGCAGCATGGCAGCCGCTTCACATAAAAGCAGAACACCGAGCGCTCTAATGACCAATCTGAGGTTCATAGACCGGTTTGCTGCCTCCTTTTTCCCCAAACAGTTTTTTCACGCTTTCCATATTGTTTTCCAGAGTGAAAACAATTACCCTGTCCCCCTGCCTGACGACAGAATCACCGTTGGGGATTTCAAGTTTTCCCTGGTGCAGGATTGCTCCCAGGATCACCCCCTGCGGGATGCCGATACTTTTCAGCGGCCTGTCAATAATGGGGGTATCTTCCTGGGCGATTATTTCCAGCACCTCAGCCCGTCCGCCAATCAAAAGTGACATGGAAACAATCCTGCCGCCACGGATAATTCGCAGGATATCACGCGCTGTAATCAGTTTGGGGATGACCGCATTGTCTATACCGATAGTTTCCAAAAGCGACATATAATTGGAACGGCTGATCTTGGCAATAACCTTTTTTGCCCCCAGCTGTTTGGCCAGCAGTGCGGCGAGCAGATTCTCCTCGTCAAAACCGGTCAGGGTAACGAAGGCATCCATTAGTTCAATTTTTTCCGCCTGCAAAAGCGAGATGTCAGTCCCGTCCCCGTGCAGGACCAGTGTGTTGTTTAAAGCTTCCGCCAGCACCCGGCAGCGCTCCAGATTCTGCTCGATAATCTTAACGCTGACGCCGGTTTGCTCCAGTTCCCCTGCCAAATATAAAGCCGTCCTGCCGCCGCCGGTAATCATTACATTCCTGACCTTGTTGCCGACAACTTTCGCTCCTGCATTCCTGGCAAAAGCATCCACGCTGTTCCTTTCACCCATGACATAGAGAGTATCTTTGGCATGAATAACGGTGTTGCCGTTGGGAATGATCACTTCCCCGCCGCGGGCAATGGCGGTAAAAATTACCGCCTCCGGCAGTTTCAATTTTTTTATTTTTTTATTGTGCAAGTTGGAATCAACGCCTACCTGAATCTCCGTAATTCTAACTTTTCCCCGGGCAAAGTCTTCCGTATAGGAAACGTGCGCATTAAACAACAGGCGGATTATTTCATATGCGGTACTTAATTCGGGATTGATAATATAGTCAATATTAAGTTTTTGCCGCATAAATTCCAGTTCCTGCACATATTCTGGATTGCGTACCCGGGCAATGACAGACTTGGCGCCCAGGGCCTTGGCGGTGACACAGGAAACAATATTGGCTTCATCACTGTCCGTAACGGCAATAAGCAGGTCGGCATGTTCGCAGCCTGCTTCTTTCAGCAGGCTGCCGGAAACGCCGTTGCCTCTGACAGCCAGCACATCCAGGAAATCATTTATCCTGTCAATCACATCCTGTGAGCTGTCAATTACGGTAATTTCATGCTTTTCATTCAGCAGGCTTTCAACAAGTTGAGTTCCCACCTTGCCGGCGCCAACAATTATGACTTTCACGTTGGACCTCCAGTGTTTATTTCCGTGCCCTCATCTTTTTCCGGTAAAAGAAAGCGGCCGGTATGAAGATGGCCATCTCTTCTTTTATATGTTTTCCTTATTATAGATAATATCCGGGTGTTCTACAAGTATGTTCTTTCAGTATTCTTTTCCCAGCTCCCCGCTCCTGCGCCGTCAAAAAAGCAAGCACAGGGCAGGATTCCCTGTGCCGCTCTTTTTCTTTTCTAAAAGTATAAATCACGTTCGCCCTGCTCGATCCTGGCCAGCCGGGCCGTCGTCTCCTCCCGCACCTTCTGATTCGCAATCTCCGCCAGGTGGCCGGCAATAACTTTTTCACCCAGCGCACGTGTTTCCGGGGTGGCATAATCAAGCAGGTATTCTTTGAAGGTGAGGATGGCATTGGGCTGGCAGACATTCTGGATTTCCCCCGTTTTGGCCAGCGCCATAAAACGGTCCCCTGTCCTCCCCTGGCGGTAGCACGCCGTGCAGTAGCTGGGCAGATAGCCGGATTCACAAATACTCTTCATTACTTCATCCACGGTGCGGTGATCATCCACCGCAAACTGCGGCGACGAATCCTCCTCTTCCGCGGCAGTCTTGCGCTCCTCTTCTTCCTTATAGCCGCCCACGCCTGTACAGCTGCCGGCGGAAATCTGGGAAATGCCGTAATTTAATAACTCGTCCCGGAAGGCGGAGCTTTCCCGGGTAGAAAGAATCAGGCCGGTATAGGGAACGGCAAGGCGCAGGATGGCGACAACCTTGGCAAAATCGTCACTGCTGACCAGGTAGGGGAAATTGTCCAGACTAACCCCTCTGGCCGGGCGCAGGCGGGGAACGGAAATGGTGTGCGGCCCCACGCCGAAGCGTTCTTCCAGGTGACGGGCATGCTGCAGCAGCGCCAAAACTTCAAACTTGTAGTCATACAGGCCGAAAAGCACGCCGAGGCCCACATCATCAATGCCGCCCAGCATGGCCCTGTCATGCGCCGTTGTATGCCAGTCATAATCGCTTTTCGGGCCGGCAGGATGCATGGCTTTATACGTCTCGCGGTGATATGTCTCCTGGAAGAGAATATAGGTGCCAATTTGGGCTGCCTTCAGGTGGCGGTAATCGTCAATGGTAGTGGCGGCAATATTGACATTAATCCGGCGAATGCTGCCGTTTTTAAATTTCAGCCCGTAAATGGTACGGATGCATTCCAGGATGTAATCCAGAGGGCATTCTTCAGGATGTTCTCCCGCCTCCAGCGCCAGGCGCTTATGACCCATGTTTTCCAGGAGCCTGACTTCCTGGGCCAGTTCTTGCTGGGTCAGTTTCCGCCGTTTAAAATTGTTTTTCCGCTGGTAGCCGCAGTAAACGCAGCTGTTAACGCAGAAATCACTGACATAAAGCGGGGCAAAAAGGACGACCCGCTTGCCGTAAATTCGCTCTTTGACTTCCTTTGCCGCGGCAAACATAGCCGACAGCAGGTCAGGGTCGCTGGCCTGCAGCAGGGCGGCCGCTTCCGCCGGCGTCAGCCCCTTTGCCTGCCGCGCCTTTTCAATAATGGCCAAAACTTCGTCTTTTGTCGTCTTTTCGGCTTCTGAAAGCAGTCTCTCAATCTCTTCTTCATTGATAAAAGTCGCTTCTTCCCACTCTTGCCTTCTATGAACCGTCTCAAACATGTTCTTTCATCTGCCTTTCTCTATAATATTCAGGGAACAATTGCCGGGCAAGCTCCGGGAAGGGAGACAGGGCCCGCGGCAGAATTCCCAGCAAATGAGCAATGGCAACACCATAGTTGACGACGGGAACGCCGGCCGCTTTGGCCAATGCCAGGCGCGACAGCATCTCCCGCCTGTTTATCATGCAGCCGCCGCAGTGTAGAATTAGTTTGTATGCCGGCAAATCTTCGGGGAAGGACGTGCCGGCCGACCAGGAAAACTGCAGCTTTCCTCCCACCTTCTTTTCCAGCAGGCGGGGCAGCTTGACCCGCCCGATGTCATCTTCCACGCGGTGATGCGTGCATGCTTCTGCAACCAGCACCTTGTCGCCGGGTTTGAGGCTGTCAATGGCCACCGCCCCGGCCGCCAGGACGGCCAAATCCCCCTTCTGCCGGGCAAAAAGAATGGAAAAAGAAGTAAGTAGAATATCAGGAGGCGTTTTAGCATTCACTTTTGCAAAAGCCTGGGAATCGGTAATTACTATTTCCGGTTTTTGGCGCTGTTTTTGGATTGTTTCCCCGACCCTGTCCTCCTTGCAGACTACGGCAACAGCATTATGATCCAGAATATCCCGCAGTGTCTGAACCTGGGGCAAGATCAGGCGCCCTTTGGGTGCCGCCTTGTCAATGGGCACAACTAAAACCGCAATGTCTCCCGGCGCCAAAAGGTCCCCCACCAGCGGGCGGTCGTCCCAGCCCGGCGGTGCCGAACGGATTAGAGCCGCTTTCAACTCGTCAATGCCTGCGCCGGTCAGGGCACTGACAGGGACCGCCGCAATACCCAGCGCTGCCAGTTCCGCCTTGAGTTTGTCTGAAACAGGCTGCAGGTCTGTCTTGTTCAGGGCGGCCACCACGGGCAGCTTTTTTTCCCGGCAGGCAGCAAGCAAATCCCGTTCAGAAACGGAAAGCACACTTCTAGCCTCCAGCACCAGCAAAACCAAATCCGCGTGCCATAAAACCTGGAGGGAACGTTTTACTCTTAGGGCGCCCAGCTCCCCCTCGTCATCCAGCCCTGCCGTGTCAATCAGCACCACCGGCCCCAGGGGCAAGAGCTCCATGGCTTTAAAAACCGGGTCAGTAGTTGTTCCCGGCACATCGGATACCAGGGCAATCTGCTGCCCGGTCAGGGCGTTGATCAGGCTGGACTTGCCGGCATTGCGGCGGCCGAAAAGTGCAATGTGGAGCCTGTTTGCTCTCGGTGTAGTTTGCATGATGGCACCTCTTTTCCCTAGCTGACAGCCTGTTGGAATTCGCTTTTCGGGCTGTGCCCCGCATCCTGCGCCACCGGTCTCCCCAGGGCAGCCAGCATTTTGTCAAACTGCCTGCGGCCGGTGACAGGCGCTTTATCGGCCCGTTCTTTTTGGGGGTAAATTTCATAAAAAGTTCTGTATTCCAGGGGAGTTACATTAAGCATTACCACATTTGCTCCGCTGCAAAGCGCCTTAGCCCTGCCGTCACCGTCAACTGTCGCCAAGGCGGTGGTGGCGGGCAGGTGAGCCAGGGGCAAAAGCAGCCGTGCCAAAGCCACCATTTTGAGCGTCATCTCGGCCGTACCGGCAGTCGCCTCCGCCAGGGGGGTAGACGGGTGTGGGATAAAGGGCCCGATTCCCGCCATTTCCACGTCCAGTTCTTTAAGTAGCAAAAGATCGTCGGCAAGCATTTCCGGCGTCTGCCCCGGCAGGCCTACCATGCAGCCGGAACCGACCTGGTAGCCAAGTTCACGCAGCCAAGAGAGGCAGTTGAGCCGGTCGGCGTAGTTTCCATCAGGATGCAGTTTTTGATAAAGTATTGGGTCTGCCGTTTCGTGCTTGAGCAAATACCTGTCCGCCCCCGCTTTGCGCCACAGGCGGTATTCCTCGTAAGTCCGCTCGCCCAGGCTCAGGGTAACGGCCACACCCAGCTTTTTCAACCTGCGGACAAGGGCGGCAATCGTATCTGCATCATAAAAGAGATCTTCCCCGGATTGAAGGACAATTGTCCTGTAGCCAAGGGCAACTGCATCGAGGGCGGCTTGATAAATAGCGTCCGGCGTCATGCGGTAGCGCTGCAGGTCTTTATTGGCACAGCGCAGCCCGCAGTAGCGACAGTTTCGCCTGCAGTAATTGGAAAATTCAATGATGCCCCGCAGGTGGACGGCATCTCCCACATGGCGCTTGCGGACAAGATCCGCCGCCCGGAATAAAGCATCATTGTGAGGGCTTTCACATAAGAGGACCGCAATGATTTCTCCCTTGCTTAAAATGTTTTTCTCAACCGCTTTGCCGAGGATTTGCTGTATCCGGCTGTTCATTAAACCACCCTTTATTTTTTTGTCAGCGCGGATTTAACGCTTACTCCGGGCAAGGCCCCCAGCTGCCCGGTCAGCGACCCGATGGCATCGGTGGAGCCGTCCACAATCAGGGAAATAACCGAAACTTGACGCTCACGGTAAGGGATACCCATTCTGCCCACAATAATGTCTTTGTGGGCAGACAAAATCTTGTTCACCGCCGGCACCGCATCCATATTTTCAATCACAATGCCGACTACGCCAAGCCGTGTTTCCACCTTCCTCACTCCCTTCATTGAGCGACGAAATAAAAAAGCCTGCCCTGCACAAAGGCAGAAGGCAGGCTTCTCTTGCCTGTTCCTGACAGCTCTCCCTTCCCGGCAGGTTGCCCCTTTGGTGCAGGATTTTTCTTTTTAGCTTCGGGTCAGCGCATGCCTCGCCTCGGCTTGTGAATCTATTAACAATATAACACACCTGGCAGGTTTGTCAAGTTTTAAGCTTAACATGTATATACACCACAAGTATGAAAATTGGCCGTTTTCACGGGAAAACGGCCAAAAACAACCTACTGCGGGTTTTTTATGATCCCCAGAAAAAGAATGGTCTCTGTCATCTCATCGCAGACGGCAAAGACAAAGGGCTTGTCGGCCCGCAGGATAAAAGGATCCAGTACGGCGGCTTCGTCCATGGCAACTCCCGTTGCCGCCGCCGCTTCCGTTCCTTCCTCGTTCACATCAATGACTGCTTCATGCTTTACCAGGGAAATGAACCAGCCGCCTCCCGGGGTCATGCCGCTGAAATCAGCTTTATCGGAAAAAGCGGCCTCCATCCCCAGTTGCTTGAGCGGCTCATTCAGTTCCCGGGAAAAGCGCGTGCTGAAACGCGGCAGGAAGACCTGGGCGTCATTTTCCGGCCGGAAGGAAGACAGCCAGGTCTGCCAGTTTTCCGGGGTCAGCGAGGCAACAAAAGCATCCGGCCCTTCCTCCGGAACAAAAACATACATGGCAACACGGCCTTCCTTGCCGTATGGCAGGCGGACGGCTTTAAAGCCGGCTCCCTCCAGGCAGTAAAAAGTGCCTTCCCGGTGCATCATGGGCACTGTTACGGTTGAGCCGTCTTCCAGGTAGAAGGGCGCCTCGTGTGTCAGGCCCTTTTTAAAAGGTTCGGACCAGGCTGCCTTGAAATAAAGGGCATTCACCAGCACCAGGCGTGTGGTGGGAGAAAGGTCGTTGAAAAGCTGCGGGATCTTGTCTTTTGTTCTTTTTGCCACCCATTTGTTAATTGTTTTCACGGCATCAGCCTCGGTGTAATCCAGGGAGGAAACTTCCGCTTTATAATACTTGGTGATGCGGTCAACAAAATCCGGCAGCAGCTCCGCGTCCGCCGCGGGCCAGAGCGAATTGGCAAGCAGTGTCTGCACCCCACGGTCCGGGTTCTCCAGAATACTCAGCAGGTCCCTGTTTGCGGTATTCAGCTCGGCCAGAGACATGTTCTCAATTCCCATGACACGTGCCATCTCTTCCTGTGTGACGCCTGCAGCACCGTTGTAAGTCATTGCCAGGGCCAAAGCAACACTGGCAGGTGAAAAGAATACATTTTCCCCGGGGCTGCCCTGCAGCAGCTGCGGTAGCAGCTTAAAGGCAAAACCTGTATTGGCGGCAAGCAGGCGTTCATCCAGCTCTGTTGCCGCAGCCGCCCGTCCCGGTCCGTCTGTAAAGCAGCCGGCAAGCGGCAGGGTCAAAAGAAGGAGGATAAGTAGGGCGGCAACTTCCTTTTTCATAGCACAGCACCTCCCCGATACAATATTTTTCACAGATGTACTGTTGGCATATAAGACGTGTGTTTTGCGGATAAGTTCCGCCGGGCGACAAACGCCCGCAAAAAACAAGGCAGAAAAAAGCTTGCGTCACCTCATGCGGCACGCAAGCTTATATTTTAGCTCTTCAGTTACAGTAGGATGCCGGCTCCAAACGCATTTTCAGGGCGTCGTATTCTTCCTCGCTGATAGCCACGGCATTGCCCAACACTTGTTGCAGAACTGTAGCGGTAAAAACTTTTTTCGCCGAATCAGGGTTATAGCGGTCGGCAGGATAAACCTCGGAAATGGTGCGCCTGACTTTCTCCCGCTTAAAATTGGTTACTTTAATATCGGCATGGACCAGAATGGTGGCAGGCGCGCCTGTATCGTCATTCTCCACAACAGAAGCAACGACCGGGCTGATCTTGAACACCAAGGCCAAATCCTCATCATAATAATACTTGTGCATGGCAAAGCCCTCCTTACGTTTGTCATAAGCCCTTTATTTTACTGCCGGCAATGATGTTTTTTCTATCTAAAGCAAACTTCTCCATTCACATTTTTTTTCCTGCCAAGATACTGATTGTTATTTTTTTATAATTTGTGACTTGTCATGCTACTACCATTGTACCCCGAAAACGGAAAATTTTGCATCATTTTTTTTCATAACGGGCGGTAGTAATAATGGTGATGCCCCCGCGGGGTTTTTGCCGGACGGTTACGGTACAGGAATGAGGTTTGCACGCCTCCCCTACATCATTGGCAATTTTGGCCGCCAGCGCCTCGCAAAACAGCCCCTCCTGGCGAAAACTCCAGAAATAAAGTTTCAGGCTTTTGCTTTCAATGCAAAGCTTGTCCGGCACATACTCAATGGTAACAGTCTCCCAGTCCGGTTGCCCGGTGACAGGGCAGAGACTGGTCACCTCGTCGCTTTCCATCACCACTTGGGTTACTCCCTCCGGCTTGGGGAAAACATCCAGCTTGCGCACCGGCTCCCTGACATCTTTTCCCAGGGCATAAAAATCTTCCTTCTTCACCCGTTTGCCCTCCTTTATTTTGCTCGTGTACATACGTCGCATTATGTTAACTATATCGACGGTTGCGACTCCTGCAAGTCCGCCCTTTAACCCGGGCGGCCGTACCGTTCTTCTTGCACAATGCCGCCCCCGGACGGCCTCAGTACTTTTATTTGCCCCTTCAAAACAGCAGCCGCATTTCTCCCCAGTTTCAGCAGCGGGTATTTTCCCTCCGTCAGGCGCAGGCAGCCTTCAGCTATAAGGAAACCGATCAGGTCGCGGATTTCAGCAATACTTTTTTCCGCCATAATACCATAGGTGCTGACACTGTCCAGCCGCAGCCTGCGGATCCTTTTTGTACCCGCACCCTTTAAGACCTGCGCAACCATGGCCGCGCCAAAGCGCCCCTGCAGCCGGTAAACACAGGAAAGGATTTTCTGTGCCTCCACTGTTACATCTAAAACTTCTCCCTCGCCACGGCAGTTGCTGCAGTTCCCGCACCCTTCCCCTCCTTCCTCGTCGCCAAAATAATCCAAAAGGGTCCGGCGCAGGCATTTTGCCGTATGACAGTAATCCACCACCTGCTGCAGCTTGGCAAGCTCATGCCGCAGCCTGCGGGACGAATAAACTGTCTGCTCTATTAGATATTGCTGCACAATTTTATCCCGGGGATGAAAAAGCAGGATGCATTCAGCCGTTTCCCCGTCGCGTCCGGCCCTGCCCGCTTCCTGGTAATAAGCTTCGAGGTTCTGCGGTATGCTGTAATGAATCACGAAGCGGACGTTTGCCTTATCAATCCCCATGCCGAAAGCATTGGTGGCCACCATCACAGGCGGCTCATCCCGCAGAAAAGCTTCCTGGCTGGCTGTGCGTTCCGCTTTGCGCATACCTGCGTGATACCGGCCGCAGGCCAGGCCGTTTTCTTGCAGGAAAAGGGCGATTTTCTCCACATCATCACGGGTGGCGGCATAAACGATGCCGGATTGTTTTTTATGGGCGGTAAGGTAAGACAGTAGAAATTCATCTTTGTCCACCTCCCGCAGGACGGAAAAAGAAAGATTTTTGCGGTCAAAGCCTGTGACAATGACGTGCGGTTTTTGCAAGTGCAAAAGCTTGATTATATCTTCTTTTACTTCCGGCGTTGCCGTGGCCGTAAAGGCTCCCACCACCGGCCGGCGGGGCAGCTTGGCCAAAAAGAGCGGGATTTTACGGTAGCTGGGACGAAAATCATGTCCCCACTGTGATACGCAATGCGCTTCATCCACCGCAATGAGGCTGACCTGCACCCGGCGGGCTATCTCCAGGAAATTCTCCGCCTGCAATCTTTCCGGGGACACATACACCAGCTTGTAGCGGCCGTTCTCGATTCCTGCCAGGCGCTCCCGCAGTTCAGCCGCTTTCAGGGAACTGTTGATAAAAGTGGCGGCTATGCCATGTGCGAGCAGGGCGTCCACCTGGTCTTTCATCAGGGAAATTAACGGCGACACAACCAGTGTAATGCCGTCAACCAGCAGGGCAGGAAGCTGGTAACAAAGCGACTTGCCTGCACCGGTCGGCATAATGGCCAAAGTGTCATGTCCTTGCAGCAGGCTTGCCACCACTTTGCCCTGGCCGCCGCGAAAAGCAGGATAACCGAAAACCTGGTGCAGCTTTTTCTGTGCTTCTGCCAGCATTTTCCCACCCCCTGCTTGACTGATACGTATAATTTCTCGCCGGAGGTTAAACATCCTGCCGCAGCCTGCAGACAAAACTTGCATCACAAGATAGTCTTTTTTGCTTGACAACTGACAACCTGTTATATAATATAAGGTTGTCGGTTGGGAGGTGGACAAATGAAACAACAAGCGTCGGCAATTGCCCGTTTTGAGCAAATTGCTTTGCTTTTAGCCGAGGATATTGTAAAAGGCGTTTACCGGGAAGGGGAGAAAATCTCCGGCCGTTCAACACTGGCTGGCAAGTATAACATTTCTCCGGAAACAGTAAGGAAAGCATTGGCGCTGCTGCAGGCAAAAGAAGTTGTGGCAGTAATGCCGAACAGAGGGACCGTTATCCTATCGCGTCAAGCCGCCAGGGAATTTGTTGAAAGTTTTCAGGAACACGGCACATTGGCAGCACTGGAAAAGCGTCTTAAGCAACTGACGAAAGAACGGAACAGGATTAACGCAGAAATTGAACGTTTGATCAGGGATATTGTTTCTTATAAAGCAGGCATGCTGAAAAATATGCAAAACGCCGAGGAAATCACTCTCGGCGCCGCTTCCCCTTTAAATGGCTGCAGCCTGCAGGAAACACGGCTGCGTAGTATTACGGGAGTAACCGTAATAGCCGTGCGCCAGCGAAAGCGCTGGTTCGTGTCGCCGGGTGCTGAATTTGTGCTCTCAGCCGGGGACACACTGCTTGCTGTCGGCTCAAAAAAAGCACTTGAACAACTGAGAAAATTGGCTGCCGGCAACTAACCGGCAGCGGAGGCAACGGAAAGGCGGAAGAATATGGTCAAATTTGAGCAGGTAACAAAAAAATATGGCAAACACCAGGTCGTCAAAGGGCTCAACCTGTCTGTCAAGAAGGGTGAACTGGTTACACTGATCGGCCCCAGCGGCTGCGGGAAAACGACAACGCTAAAAATGGTCAATCGCCTGATTGAACCAACAAGCGGGCGGATTTTTGTCAACGGCAGGGATATTATGGAACAGGACCCTGTACAGTTAAGACGGAGCATCGGCTACGTTATCCAGCAAATCGGCCTGTTTCCCAATATGACCATTATGCAGAATATCACTGTCGTCTGCAAATTGCAGGGATGGACCAGGGAGCAGTGCATGCACCGGGCTGAAGAACTTCTGCGCCTGGTAGGAATGGATCCAAAATTGTATCTTGACAGGTACCCGACGGAATTGTCAGGCGGGCAGCAGCAGCGGATCGGTGTGCTACGGGCACTGGCTGCCAATCCGGAGCTGATTTTAATGGATGAACCTTTTGGCGCCCTTGACCCTATTACACGGGAACAGCTGCAGTCCGAGCTGAAAAAACTGCAGGAGCAGCTGCAAAAAACTATTATTTTTGTTACCCATGATATGGACGAAGCGCTTAAACTGGCCGACAGGATTGTCCTGATGAAAGACGGCAGGATTATACAGGCCGCCGAGCCGGATGAAATGCTGCGCCACCCGGCGGATGAATTTGTCACCAGCTTTATCGGCAAAGACAGGCTGCTCCGTTCACCGGACGAAGTTTTCGTGGAAGAAGTAATGCATACCAATCCTGTTACCATAGAATCGTACCGCGGCCTGGCTGAAGCGTTGGAGCGCATGCGGAAAAGACGGGTTGACAGCCTGATGGTGGTGGACAACAAAGGCGTTCTGGCAGGCATTATTACCATTCGGGTCGTCCAGAGCAATCTCACCACAGGCGGGCCGGTTAGCAACTATCTCTCACCGCCGCCGGCTGCCGTCACTGTGGGGCAGACAGTCCGCCAGGCTGTTCACCTGATGGCGGAACAGGGTGCCGGCTACCTTCCCGTTGTCGATGAGAAAAACAGGCTGCAGGGCCTGATGACACGTGCCAGTCTGGTTGATATCCTGACAGATGTCCTCTGGCCGGATATTAAGGAAAATGGCGAGCCTACGGCGGCAGCCGGGAAGGAGGAAGACAGGTAATGCAGGTACTGCAAAAAAGCCTTGACTATATTGCGGAAAATCCCGCGCAGTTCATTGGTACAATTCAGGAACATCTTTTCCTGGTGCTGGTGCCCGTGGCCATGGCCATTGTGGTGGCAGTACCCCTGGGAATTCTGGCAACACGTTACCACTGGCTGGAAAAGATTGCCGTCAGCATCACCAATATTGTACAGACCATTCCCAGCCTGGCCATGCTTGCCATTATGATTATTGTGGGCCTGGGGCTTGGCAATAAGCCGGCTATGACAGCTCTCTTTTTCTATTCCCTGCTGCCCATCTTGCGCAACACACTGATCGGCATTAAAAACGTGGACAGCTTCCTCAAGGAAGCAGCCACCGGCATGGGCATGACAAATCTGCAGCTGCTGCTTATGGTGGAACTTCCCCTTGCTTTAAGTGTAATTATGGCAGGTATCCGCACAGCCACTGTAATCTGTATCGGCACGGCAACACTGGCTGTCTATATTGGCGCCGGTGGTGTGGGTACGTATATTGTCCGCGGGCTTCAGTTAATGCAGAACCACCTGCTGCTTTTGGGGGTAGTCCCTGCGGCGGTAATGGCACTGCTCGCCGATTATCTGCTGGGGAAAATAGAATATTTGCTCATACCAAGAGGATTGCGTGCGGAAAACAAATAAGAAAGGTGTGGTTGCGAGAGTGTTACAACAACACAGGAAAAAAGTTTTTGTGCTGATGCTGGCTGTGGTTGCAGCCATAGCGGCAATCGTAGCCGGCTGCAGCAGCAGCCGGAAAAACGAACGTGTTTTTAAGGTAGGGACGCAGGGGTACGCTGAAGTGGAGATCCTGGGCGAAATTGTGAAAGCAATCATTGAAGAAAAAACTGCCTATCAAGTGCAGCACGTTAAAAGCCTGGGGTCGGCAATGGCGGCACATGAGGCAACAGTACGGGGAGACCTGGACATGCATACAGGTTTCACCGGCACATCCTTCCTCGGGTTGTTTGAACAGACACTGACCGATGAATGGCGCGACCCGGACAAAGTATATACCTATGTCCGCGACCAGTATCTGGAGCAGTATAACATGTATGTTTTCCCGCCATACGGTTACAACAATACGTATGCGGTGGCAGTACCACGCCAATGGGCCGAGAAGCATAATGTGACGAAACAAAGTGATTTGGCACCCTATGCCAAAGACATGGTCCTTGCCGTTGACCAGACATGGAAAGATTATCCCGGACAGGGTTATAAAGAATATACAGAGCTTTACGGCTTTGCCTTCAAAGAAACCCCACAGATGGATTTCGGCCTGATGTATCAGGCAATTGCCAAAGGGGAGGTCGATGCTATCAACTGTTACTCCACTGACGGCCAGCTCATAGCCCAGGACTTGCTTGTCCTGGAAGATGACAAGGGCTTTAACCCTCCCTATAATGGCGTTTTAATTTGCAGGAATGACGTTTTGTCCGAGTACCCGGAAATTAAAGAAGCTCTTTCTGTCCTGGAAGGGCTGATTGACACCGAAGAGATGCAGCAGCTAAACAAACAGGTTGTCGTTGATGAAAAAGGCCCGGATGTAGTAGCCCGGGAATTCCTGCAGAAGAAAGGGATTATTGAATAGGATAACAGTAGCAGGCTGCCCGTTGTGCAGACAGCCTGCTTTTTTGTGCATATTTTTCCCCCTGCAGGTAATCCTTGACAGGGAGAGAATAATGTTATACAGCTGAAGATGGGAGGGTGATGATATGCCCTGGAGAAGACTGTTGCTTGCGGCCATTTTGGCCTGCGTCCTGCTGTCAGCTGCCTGCAGCCGGAAAACGGAGAAATTTCCTCCGCTGCAGGGCGAGATAACGGAACTGGCAGGTGAATTTCTCAGCCTGCTTAGAGCGGGAGACTATACAGAGGCAGTCACCTATTTTGATGCCACTATGAAGAAAGAGCTGCCGGCAGGAAAGCTGCAGGAAGCCTGGGAAGCGGTTCAGCACCAGGCCGGCCCCTACCGGCAGGAGGTTGCCCAGAGAACGGAAGAACTGGGCCGCTACCGTGTAGTCATTATTACTGCCCGCTTTGCGCTGGCCCAGCTTGATATCCGTCTTACCTTCAACAGTGACAATCGTATTGCCGGTCTCTACTTTTTGCCGGCAGAAAATCCCGTTACTGCAGAATATCAGCCTCCCTCTTACGGCCTGCCTGCCAAATACAGCGAGCAAGACGTCACTGTGGGTAAGGGCGAATGGGCCCTTCCGGGAACGCTGACCGTCCCGGACGGAGAAGGCCCCTTCCCTGCCGTAATTCTCGTCCATGGCTCCGGCCCGCAGGACCGGGATGAAACTATCGGCCCCAATAAGCCTTTCAAAGACCTGGCCCTGGGGCTCGCCAATCGGGGCATTGCCGTCCTCCGCTATGACAAACGGACAAAGGTACACGGTGCCAAAATTGCCTCCCTGTCCGCATTCACTGTGCGGGAAGAAAGCATAGAAGACGCCCTGGCAGCATTTTCGCTGCTGCAGGCGGAAAGCAAGATCCGGGATGATAAAATTTTCCTCCTCGGACACAGCCTGGGCGGCACCCTCGCACCCAGGATCGGTGCGGAAAATAATAACCTGGCAGGTTTGATTATTCTGGCAGGTGCAGTGCGCCCGCTGGAGGAGCTGATCCTCGAACAAAGCCGGTACCTGGCGGAAGCAGACGGAACAGTTAACGAGGCGGAAGCAGCTCAGCTGGAACTGCTCGAGCAGAGCATAAAGCATATCCGTGACCCTAAGCTTGCGCCAGACACACCGCCCGCACAACTGCTCAATATCCCCGCCTCCTACTGGCTGGACCTGCGCGGGTATAACCCGGCGGCAACGGCCATGAACCTGCAGCTTCCCCTGCTGATCCTGCAAGGTGAACGTGATTACCAGGTTACAATGGAAGATTTCGCCCTCTGGCAGGAATACTTGGCCGGCAGCGGCAATGTCACCTTTAAGAGCTACGCCGGCTTAAACCACCTCTTTCAGGCCGGAGAAGGAAACAGCCTGCCGGCAGAATACGAAGAAGCAAAGAACATTGATGCAGCCGTTATTCACGATATTGCAGACTGGATCAGGGCGCACTGAAGCCGTTCCTGCAGGTACAGTTTTTTGGCAGGAAAAATGGCAGGCTGTGCCTGGACAATAAAAGACCCCGGATCTGCCGGGGTTCTGCCTGTTATGGGCAGACCGTGCAGGGAGGATGCACGGTCTGCTGTATGGGCTTATGTTTATCAGTTATTTGCATTTTATTTAACTTTACTATAACACAAATCCGGAAATATCGCAATAGTTTTTAGAATATTTTGAAGTTTCCTTCCGTATTTTTTCCTCTTTTGTCGTTTACTGCTCCAGCCACATATCATCAAATTTCCAGTCGGGACAGCCCCTGTTCCATATATGATGTATGGACCCAGTTTTAATGCAGCCCTTGACATTTCCAGCAATTTTTCGGGACGTTTAATGTTTATGCCCTCAGGATCATGCCAAGCAGTCCCAGTGCAGAGTATTCAAGCTCTTCCCAGGCTCGCCCGATAATTTCTTCATCACCTTTAATTTCACCAAATTCATTCCTGACCTGTTCCCAGGGAGTAATTAAGCTCTCTTTCTGTAGCGGCATTTCGTCTCCGGCCGGGCTGACGTCTGCCGCGACTTCTTCCACCTGCAGCTTCCCTCCCAGAAAACCGTATTGCTCCAAAGCCCGCATCCAGGCATCAATATTTTCCGGTTTGGCGGAATTCAGGCCCCCGTCAGCGGCCATGATAAAACCGGGTTCATCCGCAAAAAGTTTCATGACGGCTTTAACCTGCTCTGCCACATCTTCCGGGGTGCCTTTGGCCAGGATGTTATTGGGCATCCCACCGGCAATACAGATTTTCCCGGATAAATATCTTTTGGCTTTGGCCAGGTCAGTCCCTTCAAAATGCGCAACAACTTTGCCCGCAGGAAGGTCCTGCAAGCGTTCCAGGTGCTGGTCCTGTACCCCTTCAAACACGGACCAGACAGTGTGGCCGCGGCCGGTAAACTCGTCAACCATGCGTTTGTAGAATGGCCAGTAAACTCTATCGTAGTCCCGCGGGGAAATAAAAGGGCTCACATGCTGCGGGTTATACAGGACAGGGAAATCCTGCCCTGCAGGAAGGCCGGCCATCCCGCCATGAATTAAACTGTCAAGCAAGGCGTGGGACGCCTCCACAATTTTTGCCGGGCGGAGTTTAATGTCTACCAAGCCTTTGTTAAACCCACGGAAGCTGTCGATAATAAGGTCAACAGGCACCAGAAAAACATTGCGCATCAGGGGGCTTATGGCATAACGCTCTGCCCAGCTTTCCCAGTATGCTCCCGCCTTTTTTTGCAGTTGCTGCGTATACGTATACACTTTTGCGATGGCTTTTATCGTTTCGTAGAGGCTGCTTTTAGTAATACGGGCACATACCCGTGGCAGGATAACTTCTGCCTGAAATCCGGCAGGATTCTGAATTAACTGGTCGTATTCATCAGCTTCCATGAAACTCTGGTCGGGATGCTGGTAATCCGCATACGGGGAGATTTGGCGGCCGGGGATAACATAGCGCCTTGACCCCACCGCATCGAGCAGGGGCGCCCGGGAGGTCACCGATGTTGTCAGCGCATCCCACTGGCTCCACCGTGCAAGAACTGCTTCGTAGCTCTCGGCCATTACATCAATATTGTAGAAAGCTTCCTGCATGGTATATTTGTTCAGATACTTGACGGGCCAGAAGCCAAGATTGCCCACAAGCGGCACTTTATCGTGCTCTTTTAGTCTGATCGCCGCACGGAGGCGGGAAATTCTTTCTGCCAGCAGCCTGTTTTTTGGTACCATTTATACTCCCTCCATTAAAGCCAGGCACTGGGGCACTGCATCATATGCGTCTTCCCCGTAAGCATCTGCACCAAACTGTTGTGCCAGTTTTGCCGTTAGAGGCGCCCCGCCGACAATGACCTTTACCTTGTCACGCAACCCCTGTTTTGCCAGTTCTGCAATGGTAGCTTCAATTCCGTCCAGTGTGGATGTCAAAAGGCAGGACAGTGCCAAAATGTGTGGCTGTTCTCTGATAACTGCCTTGCAGATGACGTCCGGGTCCACATTCACACCCAGGTCTATAACTTCAAAGCCATTTGCTGACAGCATGGCAATTACCAGGTTCTTCCCGATATCGTGAATATCTTCTTTGACTGTTGCAATGACAACTTTGCCTTTTGACTCCATCTGCCGGATGCCGGCACTTAAGGCCGGTCCCAAAAGCTGCATTATTTCCTGGAATGAACTGGCTGAAAGCATTAAATCAGCAACAAAGTATTCGCCGCTTTCAAACCTTTTGCCCACACCTTCCATGCCTTTGCGGCAGGCGGCAAGAATTGCTGCAGGTTCTTCCCCGCTTTCAACCAGCTGCAAAACAAGCTCAATTGCAGCCTCTGCTTCCAGGTCGGCAATTTTTTGTGCAAGCTGCTCATACTTCATAAAATTACTCCTTCCCTATTCCTTCGGCCAACTTAAAGCTTTTTCCAACATTTTTCACTTCTTTGCCCTGTTTGGCCTTACATTACTTCCCGTACTGTGTAAGAGTGGCTCCGGTAATTTTTCTCACCTGGTGGTTAAAACCGCCAAAAATAAAAGTATGCCCGGTCTGAGCGCAGCTTTGAATACAGATTCTGCTTCTGGCAGGAAATTACCTTTTTTCATATTTTCACGGATCACTTCTGCTTTTGTGAAAGGTACGCGGAAAAGGTCTTCCTTTTGCACACAGGCAAGGTATTTATTGTAGCCACTGAGACCCGGCATCCGGTCACGA
>JAAYLG010000040.1 GCA_012522075.1 Bacillota bacterium
AGTGTGTTGACGGAATGATTGAAAACATTCGGTCGACATTTCCTCATTTGCGCATTCTCTGTGGTGTTAGTCTTGGATTTAAAGGTTTTAATAGGTTGAACCGGTATGTGGGACAGGCTATTTATGCTATCAAAAGGGGACAAAAAGAGGGTTCGAGCGCGCCGTATTTTACTTTCTATGAGCATGCATTAGATTATATCATGGAGTCAACTGAAAACGAGGACAAGTTTTGTGCCTGTCATCCTGATGTTATCCGACTCTGGCATAAGGATACAAAGGATGGTACTCAACTTTTAGAAACTTTAACTGAATTTATTCGTAACGAACGCTCATATCTTAAAACATCGGAGTCAATGTTTATTCACCGCAATACGGTGGTGTATAGGATAAGAAAAATAATGGAACAAATATCAATTGAGGTTGATGATGCTTATACGAGAGAGTATATAATAACATCAGTTCGCTTGTTAAAACTTTTTGGTTGTAAATTGCAGGAGGAGACTAAACTCGATGAAGTAGACAGTATTTAACAGTGCCCTGGCTTGTACTTGAGCAACGGACATGAAGCGATGACGCTAAAGCACAACAAGTTAAACTGTGAGGAGGAGTAGAATGCTGGCATATATAGGCAGGCGCTTGTTATTACTCATACCCACCATGCTGGGCATTGTGCTTGTGGTGTTAATATTTATTGTCATAACACCCGGCGACCCTGTGCGTTTGATGAGCGGCGATTTGTTAACGGAAGAGGAAATGGAGGAGTTAAGGATAGAGCTGGGGCTCAGAGACCCTTTTTTTGTGAGGTATGTAAATTATATCGGGAAACTTTTGCGCGGTGATTTTGGCACATCATACAAGACTAAAAGAGCAGTACTGGATGAGCTATTAAAGCGATTTCCCTTTACTTTACTGCTTGTCAGCATGAGCATGTTGCTTGCAGTTGGCATTGGGATTCCGCTGGGGGTCTATGCGGCAACAAATCAGTATTCATGGAAAGATAACGCGGCGATATTCGCTTCTTTGTTCTGTGTATCAATGCCCAACTTCTGGTTTGCGTTAATGCTTATCCAGCTTGTCTGCGTCAAGCTTGGTCTCCTGCCTACTGCCGGAGTTGATACATGGAAAGGGTGGATTTTGCCGGCCATAACGAACGCGCTGGGCTATGCGGCTACCATTGCGCGGCAGACGAGATCGAACATGCTGGAGGTCATCAGGCAGGACTACATAACGACTGCGCGTGCGAAAGGGCAATCGGAAAGAAATGTGCTGTTCAGGCATGCACTTAAAAATGCAGTAATCCCTGTAATTATGATCATCGGATCAGTTTTTGGGATTGCCTTGGGTGGGTCGATGATCTCCGAGGTAATATTCTCCATACCCGGTCTTGGCAGCTATACGCTTTCCGCGCTGCAGAGCAGGGATTACCCGGTTATTCAGGGCAGTGTTCTCTTTATATCGACGTTATTTGCCCTGGTGCTGCTTATTGTCGACATTGTCTTTGCCATTATTGACCCGAGGATACGTTCGCAATATATCGTGAAAAAGAAAAAAGCAGTGAGTGGGGAGGCGGCGTCATGAGTGAAATTGCAATTAGCAAAAGGAGATCCAGATTTGCCGAAACATGGCGTCGACTGAAAAAAAATAAAGCTGCCATGATTTCGCTCTTCGTTATTATCGCAATAATTTTAATTGCCATATTTGCCGACTTCCTTGCACCGTACCCGTATGATTTGCAAGACTATTCGCTTTCGTATGCCAAGTCCAGCCGTGAACACCTTTTGGGATGTGACAAGCTGGGACGGGATATTTTAAGCAGAATTATCTATGGGGCGCGCCAATCTCTCCAGCTTGGTGTTGGTGCAACAGCCATTGCCGCCTGTATAGGGATTACTATAGGCTCTATTGCCGGGTACTATGGCGGCTGGACAGACATCATAATTATGCGCCTGATGGACATTTACCAGAGTATACCAATGTTTATGCTTTGTGTTACCCTTGCCGCAGTGATGGGCCCCAGCTTAAAAAATGCGATTCTTGCCATCGGTATTGCGATGATACCCGGTCCCGCCCGCATCATGCGTGCTTCAATTCTTACGGTTCGCGGGCAGGAGTTCATAGAAGCGGCAAAAGCCATCAATGCGGGGAGTTTTCGCATTATCAGGGAACACATCATTCCGAACGCCATAGCGCCGGTCATCGTTTCACTTACGATGAATATTAGCATGAATATACTTGCGGGTGCCGGACTTAGTTTTATCGGACTGGGTGCCCAGCCTCCCATTCCTGAATGGGGCGCAATGGTTTCGGAAGCAAGGCATGTCATGAGGGATCACGGTACGCTTGCGCTTTATCCAGGTCTTTGCATTATGATAACCGTCCTTTCTTTTAGTCTGCTGGGTGATGGGCTGAGGGATGCTCTAGACCCACGGCTGCGGAATTGAGGTGAAGTGAGTGTCTGAAAAAATACTTGAGATACGCGATTTGGTTGTCGAATACCATACGGATGATGCAGTTGTCCATGCACTAAACGGTGTTAACCTTGATGTCCAACGAGGGGAAACGCTTGGACTGGTTGGGGAAACAGGTGCGGGGAAGACGACGATAGCGCGGTCGATTCTGCGTATTCTGCCGGTACCGCCGGCGAAATTCTGCGGTGGAACGATTGTTTTTCAAGGGCAGGACTTAACGCAGTTGACAGAAAAGCAGATGCGCGAAATACGCGGCAATAAGATAGCAATGATCTTCCAGGACCCCATGACGGCGCTCAACCCGATTGAGCGGGTCGGCTACCAGATAGCGGAAGCAATATGGCTGCACAACAAAATATCCCGCGCGCAGGCCGAAAAAAAGGCGTGTGAAATGCTGGAGATGGTGGGTATCCCGGCAGAGAGAAGCAATGAATTTCCCCATCAGTTTTCCGGCGGGATGAAGCAGCGCGTGGTAATTGCGATGGCACTGGCGTGCAACCCGCTGTTGCTGATAGCAGACGAGCCGACGACGGCGCTTGATGTTACGATCCAGGCGCAGATTCTGCAAATGATGAACAACCTGAAAGAAACGCTGGGGACTTCGGTCATAATGATCACCCACGATCTTGGCGTAGTAGCGAACACGTGCAATTCCGTTGCGGTAGTCTATGCAGGAGAAATTGTGGAATATGGCACTGTTGAACACATCTTTGACTACCCGGCGCACCCGTATACAGTGGGGTTGTTCAACTCGCTTCCGAGACTGGACTCAACGGAACCAAGACTCAAGCCGATCAAGGGGCTTATGCCGGACCCAACGCGCCTGCCTAAAGGCTGCAAGTTTTATGAGCGCTGTCCCGAGGCTACGGAAAAATGTTCCGCCGGGCCCCCTGCAACTGTCGAGGTCTCGCCTGGCCATTATGTCAAATGCATCTTGAGGGGGGTGAGCGGTTAATGACTGCACTGCTAGAAGTAAAAAATTTAAAAAAATACTTTACCGTAAAGGGGGGGGTGCTCCATGCTGTAGACGGCATCAGCTTTACGTTGGACAAAGGGAAGACCCTTGGCGTGGTTGGTGAATCGGGGTGTGGCAAGACCACCCTGGGGAGGACAATTCTGCATCTTTTGGACATCACAAGCGGTCAGATATTTTTTGAGGGCAAGGATATTACAAGACCAAACAAAAAAGAACTGCGTGCTTTACGTGAGGATATGCAGATCATTTTCCAGGATCCCTATTCATCGCTAAATCCGCGCAAGACAGTGAGTGAAACCATAATGGAGCCGCTTATTATGCAAGGCAAAATGACAAAAGCGGAAATGTGGGAAGAGACTAAAAAGCTGATGGATACTGTCGGTCTTGCGGAACGTCTATACAATGCATATCCGCACGAGCTTGACGGTGGCAGACGCCAGCGTGTAGGGGTCGCACGCGCGCTTGCCTTAAAGCCAAAATTCATTGTCTGCGACGAACCCGTGTCAGCGCTTGATGTTTCAATCCAGGCTCAAATAATCAATCTTTTGCTGGATCTGCAGGAAGAGCTGGGCATTGCGTATATGTTTGTTACGCACGATTTGTCGGTAGTAAAATATATCTCCGACGACATAATGGTCATGTATCTTGGCCAGATGGTGGAAAAAGCTTCTTCCAGCGAATTGTTTCAAAAACCGCTTCACCCGTACACACAAGCGCTGCTTTCCGCGATTCTGGAACCGGACATTCATAAGAAGACGAAACCGATCATTGTTCAGGGCGAATTGACCTCACCGATCAACCCAAAGCCGGGGTGCCGGTTCATGAACAGGTGCAGGTTTGCGGAACCTAAAAAGTGCCGGGAACCGCAGGTATTGGAAGAGCTTTATCCCAATCACTTTGTTGCTTGCTGCAGAAGCAAAGAGATCAATTAAATAGGAGGGGAAAAAAATGAAAATGAAAAAGATTAAACTTGTAACAGTCTTGCTATGTTTGGTGTTGCTGACCTTGTTCACTATCTCCTGCGGTAAAAATGATGCCAACAATGGTGCAAACAA
>JAAYLG010000041.1 GCA_012522075.1 Bacillota bacterium
AGCTTCAGGAGGTTTTTAATTCTGGCTACCAGTTCACGCGGATAAAAAGGCTTTATAATGTAGTCGTTGCCGCCCGCTGCAAATGCTGCCAGGCGGTCATTCTCGGAAGATTTCTTGCTGATAAAGATCACCAGAATATCGGGATTATGCTTCAGGTTTTCGCAGATCATGAAGCCGTCGATTACGGGAAGTTCCACTTCTAAAATAATCAGGTGATATTTCTTGCGGCGCAGCAGTTTGACTGCCTCTATCCCGTCTTTTGCCTCGTCCAGGAGCCATTTTTCATCCTCCGCGCAGCGTCTGACTATGGCTCGTATAGAGGGGTCTGCATCTGCAATAAGCAGTTTTATGTTATTGTTGTTATTATTGTCCACTGGCTACCCTCCCCAACAGAATCGTGCTTTTAGACATAACTCTGTAAATACACGGGTGTTTGCCACCCTGCCACCGCCATCCGAGCATGGCGGCGGCAGGGTTTGTTTTGCAGACTGCCGGGTTCTAGCTTTGCTTGGTGTATTTGGAAAGCACGAGTTTCATTATTTCTACTGTTTCCTGTGTATCCTGCAGTTCATTTTTCAGCTTTTTATTCTCGGCTTCCAGTTCCAGAATCCTGGCAGAGACGCTTTCCTGTTCTGTTTTTACGGGGACAGGAGGAATTTTCGCCTCTTGCCTCGTGGTCCGGGCAATTCTGCGCTTAGTAAACTCGTCAAGCTCAACCACAAAATTCTCGTCGGTTAGCTCATTAAATTTGCCGCGGGGCACGTAGTGCGTATGCAATAATTCGTGGGCCTTGTGACTGTTGGGTTCTCCCAGGTAGTTTTCATACAGTGAGATAATGTAAGGGTTTTCATGTGACTTGCGGTAAACCTTGCTTTCATCTTCCGTGTAGAGGCCGGCCATTCTCTTTCTGCGCACATTTGGATCACTGCTTCTTGGCTGTCCCCCTCCCATGATGCAGCCACTGGGACAGCCCATGACTTCAATGAAATGATACGGTGATTCTCCTTTTGCCAGTTGTTCCAACAGTATTTTTGCCCCGGCAAGACCGCTGGTGACAGCTACCTTTACTTCCACCCCTTCCAGGAAGCTGTATTCGGGCAGGACATCCGTAAATTCTATTGTTGCCGTTTTAATTTGCTCAAGGCCGACAATCGGAGTGACATGCAAGCCTTCGAAGGGGAGTTCTCTTCCTGTCACCAGTTCATACACCGTGCGCAGGGCGGCTTCCATTACACCGCCTGTCAGCCCGAAAATATCCGCCGCTCCTGTCGACAAACCGAGAGGATTGTCAAATTCCTCGTCCGGGAGCTCTAGGAAGTCTATTCCGGCAGATTTGATCATTTGTGCAAGCTCGCGTGTGGTAATCACGGCATCTACATTTTTATGGCCCCCGTTTTTCATTTCCTCCCGTTGTATTTCAAACTTCTTGGCCGTACAGGGCATGACGGAAACGGTATACATGTTTTCCGGCCGGACATTAATGCTTTCGGCGTAAAAAGATTTGATCAGGGCGCCGAGCATGCAGTGGGGAGACTTGCGGGTCGACAGGGGATCAAGCCGATTGTAGAAATTGTGTTCAATATATTTGATCCAGCCCGGACTGCAGCTTGTGATCATGGGCAAGACGGCGCCTTTGCCGGTAAGGGCGTTTTTGACCCGGTTTAAAAATTCCGTCCCTTCCTCCATAATTGTCAGGTCGGCGGCAAAGTTTGTGTCAAAGACGCGGTCAAAGCCCAGCCTGCGCAAAGCGGCTACCATTTTCCCGGTTATCCTGGAACCTGCCGGCAGGCCGAATTCCTCGCCCAAAGCAACCCGGACGGCAGGGGCGACCTGCACTACGGTGAATTTTTTCGGATCGTGAAGCGCCTCCCAAACATCACCGACAGAGTTGGTTTCCTTTAGTGCCCCTACCGGGCAGACAACAGTACACTGGCCGCACATGGCACAGTTAACATTGCCCAGGGGCAGGTTCATTGCCGGGCCGATCTCGGTTTTAAAGCCCCTGTTTTGCGGGCTCATGGCTCCCACTCCCTGGACTTCATTGCAAACGGTAACACAGCGGCGGCATAGTATGCATTTTGTCATGTCCCTGGTAATGGCAACGGAAGCATCTACCTGAAACGGAGAACGTTCTCCCTCAAACCTGGAGTCCTCGACCCCAAGCAGCCTGCCCAGTGCCTGGAATTCACAGGACAAGTTCCTGGTGCAGGTCAGGCAATCCTGTGAATGGTCCGAGAGCATCAATTCATAAAGGACTTTTCTTACCTTGCGCACCCTGTCAGTATTGGTATGAACGACCATTCCTTCGGACACCTGTGTGATGCAGGAAGCCTGCAGGTTCTTTGCCCCTTCAACCTCGACGACAC
>JAAYLG010000042.1 GCA_012522075.1 Bacillota bacterium
GCGGGTCGGCAAAGCCCAGGAGAATATTGTCCACCACCTCTTTTCTATCGAGCAACATGGCCAGTGCGGACCTGACTCGCTTGTCACTGACGGGTGAATTTTCTTTCTTCATATTAATGGCAATATAATCATAAACAAGGCGGGGATTGGTGTAGACCTTTAGCTCCGGATTTTTCCTCAGGTCGGCCACATCCTCAACCTTGACCGCCGTGGCACCAGATCAAGCTTGCTGGCCAAGAGTTCAATCAATTGTGTTTCCGTATTGGGGATAAAACGGTAATAAAGATTGTCCAAGGCGGGTTTACCCAAAAAATATGCAGGGTTCGCCTTCACATGCACATATTCGTCCCGGTTCCATTCCGCCAATAGATATGGGCCGGAAGTGACAGGCTGCTCCAGGGAAAATTCGTGCCTTTCCAGGTCCCGGACCTTTACCGCTGACAAGTACCTGGCCGGGAGGGGCGCAAAGGTTAGCAGGGACAAAAAAGGAGCGTAGGGCTCTTTTAGTGTTACCGAGAGTGTCTTCTCATCAATCACCCTGATCCCGGCAATGTCACCGTCAGCCAACTCCGAGGCGTGTCCCGCTTTATATTCTGCGGCACCCAGGACATAGCGGAGCGGCAGATAAAGGAGGCCGGTATAATCCGGGTGTGATAGTACGCGCATGGTAAAAGCCACATCCTCCGCCGTAATGGGCGTGCCGTCCGACCAGACGGCCTCAGGATAAAGCGTAAAAAGATAAGTCAGCTTTTCCCTGTCATATTCCCAGGAAGTAATGAGGCGCGGCAGGGGCGTGAGCGTCTGCGGATCGGTGACAAGCAGTGTGGTGTGCAGCAAGGCGGCCACTTCCGCGGAGGCGGAATCACGCACAAACACCGGGTTCAGTGTCAGCGGTCCGGTTAGGGCGGCCACATGGAAATGCAGTTCCGGTTTCTCTTCTTGCTGCTGCTTTTGACAGCCGCTTATCAGGAGCAGACAGACAAAGAGAAAAAAGAGCAGGCGTCGCATAATCCTCCCCTTCCGCCGCAGGCTGCAAACAGCCTGCCACATCCTTACTACACACTATATGTACAGGCTGTGGCAAAAAGAACAGAGACGGCAAAAAGCCGTCTCCTGCAAATTCCTTTGTTTTGTCTTAACTGAAAACACGCATAATGCCTATAAGTACCAGTACCGCCCCGGCAAGAAGGGTTGCCTTTTGCCCGCCTATCCTGTGCGCACATTGCCTGCCGGCAATGAGGCCGCCGCCCAGGAGAAAAAATTTGGCGGTTCCGACCGCCATCACCACTGCAAGCGGCGAAAATCCCATCAGGGCGGCACCAAAGCCGCCGGTAAAAGCGTCCATGGCCAGGGCTGCTCCCAGAACGGCAGCTTCCCGGCCGCTAATAATACCCGAACGGTCAAAATCCGCCCGGGAAGGTTCACGCAGTATTTCCGCCAAAAAGCGGATGCTTTTTCCCCCCGTGCTGCACCTGTCTGCCCCGCCTTTTTTCCCGTTCCGCCCGGCACGGAGAGTCTGGCCGGCAACAAAAAGCCCGCAGACGATCAGCATGACACCGCCCAGATAATTTGCCGCCTCCCTGCTGACAAAGCGCGCCAACCAGCAGCCCACCGTCATGGATATAAATATGGAAGCCGCCGAGGATAAACAGATAATCAGCAAGGAAGCGGGAGGCAGATGTACTCTGCGCAGTCCGCAGGCAAAACCGACACTGAAACCATCCATAGAAACCGCTAGCCCCAAAAGGATGATGGATATTGTCTGCATATAGCTTCCTCCTTACTACGGCTACTTCATAGTATGGCAGGAAGCACAAATAGTGCAGACAATTTTATCTCAGCGCTGGCAGCGGGGGCAGAAATAGGTCCCCCTGCCCCCCACTACTATTCTGACAATGGTATGGCCGCAGCATGGGCAAGGCCTGCCGCCGCGCCTGTAAACACGCAAATGCTCCTGGAAACTGCCTTCTCTCCCCGTGGCATCCCGGTAATCGCTCATGGTTGTGCCTCTGTAATAAATAGCCTCCCTCAGCACGGCGCGGATGGACCTGTGCAGCGCCGCAATTTCTCCTGCGCTCAGGGAAGCCGCCGGACGATCGGGGCGGATTCCCGCCCGGTACAGGGCTTCATCGGTATAAATATTGCCCAGCCCGGCCACCACCCGCTGATTGAGCAGCAACGCCTTAATGCTTGTTTTGCGCCGTTTTGCCTGTTTTTGCAGGTAGTCGGCAGTAAAATCGGGAGACAGCGGTTCCGGTCCCAGGGTATGCAGACCGTGGATTTCTGAAAAGCGATCCGGCGTTACCCAGTAAATTGTGCCGAATTTACGCACATCATGAAAGGCAAGCACGGAGCCGTCACAAAAGTGAAAAAGCACGTGCGTATGCTTGTCCCATTTTTGCGGTGCGGGGAAAAAAAGCAGCCTGCCCGTCATCCGCAGGTGAACTACCAGGACTGTGCCGCAGTCAAAAAAAATTTGCAGATATTTGCCGCGTCTTTTAACTGCAACTACTGTCCGTCCCGGAAGTTTTTCCTGCAGTTCCGCCGCCGTAGGGATTTTGACCGCCCGGGGATAGTGCACTTCCACGGCGGCCACTTTCTTCCCCGGCAGGATACACTCCAGTCCGCTGCAAATTATTTCCACTTCCGGTAATTCAGGCATCCTTTTCTTACCCTTACACTGTAATTTTTCCCATTTGGGCCCAGTTGGGCCCGGCTTTCAGATCCACTACCAGCGGTACCGAGAGTTTTATGGCGCCTTCCATCTCCTGCCGGACAATCTCCGCAACTTTTGGGAGCAACTCTTTTTCCGTTTCAAACACCAGTTCATCATGCACCTGCAGAATCATGCAAGCACGGCCAGCATACGGTTGCAGTTTTTCTTCAATTCGCAGCATGGCCAGCTTGATAATATCGGCCGCCGAACCCTGAACAGGCGTATTCATTGCCGTCCTTTCCGCAAAACTGCGCTTTGTAAAATTGCGGGAATTTATATCCGGCAAATAGCGACGCCTGTTGAGAATGGTGGTGACATAGCCATCCTTTCTGGCCCGGGCGACAATCTCTTCAATATAAGTCTTTACTCCCGGCAGGCGCTCAAAGTAACGGTCAATATAAGCACGTGCTTCCTGCCTGGTAATGCCAAGCTGGCGGGACAGGCCGTAATCGCTAATGCCGTAAATGATGCCGAAATTAACCGCCTTGGCGCGGCTGCGTAAATCCGGTGTGACCTTGTCAGGCGCCACGCCAAAAACTTCCGCCGCCGTCCGGGTATGAATATCTTCTTCATGGCGAAAAGCGGAAATCAAAACATTATCGCCGGAAAGATGGGCCATGACACGCAGTTCGATCTGGGAATAATCTGCCGACAGGATAACTCTGTCCCGCCTGCCGGGAATAAAGGCACAGCGAATGCGCCGGCCTTCTTCCAGGCGGATGGGTATATTCTGGAGATTGGGGTCGGAACTGCTCAACCGTCCGGTGGCTGTCACAGTCTGGTGAAAAGTGGTGTGGATCCTGCCTGTCTTTGGATTAATAAGCCTGGTCAGTCCCTCCAGGTAAGTGCCGAGCAGCTTGACAAGCATGCGATATTGCAAAATGGCGGCAACTATCTCATGGTAGGGGGCCAGTGCTTCCAGCACCTCTGCGTCGGTGGAATAGCCTGTTTTTGTTTTTTTACCGGCCGGCAGGCCCAGCTTCTCAAATAAAATGCGGGAAAGCTGTTTGGGCGAATTAAGGTTGAATTCTTCACCGGCCAGTTCATAGATGCGATTTTCCAAAGCGCCTGCCCGCTCCCGGAACTCGCTTTCCAGGGCGTTCAGGGCGGCCGTATCAACTTTTACCCCGGAAAATTCCATGCGCGCCAAAACCTGTGCCAGCGGCAGCTCCAGTTCATTGTACAGGCTGTCCAATTTGTTTTCCTCAAGTTTTTGCAACAGCAGCGGGTACAGGTCATAGAGAGCGCGGGCGGCGGCACAGGCATACTCCTTAAACCCCGCAGTCCCTTCCTGCTTTTTCCCCGGCGGGGGGGGCAATGTGCGCTTAAGGTATGTGCGTGCCAGTTTTTCCGGCGGGTAACCGTTTTCCAGCGGGTCCAGCAGATAAGCGGCGAGCGCCGCATCAAAATAGGTGCCGGCCGGTTCCCTGCCGGTGAGGCGCCGGCAAAGGTTAATCCAGCTTTTGGCGTCATAAAGCAAAGCCCGGATCCCGCGGGCTGCAAGTGAAGTCAAGGCTCTCTTGGCCATTTCTGTATTGTCTAAAGGAAAATAAAAAGTGCGGCCGGCAAGAGCAACAGCTATGCCGGACGGGTCGGCCTGCCAGCCTGCCAGAAGCGGCAGGGGCAACAGTGCAACCGTCGTGTTTTCCTCAAGTGAGACAACGAGAGCTTCCCACTCCCCGATGCCCGCTTCCGTAAAATCTTCCCGGCAGTATTCTTTTTGCGCCGTTTCCGCCGTTTCCCCGGGCAATTTAGCCAAAAGGCTTTTAAATTCCAATTGCCTAAATAGCCGGCGCAATTCTTCCCGGTTCGCTTCTTGCCGGACAAAATCCGCCGGTGTAAAAGCAAGGGGCACATCGGTGACAATGGTGGCCAGTCTCCGGCTTAAGAATGCCTGTGTGCGGTATTTTTCCAAAGTGTCGCGCAGCTTGCCCCCGATTTCCTGCAGGTGGTCATAAATGCCCTCCAGTGAGCCGTACGCTTTCAGCAGCTTGATGGCGGTTTTTTCCCCAATGCCCGGAACGCCGGGGATATTGTCCGAAGTATCGCCCTTCAGGCCTTTAAAATCAATAAACTGCCTGGCGGAAAGACCATAGCGCTTACTGAGGGCAGCCTCATCATAGCGCTCCACTTGGGTAATGCCGCGCTTGGTAAAAATAATCTCGCAGGGAAGGCCAGTCAGCTGGAACACATCGGCATCGCCGCTGACGATCACCGGCCTGATCCCGTTTTGCACGGCCTGTGTGGCCAATGTGCCAAGCAGGTCGTCCGCCTCGTAACCTTCTGCTTCCACCACGGGGATTTTCAGTGCCGCCAGCAATAAACGGACGTATTCAATCTGTTCCGTCAGTTCACGCGGCGTTTTTTCCCGCCTGCCTTTATAGTCGGCATATTGTTCTTGACGGAAAGTTTTTTTGCTTTTGTGGAAAGCAACAGCTGCATACTGCGGATTTTCCTCTTCCAGAACTTTCAGCAGCATGGTGGTAAAGCCGTAAACTGCATTTGTGTAGAGACCCTGGCTGGTGGTCAAAAGCGGCAGGGCGAAAAAAGCCCGGTACAGCAGGCTGCTGCCGTCAATAATGAGGAATTTCCCCTTGTTTTTCACGCCTTACTTTCCTTTCTTCTTTTTCCGGCTAAAAGGGCGGAAAGCAAAAGCAGCGGTATGCCGACAACATTGAGCAGTACACGGTATAAATGCAGGGGGGGCCGTACTTCCTGTTTGCTCTGCCGCAATACTTCCCGCTCCATATCCGGCGGGCTTGCCCCGTCATCAACGGCAGTGACAATCTCCTGTGCCGCATCGGCTTTCGGGGCGGGCGCCTCGCGGACTGCAACTGAATCAGTGGCGCCGTCATAATCGCCGAGCCGCAGTACTCCCGTCTCACCGGCCAGAAAAACGGGCAGCAGGTTGCCGGCTAGAAGCAGCACAAAAATGACGGCTGCCGCAACGGCGGGCGGGAACCAGCTCCTTCCCGCCTTCCCGGCAGGTAGTCTTTCCTGCTGCAGTAGGCGAAGGACTTTTTGCCTAAGCTTCGGTGGCGGGGCTGCCTCGGGCGCTGCTTTGAGCAAAGCCAAAACATTTTGGGTTGAAACAATTTCTTCCCGGCAGTTGCTGCAGCCAGCCAGGTGCTCCTCGAAAGCCTGTTTCTTTGTCCCTTACAGCATTTGATCAAGATACTCGCTCAGCAATTTTTTTACTTCCCTGCATTTCATGTTTCAACCCCCCTTCCACCTTTTAGATGTCCGGTCCTGCTTTTTTGTTCCTCTTGCCGGCGGTAAAGTTTGCCCAACTGTGATCGCGCCCTGTTCAGCCGTGATTTTAGTGTCCCCATGTTAATTTTAAGCATCCGGGAGATTTCTTCATAAGAAAAACCTTGCAGGTCACGCAGAATGACAACGCTGCGCTGCTTGGGTGGAAGCTGGTCCAGTAGTTCCTGGATCTCATCCTTCATTTCCCTGTTGAGAGCGGCAGCCAGCGGGTCGGATGACTTGTCGGGTACTTCCACACGGATTTCCCCGTCTTCCGTCGGCAGCATCTTCTCCAGGGGAAGGGCCGCGGGCCGCCTTTTCCGCCGGCGGCGTTCATCCAGGCAGGTATTGGCGGCAATGCGGAAAAGCCAGGTAGAAAAAGCGGATTGGCCGTGAAAATTTGGCAGAGCTCTGAATGCCTTCAGAAACACTTCCTGGGCCAGATCCTCGGCATCAAAACTATTGCCGGACATGCGCCGGCAGAGCGCATAAATCTTTTTTTCATAGCGCTGCATCAATATATCATAGGCGGCAAGATCGCCTTGCCTGCAGCGGGCTAGAAGCTCTTTTTCATCTCCATACACAGTTTTCATATAAATCCCTCCGGGAAGCCGCACCACGGTGGACAGGCGGCAACCTTTGCTTAGCCGGGGACTGTTAAACAGACTTCTTCTCCGTCCGCAGCATTTTTATGGCCTGCACCACATCATCTTGGCCAAAAACTGCCGTTCCGGCCACTGCCACATCCGCTCCCGCCGCCGCTACCAGGGGAGCTGTTTCCGCATTAATACCTCCGTCTACCGACAGCAGAATGTTTCTGCCTGAAAGCATTGCTTTTGCTTTGGCAATCTTCGGCAGAACGGCGGGAATAAACTTCTGGCCGCCAAAACCGGGATTGACGCTCATCAGCAAAATTAAGTCCAGTTCATCAAGGACATAATCAAGTATGTTTAGTGGTGTGGCCGGGTTTAGAGCTACGCCGGCCTTAACGCCCAACCTGCGGATTTCCTGCAGCACACGGTGCAGATGGGTACATGCTTCCGCCGAGACGGTGACGGCATCGGCACCGGCGTCGACAAAATCCTCCAGAAACCTTTCCGGGTTTTCAATCATCAGATGGACATCAAAAAAAAGCCCTGTGTGCCGGCGCAGGGATTTGACGATTTGCGGGCCCATGGTAATATTGGGCACAAAATGTCCATCCATAATGTCGAAATGCAGCCAATCCGCACCGGCGGCCTCCACTTTTTGCACTTCCCCCGCCAGGCGGGAAAAATCGGCAGCCAAGAGTGATGGTGCAATGAGCATTTAAAAACTCCTTTCCTGCTCTCTGGTTTCCTGTAAAAAAAGCAAATAGTGCTCATAGCGTGACGCGGCGATTTCCTGTCTTGCCACAGCTTCACTGACTGCGCAGTCCGGTTCTCCGGCATGCAGGCAGCTATGAAAACGGCACTGTGCGGCAAAGGCGGCAAACTCGGGGAAATAGGCGGAGAGCTCCCTGCTTTTTATCTCCAACAGCTCCAGCTGGCTGAATCCCGGGGTATCAGCCACAAAGCCGCCGCAGTCAAGTGACAGCAGTTCCACATGGCGTGTTGTGTGGCGGCCGCGCTTGCTTTTTTCCGAAATACCGCCCACCTTCAGCGAGAGACCAGGCTGGATACGGTTAATTAGGGAAGATTTGCCCGCCCCGGAAGGGCCGGCCAACACAGAAATTCTGCCGCACAGCGCGGCCCGCAGTTCCCCTATGCCCAGTCCGGTTTTGGCGCTGGTAACAAAGACGGTATAGCCTGCAGCTTTGTAAATGGCAAGCAGTTCGGCAATATCCTCGCGGGCATGCGGCAGGTCGGCCTTATTGAAACAAATCAGAGGGTGCAAGCGACGGCTGGCGGCGAGCACAAGCAGCCTGTCCAGAAGCTGCAGGGACAGGGGCGGATCCTGCAACGCACCAACCAGCATCACCTGCTCCACGTTGGCTACAGGTGGGCGAAAAAGCAGCGTCTGCCGTGGATATATTTCCTCCACCACTCCTTCCGCGCCGGCCGTTACACTAAAGCGGACACGGTCGCCTGCCAAAAGTCCCATTTTCACTTTTTTCAGCCTGCCGCGGGCACGGCAGCGGTATGTTTTGCCGTCTGCCGTGCGAACATCATAAAAACCTCCTACCGCCCTGAGAATAATTCCCTGCAGAAACATTCCCTCCTGGTCTGCATTATGGAAAGGCTACTGTTTCCGTATAAATGCCCCAGCTTACTTCCACGGTGCCGCTGCCCCAGCCGAAGGTCTGGATCGGATTTCCGTCACAGACATATGTTTCGCTCCTTTCCCCTTCCTCGTCACGGATAGTCACCGTGATTGTCTCCCCGATGGGAATGCCTTCCGTGTTAATGGTAAGGGGGATCTTCTCCGGGGGAAGCTTTTCCGGTCCTTTGCTGATTACCAGATCCACGTCGTCCCCAGCCTGCACCATTTCGCCCGGGGCGGGAAACTGGTCGATTACATAACCGGCTTCATATTCATCGCTATGCTCTTCTTTAATATGCCGCAGGTTGAGCCCGAAAAGCGAAAGCCAGGCTTCGGCATCTTCCAGTGTCCTGCCGGTAAAATCAAACATTTCTATCGGCTCGCTGCCCTTGCTTACATAAAGGGTAATTTCCGAGCCCCGCGGTATTTTATAGCCGCCGCCCGGGTCTTGTGAGACAACAGTCTGGGACGGCATTTCGCTGTAGACTTCTTCCACCTTGACTTCAAAACCGCTTTCTTCCAAGACCATGCGTGCTTCCCGCAACATTTTTCCCACAACATTTTCCACGGTGATCAGTTCCGGTCCCAGGCTGGTTACCAGTGTGACCGTGCGGCCCGCTTTTACAGTGCGTCCTGCTTTCGGGTCCTGGCTAATGACCTGGTTGATTGGGATGTCGGGATGATACTCCTGCTGTCCAAGTCTCGGCACCAGGCCCGCTTCTTCAAGAATCATGGTGGCATTCTGGAGTGTTTCGCCTTCCACATTGGGAACTACCACATCGGGAACACGAATTGAGTCAAGGAAACGAAAAACACCGTAAACAAAGAGTGCCAGCATGAGAACCGCCATCAGGGCGGCAAGAAAATAAAGTATTTTTATGCCTCTTTTCTTTTTGGCCGCCGGTCGTCTTTCGGCCGCCTTCATGCCTGTAACATAAGGCTTGTTAATAGTGGAAGGATGCAACTGCCTGCCGGAGAGCCAGTTTTGCAGTTCAGCCGCCATTTCTCCGGCAGTTTGAAAGCGGTCGGCCGGATTTTTTTGCACCGCCCGAAAAATAATCCTTTTTATTTCCACAGGTATTTCCGGATTGCTCTCCTGTGGATCGGGAAAAGGCTCCTGCAGGTGCTTGACAGCAATGGAAACAGGAGACTCACCGCTATAGGGCACTTTTCCTGTCAACATTTCATATAAAACTATACCAAGGGAATAAATGTCAGATTTTTCATCTGTCTGGCCTCCGCGCGCCTGCTCCGGGGAAAAATAATGCACCGAACCTAAAATAGCCCCAGTGTAAGTTATGGTGGAGGCAGTGACAGCTTGTGCAATGCCGAAATCGGTTACTTTTACACGGCCGTCATCGCTGATCAGAATATTATGCGGTTTTACATCCCGGTGGATAATACCGTGTTTATGGGCATTGCCCAGGGCCAGGGCAATTTGCGCGGCATATTCTGCAGCCATTCGCACAGGCAGCTGTCCCAGTTCTTCAATAAGCGCTTTCAAGGACTGGCCGTGGACATACTCCATGACAATATAATGAACCCCGTCTTCCATTCCCACATCATAAATGCTGACGATATTGGGGTGGGACAGGCCGGCAGCAGCTTGAGCCTCACGGCGGAAACGGCGAACAAAATCTTGGTCGCTCACATATTCAGGACGCAGTACTTTAATGGTTACATGACGGTTAAGCAGAGTATCTCTCCCTTTATAAACGACTGCCGTACCACCGTCTCCGATTTTTTCCATGATTTGATAGCGGTTCCCCAATATTTTCCCTATCATCTCTTCACCTCGAGTCCTCTTTGGGCAGGGATTACAGTTTTTCAGCCAAAATCACGGTAATATTATCGGTTCCGCCCCTGGCATTTGCCAAATTCACCAGTTTTTTTACAGCTTCTTCCCGGTTGCTGCTTTCGGCGATAATGCCGGCTATTTCTTCTGCGCCGACATGGCTGTGCAGCCCGTCCGTGCAAAGAAGCAGGCGATCCCCCTTCCGCAAAGAAAGGGGAATGATATCAAACCCGGGATCCTTGTCAGTCCCCAGCGCCCGCGTCAGGATGTTGCGCTGGGGATGGTCGGATGCTTCCTCTGCACGGATCTGGCCGTTTTTCACCAACTGTGAGACAAGGGTATGGTCTTCAGTCAACTGCTGTACGCTTTGTTCACGGAAAAGGTATGCACGGCTGTCGCCGATATGGGCCAGCCAGGACATTTCCAGAACATGCAAAATCATGGTGAGAGTAGTTCCCATACCGTTATATTCGCAGTTTTCTCCGCTGCTTTGCAGGATTTGGGCGTTGGCCAGCGCCAACATTTTCTCGAGGTAAGGCAGCAGAGTCTTTCCTTGTGCCGCCGCCTGCAAAAGCTTTTGGCGGTGGCTGTCAAGATAGCTGCGGATTACATCCAGCGCCATAGAGCTGGCCACCTCTCCTGCAGCATGCCCGCCCATCCCGTCCGCAACGGCCAAGAGCAATAACGGGCTCTCGTCGAGGATTAAATAACGGTCTTCATTGTTTGGCCGTACTCTCCCCTGGTCGCTGATACCTGCTGCTAACAAACTCTTCACCCCTCATTTGGATCCCCACAAAATAAATTGCGCAATTGCCCGCAGGCAGCAGCAATGTCACTGCCCAGGCGTCGCCGAACGGTAACATTGAGGCCGGCTTCTTCCAGGACAGTGGCAAAAGTTTTAACACGCCCGGGTGGACTGGGCCTGTAGGGCAGTTCCGCAACAGGATTGAGAGGGATCAGGTTTACATGGCACAGCCTCCCTCTCAATAGCTCTGTAAGCCTGCGTGCATGTTCAGGCCTGTCATTAATATTGTCAAGCAGAATATATTCGTAGGTTACGCGACGGCCGGTAACGGCCGTATATTGATCACAGGCAGCCACCAGCTCTTCCACCGGGTATTTTTTATTCACCGGGAGCAGGCGGCTGCGGAGGTCATTGTCTGCGGCATGCAGCGATACCGCCAGATTGAGCGGCAGTTTTTTTGCCGCCAATTCCAGGATTTTTGGGATAAGCCCTGCTGTGGAAAGAGTAATATGGCGCAGGCTCATACCAAGCCGCTGAGGGTCGTTTACCGCCTGCAGGAAGGCAAGCACTTCATCCCAGTTGTCAAGGGGCTCGCCGCTTCCCATGAGTACGACGTTTTTTACCCGTCTCCCCCTTGCCTGCTCGATGCGGCGCGCAAAAAGCAGCTGTTCCATGATTTCTTCCTGTGCCAGGTTGCGGATAAAACCCGGCATGCCGGAAGCACAAAAAGCACATCCCATCTTGCAGCCCACTTGGGTAGAGAGGCAAACACTGTTGCCAATGTCATAAGGCAAAATTACTGTTTCCACCGTCTGCCCGTCCTGCAGGGCAAAAAGCAGCTTTACCGTCCCGTCTTTTGATTCCTGGGTACGCAGTAATTTTAAAATGCCAATCACTGCCACGTCGGCAAGCTGCCGGCGCAGCACAAGCGGCAGATTGCTCATCTCGGTAAAAGAGTCGGCGTTTTTCCGCCAGATCCAGTCCAAAAGCTGATTCGCTCTGAAAGCAGGTTCGCCAAAACGGGTTAAAAATCCTTTTACTTCATCGGCATTTAAAGCCAAAAGATTAATCTTGTCCAAAACAGAACACATCCTTGCAGTCAAATCCGGCCGCAAACATACCGTAATGTCAGCGCAAGTATATCAAAAACGCCTCACCTATGCAAAGCGGGAGCTTAACGGCCGGCCTTCCGCAGCCTGGCAAGAAAAAAACCGTCCACACCATGCACATGGGGGTAAAGCTGAATGCCGCCGTACACCGACTGCTGCCGCCGGGTAGGAGGCAGGCTGACAGTAAAAGGAGACGAAGTAAACTCCGGGTGTCGTTCCAGGAAAGAATCAATCTGCTCCGTTGTTTCCTCCGGTTCATTGGTACAAGTGCTGTACACCAGCACCCCGTCGGGAGCGAGGACGGCAGCCGCCCTCTCCAGAAGCTCCTTTTGCAGCGCGGCAAGGATACCTATCTCCTTTTCCCGCCGCCTCCACTTAATATCCGGCTTGCGGCGGATCACTCCCAGGCAGGTACAAGGTGCGTCCAGCAGAATGTAATTAAAAAGACCGTACTGCCCCGGGGTGATTTCCCGCCCGTCCAGCAGAACGGTGGTAATGATAGCCGCTCCCAGGCGGCGTGCATTTGCTTTTACCAGCTCCAGGCGGTGGGGGTAGATGTCAAGGGCTACAATTTCCCCCCTGTTCTGCATCAGGGCGGCCAGGTGGGTGGTTTTGCCTCCGGGGGCGCTGCACATGTCCAGCACCCGGCTGCCGGGAGCAGGCGCCAGGATGCGGGAAGCAAGGATGGCGCTTTCTCCCTGTACCTGAAACAAGCCATCCTTGTAAGAGGCAAGGCTGCCAAGACCGGGGCTGCTTTTGATGATTATTGCCTCCGGTGTAATCCCGCTCGCTTCCGCTTCTACCCCCTCCGCCGCCAGTCGGGAAAGCAGACTCTCCCTGTCTGTGCGTAATGTATTGACACGGATCGTGACAGGAGGTGCCATATTATTGGCTGCCAGCAGTTTTTCCGTTTCCTCGGGACCCAACCGGTCGAGCCAGCGTTTCACCATCCAGAGCGGATGGGCATAGCGGAGACTTAAGTACTCCGCCGTGTTCTCCTCCTTTTTGTCGGGCCATGGCAGGTTGTTTTTTCTGCGCAAGGCACCGCGCAGCACACCGTTGACAAAGCCTGCCAGGGCACGCTTTTTTGTTTTTTTAATCAGCTCCACACTGGTATGCACTGCCGCCGGTGCAGGAATTTTGTCCAGGTAAAAAAGCTGATACAGGCCGATATATAAAACAAGCAGCACAGGCCGGTCCAGCTTGTCTGCCGGCCGACCTGTAAGCTGCATGATTATCCAGTCCAGTGTAAGCTTGTAAGTCACCACACCGTAAGTTATTTCCGCCACCAACCGCCTGTCGCGCTCGTCCAGCGCGTGTCCGGACAGCACCTTGGCCAGAGCCAGATTAACATAAGCGCCTTCTTCCAGGACAGACTCCAGGGCCAACAATGCGGCTTCCCGGGCTGAGAGGTGCTTTTTTTTCATTTTACCTTCTCCTGTCCCGCAGGATAAGCAGACGGAAAAGTTGTGTTAAAGCAACAGCCGCTGCGGCCAAGTAGGTTAGGGCGGCCGCATTCAGGACTTCCCGGGCGGGACCGATTTCTTCCCGGGTGAGATACCCGCCTTCACCCAGCATGGCGATGGCACGGTTTGAGGCATTGTATTCCACAGGCAGCGTCACCAGTTGAAAAAGCACGGCAAAGGCAAACAGCAGAATACCAATATCCATCAGGTAGCCCAGGGAGGTGGTCCCAAACAGGAAACCGATGAAAAACAGCGGGAAGGCAAGTTGTGAACCGATGCTGGCTACGGGGAAAAGATTGTTGCGAAACGCAAGGGGGAAGTAGCCGTCATCATGCTGCAGGGCATGGCCCGTTTCATGGGCCGCTATACCCAGTGCCGCCAAGGAATTGCTTTGGTAGACCCCGGGAGAAAGTCTGATCACGCCCTCGCGCGGGTCAAAATGGTCGGAAAGCATCCCCCTGCTCATCTCCACAGGGATATGGGTCAGTCCGGCTCTGTCCAGCAGCCTGCGTGCAACCTGGGCTCCCGTCAGCCCGGAACGGGCATGAACGCGGGAATAGCGTTGGTAGGTTCCCTGAACCTTGGCCTGTGCATACATGGCAAAAAATAACGCCGGCAGGATGATAATCCATGTCCAATCAGGAAGAAAGGTTAAGCCGAACATTCTTTTCTCCTCCTTTAATGAAAAACAGTATGGACTCCTCCACAGACTGCAGGTTTACAGCCGTATTGTAACAAGGGCCGTTGGGGCGTTCATTGGTAACGCCCAAAACAGGCAGAGGAATACAGTCGAGAATACCGCTTGTCAGGTCACGTTCACAAGCTACGGCCACAATGGCCTGCGGCTGCAGTTTCTTGACTGCATCCCTGGCCAGTGTGCCGCCTGTAGCAATACGTACAGGCACGCCATAACGATCACACAGGTTCAGGATGCCGCCTACAGGGCAGCGCCCGCAGCGAATACAGTTGGACTGGTCGCTCGTAATTCTTTTATTGCACTCTGCTGTTTGCAGGCAGTGCGGCAACAGGACAAGCAGGCGGTCCGGCTTAAGCCTGCCGCACCTTACCCTCACAAGCTGGTTATTGACCTCCACAAAGGAACGCTGGATTTTGTCCTGAGCTATTTTAAAAAGCCTCCCCACCCGGACCACCACCGGATACAGCAAGGAAACAGTAAAATTCATTGGCTTTTCCAGGAACAAAAACTCCCTGTCGGACAACAGCGACAGTAAAATACCGGAAAAACCCAAAAGGATTACCGCCAGCACCGCCAGGACCGCCAGAATTACCCCCAGGAAGATGTAACGCAGCACCCCCGGGTCACGGCGGAAAAATGTGAGGAAAAAATAGGCCAGGATGCCGGCCATAAGCAGGAGGCTGCAGGCTAAAAGTCCCAGAAAAAGACGTTTTTTAATCATTCTCCTCTCTCTCCTCCCTCCTGCCTTCCCAGTACGGTTCCAACAGGCAAGGGGTTGCCGCGCAGAAATTCTGCAGCCGGCAAAATATTCTTCCCCGGTGCCTGCAGCCTGGTGATCCGGT
The DNA here is from genome assembly GCA_012522075.1 of Bacillota bacterium. Taxonomy (GTDB): domain Bacteria; phylum Bacillota; class Dethiobacteria; order Dethiobacterales; family Dethiobacteraceae; genus DUUE01. Next base: position 14,861 of record JAAYLG010000042.1, read on the forward strand.
AGGCGCCATCCCCCGTTGCCACCAAGATGCCGCTCGGGGCGGCTTCCAGGACCAGGCCGCAAGGCGTTCCCCGGCCGGCGGCGGGTTGTCCTGCCCAGATTTTCAGTCGTTTGCCGTCACTTTCAGTATACGCTCCCGGCCAGGGGTTCATACCGCGCACCAGGTTATGCACCACATTCGTAGGGGCGCACCAGTTAATCCTCGCTTCCCCCCGTTGGATTGGGGGTGCAGAGGATGCCTTTGCTTCATCCTGCCGGCGGCGGACGGCGGTGCCGCAAAGGACGGCTCGGATTGCTTCCACAATCAGCTTGGCCCCCAGGACGGACAATTTGTCATGCACCGTCCCAGCCGTATCGTCGGCGGCAATGGGGATCGCTTCCTGCAGAATAATAGCGCCCGTATCCATGCCTTCATCCATTTCCATAATCGTAATGCCCGTTTCTTTCTCCCCGTTCATAACTGCACGTTGGATGGGGGCTGCGCCTCGGTAAGCAGGTAAAAGCGATGCATGGATATTAAGCGCCGCCAAGCGCGGTACGGCAAGCACCGACCGCGGCAGCAGCTTGCCGTAGGCGGCGGTTACCAAAAAATCCGGTTCCAGGGCGGCAAGTCTCGCGGCAAACTCATTGCCACGAACCGACTCGGGCTGCCAGACAGGGATTTTCAGGGCAAGGGCTTTGTTTTTTACCGGCGGTGCCGTAAGTTTCCTTCCCCTGCCGGCAGGCCTGTCCGGCTGCGTGATCACGGCCAAGACGGTAAAAGCCTGCTGCAGTGCTTCCAGGGCCGCCACGGCAAAGTCCGGTGTGCCGAAAAAAACAATTTTAGTCGTTTTCATCCTTATCTTCCGCCTCTTCTTCATTAACAAAACGAATCACTTTATCTATAAAAAGAATACCGTCCAGGTGGTCAATTTCATGCTGAAACGCCCGTGCCAGCAGGCCGTCGGCAACTATCTCCACGGGGCGGCCTTCCACATCAAGGGCCTTGACAGTAACCATCTCCGCCCTTTCCACTTCACCGGCCAATCCCGGAAAGCTGAGACAGCCTTCAACGGCAACAACTGCCCCGTTTTTATCCACAATTTCCGGGTTCACCAGCTTAAGCAGGCCGTGTTCATCCCTGACGTCAATCACCACCAGTCGCTTGCTGATGCCAACTTGCGGGGCGGCCAGCCCCACACCGTCCGCAGCATACATGGTTTCTGCCATGTCATCAAGCAGCACACGGATTCCGGGAGTGATTTTCCCGACCGCTGCTGCTTTGCGGCGTAAGACTTCATCACCGTTTTTGCGGATGATACGTTGCGCCATTTTAATCTTCCTCTCATTGTCTGCCTTACTTCTATTATAATAAATGCAAAGGCTCAACGTCCAGCGAAAGGCGGACTTTTGCCGTTACCGCGCACTGCCGGAACCTGTTTGCCGCTTCCTTGGCTGCAGCTAAAAGCGGTTCCAATTCATCGCCGCGGAGCACAAGCTGCCAGCGGTAGCGTCCGCGTACTTTTTCCAGGGGACAGGGAGAAGGGCCCCAGATCTCGATCTCCGTTCCTAAAAAACCTGTAAGCAGGGATGCGGCCTTCATTACATTCCCCTCTACCCCGCCGCTGACAAGCAGGCGCACCAGGTAGCCGAAGGGCGGGTAGCCCAGTTCTTTTCGGCGGGCGCTTTCTTCCCGGTAAAAAGTTTCAAAATCGTGCTTCCGGGCCGCCACCACGGCGTAATGTTCAGGGGTATAAGTCTGGATCACAACACGCCCCCCCGTTGCACCGCGGCCGGCACGCCCGGCCACCTGGGTCAGCATCTGAAAAGTCCTCTCCCCGGCCCGGAAATCGGGCAGGTTTAAGGCCGTATCCGCCGTAATTACACCGACAAGAGTTACTTTGGGGAAATCGAGCCCCTTGGCAATCATTTGCGTGCCGACTAAAACATTGGCCTCGCCGCGCCTGAAACTTGCCAGGATTTGCCGATATTCACCTTTGCGGGCTGTAGAATCTGCATCCAGCCGCAGGGGACGTGCAGCGGGGAAACGTCGCCGCAGCTCCTCTTCCACTTTCTGCGTTCCGGTGCCAAAATGGCGGATATAGCGTCCGCCGCAAGCCGGGCAAGCGCTAGGATAAGGTTCCCGGTAGTCACAGTAGTGGCAGCACAGCATAGCCAAGGTGCTATGGAATTTCAAGGATACATTGCAAGCCGGGCAGCGCATGACATGGCCGCAGGTGCGGCACAAGACAAAGGTTGAATAACCTCGTCTGTTAAGAAAAATAATAGCCTGCTTGCCCGCCGCCAGGGCATCCCTGAGCGCCGCCTGCAGTGTGCGGCTGAAAATGCTTCTATTGCCGCTCTTCAACTCTTCCCGCATATCGACGATTTCCACCGGCGGCAGCGGTCGGCCCGCAATCCGCTGCGGCAGTTTTGCCAGCCGGTACTCGCCGCGCAACGCCTTGGTGTAAGATTCCAGTGACGGGGTGGCGCTTCCCAGAATTACCGCCGCTCCGTGCATTTCCGCCCGCCGCAGGGCGATGTCGCGGGCATGGTAACGCGGCGTTTCTTCCTGTTTATAAGTAATTTCATGTTCTTCATCGAGAATAATCAAGCCCAGTTTCGGCACAGGGGCAAAAACGGCGGAGCGCGCGCCGATCACCACCAGCGCTTCCCCCCGGGCCACCCGGCACCATTCATCGTAACGTTCCCCCGCCGAGAGGCGGCTGTGCAGGACGGCCACCTTGTTGCCAAAGCGGGCGACAAAACGTTCCGTCATTTGGGGTGTCAGGGCAATCTCCGGCACCAGGACAATGCTGGCCAATTCTTTTTGCAGCATGCAGGCAATAGCCTGGAGGTAGACTTCCGTTTTCCCGCTGCCTGTCACGCCGTAAAGCAGCATAGGTTTGGGACGACCGGCGCCGTTTCGGGTAAGCTGTGCTAAAACTTCCCGCTGTGCCGGTGTCAATTGTAACGGTGCTTCCTTTACTGGTGTGAGACCGGCCAGAGGATCCCTCCTAAGAGGCAAGTCGACAAGCCTCACCAAGCCTTTTTTTGCCAGGCTGTGCACTGTGCTTCTGCTGATACCTCTGTTTTCGAGGTCGGCCAGTGAGACAGGCCCGGATTTCAACAAAAGCAGGGCAAGCTGCTGCTTACTGCCTTTGGCGGTGGCGCCTTCGCCTGCTTTCGTCAACTCGGCATATCTTGCCGTTTTTGTCTTATGTCCTCCCGCGGCCTTCAGCGTGGCGGGAACCATGGCTTACAGAAAATCAATGACGGAACAGAGATAACGCTTTGCCCCCCAAAAGGCAAGGCTGATGAGTTCCTGCGTCAAGACCGGTTGCCCGTCCAAGACTGCCTTAATGTCCTTCAGTTGCCGCTCCACCTTTGGGTCTATTGTATCTGCTAGGGCGACACAATAACCCGGGACGGTTCGGTTGCCGAAAGGTACCAGAACACGGCTGCCCACTGCCACAGACAGGTAAGGAGGAATACGGTAAGTAAAAGAGCGATCCTCTTTCAGATTGTGGATTTTGACAATTATATCTGCATATTTTGACATGCTGTCGTCCCCCGGTTTCATTCTCCTCACTGATTCCACATTTTTCTCCATTCCCCTCCCGCAGTGCCGTATCTTGCATAACTGTCTCTCCCCGGCGTATAATGGTGACGGAGGTAGGAAAAATGAATTTAAACTTTGCAGCACTGGCACGTAACAACCGTTCCTGGCTGGCTCTGGCAATTTGTTTTTTTCTTGGCGGTTTTTTTCTGGCTTATACCACCTTTTCACAGGACCCGGAAATGGCAAAACTTTTGGAAGAGTCATCTTTGACAATGCTGCAGGAGTTGGGCGAAGAAGTTTTTACCGCCTCGCCCCTGCAGGGGCTGCTGATTCTTTTTCTGCACAATCTGACATCCCTGATTTCCATTATGTTTCTGGGTTTCCTACTTGGTCTGCCCGCCCTTTTTTCCGCCCTGGCAAACGGCGCCGTCCTCGGCCTGGTGGCTTTCCGACTGGCGGAAAGCGGCGTGGCTCCGCTGCCTTTTCTTGCGGCCGGGGTGCTCCCCCACGGCATTTTTGAACTGCCTGCTTTTTTCCTCAGTGTCGCCCTCGGCCTGAAACTTGGTTATCATCTTGTTTTCCCCCTGCCGAATACATCCCGCGGTCAGACGATACGTTTCATATTGGCAGAAATGGGCTTTTCCCTGCCTTATCTCGCCGGCCTGCTGGCTGTTGCTTCAATGGTTGAAGTTCTGGTAACTCCACACATCCTGACTAAGTTTTTATAACCTAAAAAGGGCGAAAAACTCGCCCTTTTTATTTATCTTCTCTTTTCCGGAAGGCATGCTTTCCGCCCGGCGAAGCAGCGCCGACCGGTACAGGCGCCTTCTATTTTTTTGCGCGTTCATAACCTATTTTACCTGCCGCAATTTCTTCAAGGGCAACGGAAACGTCTTTCTTCGAGTTTGTTTCCACCAGTTTGGGTGCATTTTCATTCAGCATGCGCGCTCTTTTGGCTGCAGCAATTACCAGAGTATATTTACTGTCCATTTTCTCCATCAGCTTGTCAATGGAAGGATAAATCATCTTTTTACCTCCTCGACCAGAGCTTGAATCAAGTTGTGATTCCTGGTGACACGCAGCTTTTCCGCTGTGATAATGGCAAAAATCTTGTCCCTAGCCGCAGGGACACTGTCATTTACGACAACATATTTGTATTTGTATGCCTGTGCTATCTCCAGCGCCGCTGCCGTCAGGCGTTTTGCCAAATCGTCCCTGCTTTCCGTGCCACGGTTGGTGATACGGTTGCGCAGCTCTGCGCCGGACGGTGGCAGCAAAAAGATAAAAACACCTTCCGGATAAGTGCGCATCACCTGCTGCGCACCCTGGGGATCAATCTCCAAGATGACATCGCGTCCCGCTGCCAGCATCTTTTCCACCGTTTTGCGCGGTGTCCCGTAGTAATGGTCATAGACACAGGCGTATTCGAGAAATTCACCGGCAGTTATTGCTTCCTCAAATTCTTCCCTGCTGACAAAGAAATAATTAACCCCGTCCTGTTCACCGGCACGGGGTTGACGGGTTGTTTTCGAAACCGACAGGACAAGGTCGGGCTTCTTTTCCAGCAGTGCTTGACAGACCGTGCCTTTCCCTGCTCCTGAAGGACCCGAAATCACAATAAGTAAACCTGTCTGCACCACTATTTTCCTCCGGTTGCTTATTCCTCTTCTTCAGCCATTACAGTTTCTTTTGTTTGCAGGCGGTGTTTTACTGTTTCCGGCTGCACAGCCGACAAAACAACATGGCCGCTGTCCGTAATAATAACGGCTCGAGTTCTGCGACCGTAAGTAGCATCAATCAACATACCGCGATCCCTGGCTTCAGTAATGACACGTTTAATCGGTGCAGATTCAGGACTGACGATGGCAATAATCCTGTTGGCGGAAACAATGTTGCCAAATCCTATATTAATCAATTTAATTTGCAAGGCGGGAACCTCCTTTTATTGCGACGAAGCGAAATTGGTTTTCCCGGTGAACCCTGCTAATAGTATAACGGATTTGCGGTAAAAAATGCAAGGGGTGAAAAGAAGATACCGCAAACACGCTCATTCTATATTTTGCACCTGTTCACGTATCTTTTCAAGTTCGGATTTCATTTCCACCACCAACCTGGCCACCTCATAATCGTTGGCTTTGGACCCGATGGTATTCACTTCCCGGAAAAGCTCCTGGGTTAAAAAATCCAGCTTCCGCCCCACCGGCCCCTTCTCCTGCAGTGTCGCTTTAAAAGCTGTCAAGTGGCTCCCGAGCCTGACCAGTTCTTCAGTCACATTGCAACGGTCGGCAAAAATGGCGGCTTCCATCAGCAGGCGGGAAGAATCTATTTCCGCCTGCGCCAAAAACTCATGCAAGCGTTCGGCCAGCTTTTTGCGGTATTCAGCCACAATCAGCGGGGCCCTCTCCTCCACCTGCCGGGAAAAATCGGCCACCAGCTGCAGGCGCGGCAGCAGGTCCGCTTCCAGGCGGGCTCCTTCTTCCAGGCGCTGCTGCTGCAGTTTTGCCGACGCGGCATCCAGGACAGGCAGCAGGTCGCTCCAGATTTTATCCAGCTCCGTCTCTGCCTTCTCTACCCGCAGCAGATCGGGAAAACGTGTGAGAATTTCCAGTACGGGCGCATCCTTGACACCGCAGATGTCCTGCATTTCTGCCAGCGCTTTCCTGTACGCAAAAAGCAGTTTGCGATCCAGGACAACATTTACCGCCTCCGCGTCTTCTGCATTCCAAGTTATGTTTACTTCCACTCTCCCCCTGCTCAGGACTTGCTGCAGACGACGTCGCACTTTTTCCTCCAGTGCCTGTATTTCCCTGGGCATGCGGATGTTAATATCAAGGTACCTATGATTAACGGACCGTAATTCCACCTTGAAATAGTTTTTCTCTCCGGGAACGCTTTCCGCCTGCCCGTAGCCTGTCATGCTTTTGATCATTAACTTACCTCTCTTTATATATGTGTATTCTCCTTTACTATTTTAACAAAAAAAACGAAGGTGGCAAATTTAGTTATTTTTTTAAAACAGCAACCCGGGGTAGGAAAACTGCTTTCAGCAGGGCAAGCAAGCCGCCCAAAATATCAGGGGCGGCGGCGGCCCCCACAATCAGCAGCCACTGTTTTGCCGACAGCGGAGTAGTCATAAAAACTGACGCCAGCCCGGGATGGTAAAGAACCAAAGCAAGTAAAAGCAGGGAGGAACCAACAGCAGCCAAAAGCCAAATGTTGGTAAAGATACTAATCTGCCAGACGGTCAACTGCTCGCTACGGCAATCAAAAACATAAACCATCTGGGCAATAATAAGTGTAACAAAAGCCATGGTCCGGGCCGTGTCAAGCTCGGCGCCCCGCCCAAGCGCAAAAGCAAAGATCAAAACAGTGGTCAGGCCGATTGCTATACCGCGTCCCAGGATCTTCTCCCATAACCCGCGGGCAAAAATACTCTCGGCAGGGTGACGTGGCTTCCTTTCCATAACCCGGCTGTCGGGAGGATCAACACCGAGCGCCATGGCCGGCAGACCGTCCGTTACCAGGTTGATCCAGAGTATTTGAATGGGACGCAGGGGCAGAGGCAGCCCTGCCAGCATGGCCAGCAACATGGTCAGAATCTCTCCGGTATTGCAGGCCAAGAGAAAACGAATAAACTTGCGGATATTGTCATAGATGCCGCGCCCTTCCTCCACTGCATTGACAATGGTGGCAAAATTGTCATCTGCCAGCACCATGGCGGCCGCCTCCCTGGTCACATCTGTGCCGCTCTCCCCCATGGCAATACCGATATCGGCCTCCTTGACCGCCGGCGCATCGTTGACTCCGTCTCCCGTCATGGCCACGATATGGTCCCGACGTTTCAGCGCCCGGACAATCCGCAGCTTATGTTCCGGTGTAACCCTGGCATAAACATATGTATGTTCCACTGCCTGCTCCAGCTCTCCATCCGTCATTGCATCCAGCTCACGCCCTGTCAGCACTTTCCCGTGCCGCGGCAGAAGGTGGAGAGAGCGGGCAACTGCTATGGCCGTTGTTTTATGGTCTCCCGTAATCATTACTGTTTTAATGCCTGCCTTATGGCATTTGCGAATGGCCGGCAGCACTTCAGGCCGCGGTGGATCCATCATTCCCAGGAGTCCAAGAAAAATCAGGTTTTCTTCCCGGATCTGCCCCGAACCGCCTGTTTGCGGCTTGTAAGCTACCGCCAGGGTGCGCAGCGCCAGTGCCGCCATTTTTTCTGTCTGCTGCAGCACCTCCTCCCGCTGAATGCGGGACAATTCCACTACCCGGCCTTCATAATAAATCTGTGTGCAACTCCCCAGGACTATTTCCGGTGCTCCTTTGACATACAGAATCCGACCGTTTTCGCCCTCATACAAAACGGACATTTTTTTGCGGGTACCGTCAAAAGGTTGTTCCGCAACCCGCCGCAGTTTCTGTTCCAAATCCTCACGCCAGAGTCCCGCTTTTGCCCCTGCCGCCAAAAGCGCCCCTTCCGTTGGGTCACCCTGTATTTCCCATGTTACTTTTTTTTGCCGCCATAGAGGCATAACCGGCATACTGCCGCGGTATAGGCTGGCGTTATTACAGAGGACAGCCGCAGTAAGGGCTAACAGCAGGGCCGGTTCGTCTTGTGGTTTGACCTTTTTATCCCCTTGCTTAAAGGCCCCATGGGGAGCATATCCTTCTCCTTCCACAGTGTAATGCCGCCCGCCGGCCCAGATTTCTTTTACATTCATTTTATTCTGTGTCAGGGTACCCGTTTTATCGGAACAGATGACAGTGGCGCAACCCAGTGTCTCCACAGCCGGCAGGCGCCTGACAATGGCGTTCTTTTTTACCATGCGCTGGACACCCAAAGCCAGGGCAATAGTAACAACGGCAGGCAATCCTTCCGGGATGGCCGCCACGGCCAGGGAAATACCCGCCAAAAACATTTTGTAGAGCTCCAGACCCTGGAGCAATCCCAGCAGGACTACCAGGCCGCAGACTGACAGGCAGCCCGCCACCAGCAGGCGACCCAACTGCCCCAGACGCTTTTGCAACGGTGTTTCCTCTTCTTCCGCATCCTGTATTAAATAGGCTATCCGCCCCATTTCCGTTTTCATCCCGGTAGCCACAACCACACCGCTGCCGTAACCGCCCACACTCATTGTGCCCATGAAAACCATATTTACGCAATCACCAAGGGCGGGAGACTCTTCCCAAAGGGCCTCCGAAGTTTTGGTTACAGGCACGGACTCCCCTGTCAGTGCAGCTTCATTCACCAACAGTCCGTGAACCTCCCCCAGGCGGATATCCGCAGGAATACGGTCGCCCGCTTCTATCAGTACCACATCACCGGGTACAATTTCCTCCGCCGGGATTTCATAACGCTTGCCGCCCCGGTATACCTTGGCCGTTGGCGCCGTCAGCTCCCGCAGTGCTTCCAGCGATTTTTCCGCCCGATATTCCTGTAAAAATCCCAGCAGCGCATTGAGGAAAACAATGCAAATAATAACAACGGCATCGCTATATTCCCCAAGCAGTGCGGAAAGCAGAGTTGCCGCAAGCAAAACTAAAACCATAAAATCCTGGAACTGCGAGAAAAACAGCAGCACGGGTGAAACCTGTTTTTTCTTTTCCAGTATGTTGCGGCCGTTTTGCTTCAGTCTAAGTCCGGCGTCTTCGGGAGAAAGGCCTGTCTTGTGGTTAGTCTGAAGCTGTCGGCAGACATCCGTAAAAGCCAGTCTGGTCCAGGGCAATTGTTGCATCCGATCACCTCATGCCGTTATTCTCCTCACGCCATTTATATGGTGCAGTACGGCAAAAAAGCACCAATCGGACAATGATTTCTTGCTTTTATTGCCTTTCCGTCCCGTCTGCTGGTATACTGAATGTGCATAAAGGAGGCAATAAAAATGGCTTATGACGGTGTTACCATGTACCTTGTCCGCCGCGAACTGCAGGAATTGCTGACGGGAGCAAGAGTGGAAAAAATAAATCAGCCCGACAAACTGACAATAATACTGCAGCTGCGCAAGCATAATACTTCCCATCAGCTGCTCTGTTCCGCCGATCCCCGCCTGGCACGCATCCACCTTTACCGGGGAAAAGCGGAAAACCCGCCTGCAGCACCTGCTTTTTGCATGCTACTGCGCAAGCATCTTGCGGGGGCACGGCTGCTCTCTGTTGCTCAGGACGACCTGGAGCGGATTATGACTTTTGTCTTTCAGGCAACTGACGAATTTGGCATACCGACAGAAAAAAAACTGATCTGCGAAATCATGGGCAAACACTCCAACTTGATTTTGGTCAAGACCGGGAAAGGCCAACCGGCCACTGTTCTGGGCAGCATTAAAGCCGTAAATGAAGAAATGAGCCGCTACCGCGTAGTTCTGCCCGGTGCCCCATACTACCCGCCGCCGGCCCAGAATAAACTGGACCTTTTTGCCTTGGACGAAGAACAGTTGACTGAAATTTTTGCCGGCATGGGGAAAATTCCTCCCACCCAGGCGCTCGTCCGGGCTGTCCTGGGGATTGGCAAAGATTTGGCAGAAGAAATCGTCTCCCGCTGCTGTCCGCAGGGTGCGTTACATCCGCTGGAGGTTGTCCGGCCGCTCACAATTGCCCTGCGGGAGGTGGCAGTCCAACTTGCTGCAGGCCGGATAACACCTTCCGTCACATGCCGGTCCGGGGAAAAACCGCGGCTTTACCTATTTTCTCCCGCTCCGGAAAGCGACCCCGCCGCCCGCAGCTTTTCCTCCATAAATGCGGCTCTTGCCGACTTTTACAGTTCACTTGCGGCACAAGAAGCGGAAAAAGCTCACAGGCAACAGTTATTACAAATTATTCGCAGCGGAATCAACCGTACGGAAAAAAAACTGCGGCTGCAGGAGACGGAATTGCGGGAAATGGAAAATGCCGGCCGTTACCGCATCTTTGGCGAACTGTTGACCGCCAACCTGCATCTGCTGAAAACAGGTATGGACAAAGCGGAAGTCCCCAATTATTATGATGAACATGCACGCCGTATTGTTATCCCGTTGGAGCCGTCCCAAACCCCGCAGGAAAATGCGCAGCGCTACTTTAAAAAATACAGGAAACTGCGCGACGGGCGGCAAATCCTGGAGCGACGGGTCCGTGAGACCAGGGAAGATTTGGCTTACCTGGAGTCGCTCCTTGTTGCCGTCTCTCATGCCGACCTGCCGGGACTTTTGGAAATCCGGGAAGAAATGGAACAGGCGGGATTTATACAAAAAAAAGACAGAAATAAAGCGCCTGCCAAGCTTGTTTCGCAGCCGCTCCATTTCCGCTCTCCCGACGGTATTGATATTTTTGTCGGCAAAAACAACAAACAAAATGACCGGCTTACCCTGCGAACGGCGCACAAAGAATATATCTGGCTGCATGTGAAGGATCTGCCCGGTTCCCATGTGATTGTCTGTCACTCGAACCCGCCTGTCGCCACCGTTTACGCGGCTGCTTCGCTGGCGGCAGGGTACAGCAAGGCGGCAGCCTCCGCCAATGTCCCTGTAGACTATACAAAAGTAAAATATGTGAAAAAACCGAAAGGCGCCAAACCCGGCATGGTTGTCTACACCAACCAGAAAACAATTTATGTAACACCAAAACAATCCTTGCCGGCAGAAGCCTAGTTGTGGCAAGAGGGGCGCTCCAGCCGGCTGATCCGATAGCGAATGGCCGCATCCAGGATGACAGTTCCTTCTTTTTCACTGATGCGTACCATACCGATAACACCGTTTTTTTCACCGCACCAGGCAAGGTATTTTTCAACAAACTGCTGTGCACCTGCTTCGCTGAAAGGATGTTTATGTCCGGCCAGTACTTCCAGGTATGTTTCCCGGGGAACCTGCAGAATCCGGTGCGTAATCTGAAATATTTCCCCATTCACCTCTTGTTCCTGTACAGTGGCAAAGGGGGAAGCATTTTTTTCCATGGTTTCACCCCGCTATTGTTCCCTTTTCCGCTTATTTTGCCCCGCCCGGGAGGTAAATAACATACCCCCCGGTATTAACAGTTTACGATCCGGGAGGCAACTATTTATTACACAGGCGGTACCGCATATTTCTCCTTTGAAATGTACAGATTAGAAAAAAAGGAGGTGCTGCTTAAAATGACAACTTTTCACTGGATTCACATTATTGTCGGTGCATGGCTGGCCTTTGTAAACTTTATGCCCGTTTTAGAAGAAGGGATGCTCATGATCAACAACGCGATCATCGGCATTATTGTCGCTATCTATAATGCCTATTACCTCTTTGCCAAAAACAATACGGATGTAAAAAATAAAAGCTAAACACCGGCAAAAGCGTGTTCCGGCAGGGGCACGTTTTTTCTTGCCGTATAAACGACTTTGCACTTAAGCATACTACCTCTAAAGAGGTGAGATGATGAGTGAATTAAAAAATCGGGAAAATGACCTGACTGCAGCAGCCGTCAAATATGGCGCCTGGCTGCTCGGCCTGATTATAGTCCTTTACTTTGTAGCCCGGAATGTATTCCCTTTTATCCGGAGCCTGTTCTGACAGCAAGCCGCTTCTGCCACAAAGAAACACTCTCTTGTGCTTTAGCGCTTTTCTCTTTACAGGCAGTGCGATTGGGAGCGCCGTATAATTTCCACTTTCTCTACAATACAACCGTCCGTTTGCAGTTTTTGCAGCAGTGTATCCAGTTCTTCCTTTTGCATGCTTTTATAGATCCCCGCCCTTTTTCCCGCAGGGGTGGCATAAATAATAATATATTCAAAACTGTGTTTCATGAAGCCCACCTGTCGTCATTTACTGCTTGCTCCCATCTATACTTTATGACAGACAAGCGGCTTTGTTCTTGCAAAACTATTAAAAAGCTTGGCCCGATAAAAACCCCCTGAGAGGCGGGTGTAAAGCAAAAAATATGCATTGCAGGCAAAAAGGCTGCAGCGAATGTTCTTTCACTGCAGCCTTTCTTTGTATACGCAGCAAACCGGACAGAACAACGGTTTAAATGGGATTCCTCTTGATATCTTCCAGTTCCTCTTCAAAATCGGAACCAAGGTAGTATTTTTCAGGCTTCAATTCTTCACCACGCTGCTTGGCCTCCCAGGCAGCCTTAACCTTTTCAGGCTTTGCCGGCTGCTCGTAAATACGAACGCCGCAGGCATTATTGATGGCATTGATGACAGCCATGTGGCCGGAGCACTGGAAGCACTCGGAACAGCCGCAGGAGCCGTGCGGTCCGGCAGGACGCGGGTTGTCTTCCACCAGCATCACGTTGAGATCATCGGGAATGTCAAGAATGGTGGGGACACCGCAGCCGGCCATGTTGCCGTGTTTGTCCTGTGCTTCATATTCCTCGGTCAAAGCGAAACCAATGCTGTGTGACAGTCCACCGTAAGCCTGGCCTTCAACGGCAAGGCGGTTGCCAACCGTACCTACGTCAGCAACAGTAGTGTATCTTAATACCTTGGTCTTGCCGGTATTGACATCCACTTCCACCAGGGCCACGTTAACGCAATACATATAGGTAGGATTCTTCTCGCCTTCGCCTGTATTGGGATCCAGCCCGGGCGGCAGGCCGATATTGAACTGGTCGTAATGGCCGACATACTTGGTGGGAATGCCCTCGGCAACCATTTCTTCATAGGTGCGGTAGGTGCCGTCTTCCTTGCGCATGGCGGCCAGCAGTTTATTGGCGGCGTCAATGGTGGCGTTGCCCGCCATATAGTGGGAGCGGCTTGCAGCTGCAAGACCGGTATCGGGACAGGTCTTGGTATCGTTCATCACCAGCTTGATCTGCTCGGGTTTAACACCCAGCGGCTCCAGGGCCTTTACGGCATGGGTCAGGGCTCCAATATCGCCGCCCTGTCCCATATCCTCCCAGGTGCTGTAATGGGTAAAGGTCCCGTCGGGATTCAATTCAAGGGCAACTTCGGCGGAGTCAAACATACCGATGGTGATAATGAATCCACCCATGCTGATTCCCACGCCCACGTGCCTGCCTTCAGCCTTGGCGGCTTCCGCTTCCGCTTTGTATTGATCATAGACAGGTTTGATTTTTTCCAGTAGTTTGGGATATACATAATCATGGTAGGGACGGCTGTTGATGGTCAAATCACCGGGTCGGGCCGCATTGATATAACGGAACTCCCACGGGTCAATGCCAGCTTTTTCCGCCAGCATGTCGATTAGTGCTTCCGTTGTGGTGTAAATTTGCGGAGCACCAAAGCCGCGGTAAGCTATGTTGTAAGCATGGTTTGTTGCACCGCCGCGGGCCAGCGCCCTGATCTTGGGAATATTGTAGCCGTGGAAACCGACGGAAACCAGGTTATTAAAGATCTTGGAAGCTACAACGCCATAGGCGCCGTGGTCCAAAGCCACATCATATTCGGCGGCAACGATTTTGCCGTTTTCATCGCATGCTATCCTGCCGTTTGTAAAGGTGGCCGACCGTTTCCCGCTGAGATGGTTAAATTCTTCATAACTTAAAGTGATTGTAACGGGCATGTTCAGATTCTGTACGGCAGTGACAGCCAGTGCATAAGTATGCGGACTGACTGAGTAACCAAAAGAGCCGCCCACCGTGTTTAAGATCATGCGGATATTTTCCTTGGGAATGCCGCAGGCATTGGAAACGGCCTCGATGGTTTCCGTCATAGCCTGGGATTTGCATAGTATCGTCATCATGCCGTCTTCACCGATGTAGGCTTGGACAACATCAGGTTCAAGGGGCAAGTGGGGCTCATGCTGCGAATGGAAGCTGCCTTCCACCACATGTGCCGCATTATCGAAATCTTCATCGCTTACTTCACCCTTGAAAAGCGGCTGCTTCAAATAATAGTTGGGCAGGTCCTCGTGCAACTGGATCGCGTTGGGCATAACGGCTTCGGGGAAGGTCATGTATGCCGGCAATACTTCAAGGTGCTGCTTAACTTTTTTGGCTGCCTCGCGGGCATGCTCCTCGGTATCGGCGGCCACCAAAGCCACCACATCGCCGCGGCGGCAGATTTTCTTGCCGGCTATAACCGGGAATTCAGTAATGCCGCTGCCCATCCGGCGCGGGGTAATAGCCGGTGCATCCAGGTTGTTTGTTCCTTTAACGTCTTTGGCGGTCATTACTTTATACACGCCGGGCATTTTTTCCGCTTCAGACACATCGATATCAATAATTCTGGCATGATGAACTTCAGAAAGAACCACCGCCAGATGCGCCACACCTTCAGGCAGTTTATGCTTGACATCATCGCCATAGTCGGCAAGTCCGCATACTTTGGCCAGAGCGCTCGGCCGCGGATAGCGGGAACCGTAAATGTCTTTTTCTTCTTCGAAATCGTAGGTAATTTCTTCCATAGTTGTTTCACCGCGCATTACTTTGGCGGCGGCCATTACGGCATCGACAATAGGCTTGTAGCCGGTGCAGCGGCAAATATTTCTATGCCTGGCAAACCACTCACGCACTTCTTCACGTGTAGGATTAAGGTTTTCAGAAAGCAGCCCGTAAGCGGAGACAATAAAGCCCGGAGTACAGAAACCGCACTGGACGCCACCGTATGTAATCCAAGCCTGCTGCAGGGGATGCAGATGCTGAGGTGTGCCAATGCCCTCAATGGTGAGAACTTTGCTGTATTCCGGGACATCCTTCATTTTTTTCCTGCATGAACGGACTACTTTGCCGTCAAGAAGTACGGAGCAGGCCCCGCAGACACCCGTGCCGCAGCCAACCTTAACGCCGGTTAGGCCCATCCTGCGCAGGACTTTTGCCAGTGAATCCTTTTCCGGGTTGTAAACGACAGCCCTGTCAACTCCATTGATATTTAAAACCTTCCTGTCCAGTCTCAATTATACCACCCTTTCTCTTTTTACTTTATACTGAATAGCAAGTATTGTCAGTCAATTTGATTATACGGACAAAACCACCGATATGTCAATACAAGCAGGATGCTGTACCGCCCGATGTCAAATAAGGGCGGGCTTAGCGGCAGCATAAAGTTAGGCTTGCTTTGTCAGGTAATACGCGCAGAAAGGTACAAAACGGCCGTCGGAATACACATGAAGGCTGCAACTGCGCAGACGCTCAAGATCAAGATTTCCCGCATCCTGAAAAGCCATGGCTGTTATGGTAAAGCTGTGGGAACGTATGCGGCGAAGAAATCCTTCCAGTGTTTCGATGTCATTGTCCGCACCGGATTCCTCCTGCTTGCCGGAAGCGGCCTCCTCCGCTTTGGGACGCCGCCACCTGCGCGCCACAAAATTGCGGTTTTGTACCGCGGTTACAGTTTGACAGCAGCTGCTCTCTCCTTTATGCAAAGGATATAAAGTATGATCCTGCATGACAAGATAGTCGCCATGGAATCCGCACAGGGGATGGTCACAACGGGACGGATGCAGGGAATCCCTGGAAACAAGCTCTCCCGCCTGGTCTTCAATGGCCGCAAGCAGTTCATCTAGTGTAAAGCGCCGGCTGTCCGACGGTAAAAACGGGAAACGCCCGAAGTAGCTGACAGGCTGAAAGTGGACCCCCCGCACGGCGGGTGAGTGTTTCACGGCAAAGCGAATGATCCCGCCAATATTGTCTGTGTTGACACCCGGCACGATTGTGGGAACAAGCGTCACACCCAGATTGTACAGACCGCAGTTTTCAATTGCCCGCTTTTTAACAGCGAATAATTCCCTTCCGCGCAAAGTGCGGTAAATGCGGTCACTAGTCCCGTCAAACTGCATAAAGACAAATGACAGGCCGGCTGTGGCAAGATTCCGGACATATTCCCTGTCTTCGGCCAGCCGGACGCCGTTTGTGTTTAACTGGACATACTGACAGCCTGCCTCCTTGGCGGCGGCAACAATACGGGGCAGGTCGTCCCGCACGGTAGGCTCGCCGCCGCTTAGCTGGACCAGGGTTTTGCCGGGTTCGGCCAGATCATGCAAATGCTTGCGCAAAGTTGCAAAAGGTATGTCTTCACCGCTGCCGCCCCCGGCAAAACAGAAAGCGCAGTTAAGGTTGCAGCGTTTTGTTACTTCCAAGAGAACACAGCAGGTGCCCTGCCGGTGCTCCGGGCACAAGCCGCATGCCCGGGGGCAGTTTTCATTTTCTCCCTCCTCGATCTCGGGCAGATTGCCGCGCCATGTTTCCAGGTCACGCAGCCCGCGCCAGATGACGGCGGCAAAGTCTCCGTGCTGCGGGCAGGTTTTCTCCAGGTAAACAGTTTTGCCGTAAGCGGCATGAATTGCAGGAATACGCTTTAAGCAAACAGGACAGACACTATAAGTTCTTCTCTTAATTTCACGCACAGCCGATTACCCTTTCACAAACTAAGCGCTGCCGGACTGCCCGGGGTAGTAGGGGCACCTGTCCTTGATACACACTTCATTGGCGGGATACTGGCCGCAAGTATAAGCGATTTTTTCAGAAGCGGGAAAACAAGTAAAATGTTTTTTTGCCGTCTCTACAGAAAGCATGGATTCTCTTTTGCAGCACCTTGGACCGCCCATGCGGCTCACGGCCTGCAAAGCCAACGCAGTCATCCGGTTTGCTTCTCCTCTTGCCTCTGTGGAATACGGTGTTGCCTTGTTTATTATTGAATAGGCAATACCCACGCCAATGCAGGCACCGCAGGCGCCATAGGTCCCGCAGATACCTCCGACAATAGCTCTTCCCCTGGAGATGGCCTCTTTAACGGCAGCCTCGTCTTTTTTCTTGATGCCGTTCCCATAGGCAGTAACCAGGACAGCAGGGACAATACTGTGATATTCCGGCCCGTGCATGTGCAGGTTTGGCAGTTTAAATATTTCTACCAGCAGTGCAAGCGGATCGGCAAGA
Organism: Bacillota bacterium; assembly: GCA_012522075.1. Taxonomy (GTDB): domain Bacteria; phylum Bacillota; class Dethiobacteria; order Dethiobacterales; family Dethiobacteraceae; genus DUUE01. Next base: position 32,177 of record JAAYLG010000042.1, read on the forward strand.
TCACTTTGGAGGCATGTTTGCTCTACGAGTTCAAGTGTGCTGTTACGATGACAGTCATCACAGACATAGTGCCCTTCCAGGCAGAACATATGGGTAATTTCTTCTTTGCCGCAGTAGAAACACTTGGCGCGCAGCGGTTTGTCCGGAGTACAGAATAATTCGCGGCCGCAAACCAGGCAGCCGGCAATATTTTCACTGGCAATACAGCATGAGCTTTCATTGCTCACCTGCCGCATCCCCCCTTTTGCTTTTCTCAGCGCAAAACCGTGCCGGAAGCAATGCTTTGTCTACGGCACGCCTGCACGCAGCAACGAGCACAAAACAGCAAGCGCTACTTGTCTTCCAATTCTTCTTCAAGCTCTGCAATTCTGCCTTCCGCCAGTTCTTTGCTGATGAAAACCTGTCCACAATCCGGGCAGGCAGGCAAGTCATGGGAGAAAGTATGCCCGAGGTAGTTAAATACCACCTTTTGCTGTACCAGCTCCTGGGAGCATTTGCCGCATTTCCATCTTCTTTCTTTGTCGCTCATGACAATTACTCCTCCTCTTTAATGCGGATGCGGTGGTAATAAGCGCTGTGAACCTGGTACGTCTTGGGCCCCACTTCCCGGTACTGCACCCAGTATGTGATTACAGGTTTTACCATGCTGGCCAGGCACATGCCATCGCTTTCATCGATAAATTTTTGGCCGGTAGTTTCCGCCAGCCAGATAGCCTCTTTAAGATCGCCGGCTGAGATGAGCTTCCGCTCCATTTCTTTTTGCGTCTCATCATCGATCAGCAAAACCAAATCATCCCAGGCATGCTTCTCTGGCGTAAATTCCGCACCCTCAATACTGGCCATCAGTTTCTTTTTCACCTCCAGGCTGTTGTCCCGCTTTTCCTGCAGGGTGGGCAGCCTATCGCTGCTTCCCGTGTCAAAAACCATATCCAAGACGTGAACGGCTTTTTTCTCCTTGAGAGAAAAAACTTCCCGGCAGTTGACACAATAGACGATATACGGTTTTTCGCTTGCCGCTGCCCGGTTATGCGCAATTTCGTCGTAGAGTGAAGGATTGGCCACACGTATATGCCCGCCATGACCGCAGCAGCGGTTTTTCTCTTTTAATTCTTCCACAGTAATACCCGCCTTTTCCGCCAGTTTGCGGACGCCCTCCTGCATTTCCTCATCGCCTCTTGCGTTGCAAGGATCAAAGACAGCCGCTTCCGCAAAAGGTTGAGTCGGCACAATACTGTCATCCTTGGCGAGAATTTCATACAGGGAGATCCTTCCGATTTCAGGCAAAAACTGCGCAAACAGGCTTTCACAGGTGGCGCAGGCAAAAACAAAGACAGGCTTGCCCAGCTCCTCCCATCCCTGCCTTATCCTTTGCAGGTTATCCTCCATGCGTTTATCATCACCAGCCCAGTAAGCTGGTGCGCCGCAGCAGGCAAGCATCACACCACAAGCATACTTTTGCTCCAGGTAAGCGTAAGTTTTCAGCACATATTCCGGATTTGAGGCACCCAGCTGGCAACCGGGGAAAAAGACATATTCACAGCTATCTTTCCCTCTGGGAGCGGCAGTATAAGAGCCCTCGGAAGTGGCAAAATCCATCTCCCGCAGCCAGAAATCATGCAAAGCTGCCGGGTGAACACCATCATTCATCCGCCCGCGCCGCGACAATTGCAGCAGCGAGCCAACGTCCACATTTTCCGGGCAGATTGACTTGCAGTACCCGCAAATATTGCAGGAATAAGCTTGCCTGGTCAGCGACCGGGTGGAAAAAGGCGGATTAACCTGGGTGTCGGCAAAAACTTCCACAGCAATCATTTTGGGAGTTTTCTTAAAACGTTTCAGCATCTCACACGCCACCATGCATTTGTCACAATCGCATAAAAGGCAGCGCGCCGCTTCCTGCTTTGCTTCCTCTTCAGTATAGCCGTCCGGAGAAGAAGCCGCCACTAACGGTTTGGAAACCGCGCCTTCATGATCCAGATAGCGTCCGCAGTAATTTTTATCATAACGCATGTCGGGACTAAGAGCGGCTTTGCCCGTTTGGAGGTACCCTTCAATGATCTTGGAGACAACAATGCCCTGGGCGATGCCCTCCATCAGCGTGGCTCCGGTCAGCATTCCGCCCAAAAAAATTTTATTTTCTCTTGTAGTAAACAGCTCGGGATTCCAGCTGTCCAAAAGGCCGAAAGATTCTCCGCCCTCACCGGTAGCTATATACACCGCATCGTATTCCGCAAGTTCTTCCAGGGAAGTTATTTCGGTATTATAGCGAAAATCAACTTTTACGGCGGAAAATTGTAATTCTAACTCTTCTGCAAATCCGGCAAAACGGTCGTGGTTGCGCAGCACGCCCCCCCAAGTCCCCTCTTTTTCAAAGACAGTTACATTAAATTTTTTTTGCGCCAGGTTCAGTGCGCAGGAAAGGCCGGCGACGCCGGCACCGACGACAGCAATGCGTTCCTTCTTCGGCGGGATGGCGTAAGACTGTGGTTTTCTGTTCTTTACATACCGAACACAGGCTGCTTCCACGTCACGTATTGCTATTGCCTCGTCACCAAGCAGCGTGCGCTGGCAACGCGTTCGGCAAGGCTGGTCACAAAGTATACTAACAATGAGAGGAAAGACGGTAGCTTCACGCAACTGTTTGTATGCTCGCGACCATTTGCCTTCAGCCGCCCTTGCCATAAAAGAACGGATGTCCAGGTGGAAAGGGCAGGCATATGAACAAGAAGCAGGTTCCCCGTGAAAACATTTTGCCGTATATGCAGTTGCTTCTTCAAGCTTCACCTATGATCATTCCTTTCCGCTATCATTGTTGGTCAGGAGTCATTTCCGGTGCATTATGCTTTTTTCTTCATTATACATGAGATTCGGCTGTAAAGACAGAGTAAAATTTATACCCCCCCTTACGCCGCCGGCAGCGGGAACTTCTATATGAAAAGAAAAACTGCGGCAGAACTTTTTCAAGCTCAACCGCAGCCTTCCTTCCTCGTGTTACGACCTGTTCCGTTAAGAATTGGTCGCGCCCGCGCTTTTAAAATAGTCTTCATTCCCGGAGTTGTTTTTATTGTCCCGTCCGGCATGACCCAAAGGGCTTCCACGCCGGGCAGATTTTCGGCCAAAGCCAGTGCCTCCTCAAAAGGCATTAAAAAGAGCGCTGTAGAAAGAAAGTCGGCCACCCCCGAATCTTCCGTCACCACGGTCACTGCATGGTAATAGGTGCCGGGCAGCAGTGTCTCCGGGTCAATTATATGATGATACTTTTTCCCGTCTACAACATAAAAACGCTGATAATCCCCGCTGCTGACAACTGAAGCATTCTCCACATACACAACATCAAGTACCCCTTGATCGGAGACAATGGAACTTCCGGGATCCTGGATACCGATATTCCAGCGCTTCCTTTTGCCGTCCAGCGGCCTGCCGATGGTCCGGATATTGCCGCCGGCACTGATCACTCCGGATGCCAGGCCCTTTGCCTGCAGTTCCCGGGCCACAACTTCAGTTGCGTAGCCTTTGGCTACCGCCCCCACATCCAGGCTCATCTCCGGGTCGGCAAGGTAAACAGTATTTTGCTCATCATCAATGACAACTTGAGAGATGTCGGTATGTGCCGCCGCTTTTTTCAGCAATTCCATGGGCGGAAGCTTGGCGTTTTCCGGGAAATCTTTCCCTTCAGTCCGGTAATCATGCCAGATCTTGAGCACGGCACCCATGGCAATATTTGCCTGTTTCGCAGTTTGATGCCATTCCTTGGCAAAAAGCAACAAATCAATAATCTCTTGGTCCACTTTCACCGGCTCTTTGCCGGCATTGTCATTAATGGTTTTGAGATTGTTAATGCCTTCATAATTGTTATAAATGTCATAAAGCCTGTGCAGTTCAAAAAAACGCTGCGAGGCGTACGCAAAATAGCGTTCAAACTCTTCCTCCGATTCCGTGTAAGCCACTATCTGAATCATGGTATCGAAGGCATGAAAAAAAGTGTCTGTATACCTGTTGTATTTGTTTTTTGGCGTGCAGCCGCCCAACAGCGGCAGGCAGAGGGCAATACATAAAAGTATTGCTGCTACTTTTCTTCTCACAAGCATCACCTTTTTTATTATAGCAAATACTTGTTGCCAATAATATTAGTTATTTCTAGCAAAACGGCCGCAAAAATACTCCCCCGCCACGGCGGGGGAGCTTGCAGTACTCATGTTAACAAAACGTCTATTTTGCTTTTTGCAAGGCTTCAACAACAACAGCCAGGTAGTCGCCGACATTAATGGTGACGCTGGATGTCAGTTCCGGCACATCGGGAACTGCAGGATGGGACTCGTCACGCTCTTTAACTTTCATGCCGGTAATTTCGGCAACAGTCTTACCTACCATCCATTTTTCCAGTTCGGCAATCTGTTCGTACCACTCCTTGCCGATGCTGGAAACTTTGTGCATGCCGTAGTCATTGCCCTTTTCCACTTTAGTTTTCAGAGGAGCATTTCTGTCGGAAGTAACCTTACCGTCTTTGTTAAAGTTTACAACTATTTGCGCAGTGTCAATAATGACGCCGGCCACTTTGCCGTCTGCAGTGAAAGCAGTAGCGGCAATTGTGGTGTCGACCTGGGCTGTGGGCAGCACTTCCGGCTTATCTCCTTCGGCGGGAGCATAGTCTTTCGATTTGGCAATGGAAATTTCCTGGCCAAGCCCCAGCTTGTCGGCATTTTCAACGTCCACAGCATTGTTCCAGGCTTTTTCCACAGCCGCAATGTAATCTTCCACACTGATGGTAACCAGTGAAGTCAACTCCGGCACATCGGGAACTGCAGGATGGGAATCGTCGCGAGCTTTAGTTTTTAAAGCTTTAACTTCCGCAACAGTTTTACCGACCATCCATTTTTCCAGTTCGTCAATCTGTTCATACCATTCTTTGCCGATAGAGGAGGCCTTCTTCATACCATACTCTTCGCCTTTTTCCACCTTGGTCTTCAGGACATCGTCCCTGTTTGTCACCTTCATATCGGCATCGAATTTTACCACTGTCTGGGCGTTGTCAATATCAACCTTAAGTATTTTCCCGTCGGCATCAAAAAGAACTGCCGCCATTATTGTATCAACCTGGCCTGCAGCCAATACTTCAGGTTGATCTCCTTCTGCCGGGATGTAATCTTTCGATTTGGCTATAGAGTTAACTATGCCAAGCCCCAGCTTTCCTGCAGCTGCATTGGGCGGTACAACATCATTATTATTGTTCCCGGGATTTTTCTTGTCTGCTTTGGCGCCGCCGCAACCGACAAACAACACGGCTGCCAGTGACAGCACTAAAAAAACTGCCACGATTTTTTTGTTTTTCATATTAACCCCTCCTGCTTCTGGTAAAGGTAAAGTCTTTAGTCCTTGTTCATGATATCATATTCACTTATACCATGACAATACCGATATCCTTACAGAAGGATTAAAATTAACAAACAGAATGCTTGTCCGATTCATTAACTAAGTTTTGCTTGGTATTTCATTTTCTTATAGCAGGATGCGAAAATCTTCACTTGCTGTACAAAAAAAATTAGGCCAACTTTTGCGACAGAGACTGGATTTGTCTACCGAGTTCCCGGAATTCCTGCAGCTTTTTCCTGCAAAGGAGCAGTTCCCTGTTTAGTACGGCAAACTCTTTTTCCAATTCACCGGGCATTGTTAGATAAACAATATCTCCTTCCAGGAGCATGCTGTCTGCAAGGTGGGGGTTCAGCAGCTTCAATTCAGCCACTGTTAAATTATATCTTTCCGCAACTTTCTGCAGCGTATCACCGGCTACGGCAATATATTTCGCCGGATCTTTCACCGCCTCCCCTTTCCTTTTCAAACCGTACAGCTCAATAAAACCCTGGACAGTCGCAGCTGTCAGCTCATTTAGAAAACTTTCCTGCTTTAGCAGGCCGGCATCACCGGGATTGGTCAGAAAGCCCTGTTCCACCAGAATTGCCGGCATGGCTGTTTCCCGTAGTTCAGCAAAATTGGCGCGTTTCATACCCCTGTCCCTGCTTCCCCACCTGACCCAGACAGCCGCCTGGCGTGGGTGGAGGATATTCTGTGCACGAATGCTGCCCGCCGAGGGAGAGGTATAGATAAAACTCTCATACCCGTATGCCCTGCTGTCAGAAAAACCGTTGATATGACTGGAATAATAAAGGTCCGCTCCCCAGCGGTTTGCTTCACTGATGCCGGCCGACAGGCTGACAGTGGTATCTCCGGTTCGGGCAAGCTTCAACTCCACTTCATATTCCGAGAGCATGGCGGCCAGCGCCAGGACATGTTTTAATGTTTCCTGTTTCTCCACCAGGCCGTTGCCGGCAGTACCCGGCGATGTACCGCCATGCCCGGCCCGCAAATAAATTTTAGGCATTTTCCTTCACCCTCGCCCTGCAGTTTAGGCATAAAAACTCGCCGGCAGCTAGCAGCAATGCCTTGCGACGTTCCTCTTTCGTAGCAAAAATAACACGTCTCAGGCAGCCGGCACATTCTTCGGAAATTCTGCCCATCTGTGCAGCCTCCTAATTAAACAACATTAATGCTGCCTTATCATATGCAAAAACGGCCGGACGTGTTTTCCAATCCGCAGCAAAAAAAAAGACAGCCGCACAGTGCTGTCTTTTAAGGCTTTTTATGGTGTCGGAGACGGGACTTGAACCCGTACGGTTGCCCACACGCCCCTCAAACGTGCGCGTCTGCCAGTTCCGCCACTCCGACACGGTAAGTTTTATGCAGAGTCCGTATGTTAATATAACACAGCCGGGCTAAAATTGCAAGTGACAGTTTGAGACACGCAACGTGCCAAAAATGTAGGACTACAATAGATCTTGGACACTAGGCTTTAAAAAAAAGAATGCAAGATGAGGACAATTCGGTTATTGTTAAGTTACGACAACAAAACAGTACCGAAAGGAGTGCCTCATCCTGCATGAAC
>JAAYLG010000043.1 GCA_012522075.1 Bacillota bacterium
CCAGCAGCAGTTTAATGTTGGCACTGGCTGAGACCACCTTAAGATCCGGATAGGCGGCGGTTGCCTTTTCCAGAAAAGCTTCCATGCCGGCACCGTTTATAATCAGCAGATCCGCCTCTTCCAAGGTAATCATCTCCTGAGGTGTGAGTTGGTAATCATGCAGGCAGCCGGTCTGCGGTCCCGTCAGGTTGACAAGTTCCACTCCTTCCACCCCGTCAGTAATATTGGCGGCGGCAATATAAACAGGGTAGAAGGAGGCAACGACAGTCAAGCCGTCTCTTTTTCCCGGTCTGCTGCAGCCGCAAAGCAGCAGGAGGAGGCAGAAAACCAAAGCCGGAACCGGAAGCTTTTTACCTTTAAACATGATGTATTCTCCTTCACTGCAGAAAATGCAAGTCACTTGCATTTATTATAAAGTAGTATTCTTGTGGAAGTCAATAAACGGCATTGGCAGGGAAGTATATTTACTCCCGCTGGACAGGGACGGGAAAGCCGGATACAATAAAAGGGAGCGGGTGAAAGGAGAGAATTATGGTAAGAAAAACAAAACAGCGCCAGGCTATCCTTACTGTTATTCAAAATGCAGCCAAACCGCTGTCTGCCAGGGAAATCTATAACATGGTCAAAGTACAGCACCCTTCCATCGCCTTAACGACAATCTACCGGAATCTGGATCTGCTCACGGAGCAACAGGTTGTCAGCAAGCTTCGTGTCCGTGACAATGAATACAGTTATATATTGAATGCCAAGGAGCACCGGCATTACCTTGTCTGCCTTTCCTGCCACAAAACTGTCAGCGTTAAGAAATGTCCCTTTGATGTATTTGCCGCCAAAGTGGCGGCAGACACCGGCTATGAAATTGTTGCCCATGATTTCCAGTTGTACGGTTACTGCAGAAACTGCCGCTGAAATACCGCCGGGACAGCCATGAACGGGCAAAAATGGCCGCAGAAGGATACTCCCACCGCGCGGCGAATATAATGTGTTGCCACCTAATTATACCGATGGGAATAGTATGTATGACCGGGCGGGAGGGAGATGAATGCAGCCGAAAAAAACGTTGGATATAACTGCCGATTTCTGCCCCATAACCTTTGTGAAAACAAAGCTGGCCCTGGAGGAAATGGCGGCAGGCGAAATTCTTGAGGTTATCCTCGCCGGGAAAGTGGCCGTCCAGAACGTCCCGCGCAGTGTGGAACACGACGGGCATAAGGTTCATGCTTTGTCGGAGCAGCCCGGCGGGATATTTCGCCTGCTGATAGAAAAGGATGGCGGCCGGAGCCGGCCGGATCAGACGGATTATTAATTAATAATCGGTGGTGAAATGATGTTAAGCGAAACTCAAATCCATCGTTATGCCCGCCAGATTGTCATGCCTGAAGTGGGGGGCAGGGGACAGGAAAAGCTGCTTGCAGGCAAGGTGCTTTTGGTGGGGGCCGGCGGGCTGGGGTCTCCCGTTAGCATTTATTTGGCTGCAGCAGGTGTGGGTACACTGGGCATTATGGACGGCGACACAGTCAGCCTAAGCAACCTGCAGCGACAGATCATCCACAGTACAGATGACATCGGGCGGCCGAAAACTGCCTCGGCAAAAGAAAAGCTAAACGGCATTAATCCCGATGTTACCGTCATTACTTATACCGAATATGCCACCACGGAAAACCTGCCGCAGATAATACCCCAATATGATGTGGTGATTGACTGCTGTGACAATATTGCCACTCGCTACCTGGTAAATGATGCGGCCGTTCTGGCCGGGAAGCCGTTTATTTACGGCAGCATCCTGCGCTTTGAAGGCCAGACGGCTGTCTTTTACCCGCCCGCCGGGCCGTGTTACCGTTGCCTGTTCCCGGAGGCGCCGCCTCCCGGGGCTGTTCCCAGCTGCCAGGAAGCCGGCGTCCTCGGCGTGGTGCCGGGCTTGATCGGCATGATCCAGGCTACGGAAGCCATTAAATTACTGCTTGGTGTGGGAGAACCGCTTGTGGGACGTTTGCTTCTTTATCATGCCCTTACCATGGATGTGGTGAAGGTAGCTGTTTCTCGCAATAAACAGTGTGCCGTCTGCGGGGAGGCACCTACCATCACCTCACTGGCGGCGGAAAATTACGAGCTGCCCGACTATTGTACAGCTTAGCCGGACCGGGTTTTGCCCGGCCGGCTTTTCAACTTCAGCAGGGAAGAATTTTCAGCCTGTTTTTGCAAATACTAGGGGAAAACGACATGAGGAGTGCGGCTTGTGCATGACCGTTTTCTCCGTGGTTTTGTGTCCGGCGTAATTGGCGGCATTATTATGAACCTGGCAAGCCTGGTGTTCTACCTGTCCAGATTGACCAACCTGCCTTTCTGGGAATGGGCGGCCATTATGGTCCTGGGCAAACAGCCTGCCAATACTTATGATCTAATTCTTGCACTGGCGAGCCATTTGTTTTTTACCGGCATCCTGGGGATTATTTTTGCATACCTGATCCTTTTGTTTAACCCGGCTTTCCTGTTGTTTAAGGGGGTGGTGTATGCCCTTGCAATCTGGTTTTTTATCTACGGACTGACCCTGCTTTATAAGGTGAAGGGCACTGTGCCCATTAATTACTCTACCGCTCTGGGCAATATTACGGGAGCAATACTGTACGGCCTCACCCTATCCACACTGCTTTTGTTTTTTGAGCACAGGCGCACGCGGCTGTAATATTTTTATAGTTCAGTAGCGCGAATACGGGTCGCAGAATTTTGCCTGCGGCTTTTTTTCTTGGCAGAAAAACCTCTTTTAATATCATATCTTACCTATGGTTTGCAGAAGTTGACTGTCTATCTCCAAAATTGCCCCAAACTGATTGGCAATACGCCTTTGCCGGCATGCTAGGCAGCTGATCGTTTGTGCAGCTGCTTCTTGGGGCCTGATGCAGGGAAAAAAAGAACTGTGTGGAAATGTAAAGATAACAGCAGCTACGAATATCTTTTGCTAGCCAGTCTATTTTTTCAGCAATTACACCTGCACGCAGGCAGCAGAAGACAGGGAGTGAAAAACAAAGATGGGGAAAAAAGTAATTATTGTGGGAGGTGTAGCCGGAGGCGCCGGTACTGCGGCCCGGCTGAGGCGGCTGGACGAGTCCTGTGAAATTATTTTGCTGGAGCGCGGGGAATATATTTCCTATGCCAATTGCGGTCTTCCTTATTATATCGGCGGCGTAATTACAGGCCGCGACAAACTGTTTGTGATGACGCGGGAAAAATTTACAGCTTGGTTTAATGTTGATGTGCGTACTTCCTGTGAAGCCGTTGCCATTGACCGCGTACGGCGTAGGGTGGAAATTGTAAACAAATTGACCGGTGAAAGAACCTTTGAGCATTATGACTACCTGGTGCTGTCACCGGGCGCGGAACCGCTGAAGCCGCCGCTTCCCGGCATCGAGCACCCGGCTGTATTTACTTTGCGTACTGTGCCGGAGACAGACAGAATTTACCGCTTTCTCCAGGAGCAGCAGCCGCGGAAGGCGGTAATTGTGGGGGGCGGCTTTATCGGCGTGGAAATGGCGGAAAACCTGCATGCCCGGGGCATAAACGTGGCCCTGGTGGAGATGATGCCGCAGATCCTGCCTTTTTTGGATTGGGAAATGGCGGCGCATGTGCAGCAGCATTTGCGTCAGAAAGGTGTCAAACTTGTGCTGGGTGACGGAGTTGCCGGTTTTCAAGACGGCACAAGCAGTACTATTGCCGTAACTCTCCAGAGCGGCCGGGTGCTGGAGGCGGATTTTGTGCTGCTTGCCGCCGGTGTGCGCCCTGAAATCCGGCTGGCCAGGGAAGCGGGGCTGGAGGTGGACCGCGGTATCATCGTAAATGAGTATTTGCAAACGTCCGACCCGCATATTTATGCCTTGGGTGATGCCATCGAAGTGACTGATTTTGTTACCGGTGCCGGGATTCATCTCCCGCTGGCAGGCCCGGCAAACAAGCAGGGCCGGATTGTTGCCAACAATATTGCCGGGCGGCCGGAAAAATTTACAGCCGTGCAGGGCACAGCCATCCTGAAAGTTTTTGACTTGGTAGCCGCCGCTACCGGTGCCGGCGAGCGGGCACTGCAAAAGGCAGGTCTCCCTTACTACAGCTGCATCCTGCATCCTGCTTCCCATGCCGATTATTATCCCGGCAGTTCCCGCATGGTGCTGAAACTGCTCTTTGGCCGCGAGGGGCAGTTATACGGGGCACAGGCGGTGGGAGGCGCAGGTGTTGACAAGCGGATTGATGTGCTGGCTGCCGCCATCCGCCTGCGTGCAACCGTGGCGGACCTGAAGCAACTGGAACTGACGTATGCGCCGCCTTTTTCCTCCGCCAAGGACCCGGTAAATATGGCCGGTTATGTGGCCGAAAATATTCTGGCGGGCGATGTGCAAATTATTACCGCGGAAGAGTTGCTTGCCGGGGAAAAGGAAAATATGCAGCTTGTGGATGTGCGGGAACCGGGAGAATGCGGGCACGGGCAAATACCGGGTGCCGTCAATATTCCCCTGGGACAACTGCGGCGGCGCCTCGACGAGCTGGATTCAACCAAGAGGACGATTGTTTACTGTGCGGCGGGTTTGCGTTCCTATCTGGCTTACCGGATTTTGGTGCAACACGGTTTCATGCATGTCCGCAGCTTGAGCGGCGGTTATCTGCATTATCAAGTCCTGGCGAACGAAAAACAAATAGCGGCGGAGTAAAACAGGGCAGGAAGAAAAAAGGAGGTTTTAGTGTGGCTGATTTTGACAAATACAGGCAGTATGGCGCAGCTCTGACGGAACTTTTATCCATGCCAACGGCACCGCTTGCTTTGAAACTGCTGAAAACAGAAGAAGAAATCCAGCCGGGCGCCGTCAGACCTAAAAAAGACCGGCAGGTACATTATTCCCTCTGCCAGGTTTTTGCACTGGCCCGCCGTGAGGGCCTGGCGTTTGCCATGTTCCGGGAGGACCATTGGTGCTGGGCTCCCCTGATAGCTTTCGGACTGGTGGAATTCCATGAAGAGCATGAAAGTTATCCAATTGTCTCTCGCTATCTGGGGATTGCGGACGAAGAAGCCGCCAAAAAATTTTTACGGAACTTCCCCCGCCTGGAATACGGTCAGTATGCCGGGCTGGTTGTGGGGCCGCTGACAAAAGCCAACTATGAGCCGGATATTATCCTTATTTACACGGACAGCTACCAACTGAAGAAGCTGCTTTTGGCGGTAAAGAGCAAGCGTGGTGAACTGGTGACATCTACCTTTGATGCCATTGACTCCTGTGTTTATTCCACCATACCTGTCCTGAAAAACGGGGAATACAGAATCACTTTCCCTGATCCCGGCGACATTGAAAGGGCCCTGGCTGAAGACGGGGAAATTATCTTCTCCCTGCCAAAAGACAGATTGGACGAAATTATTTCCGGCCTGGAATTTTTGTCTTCCATTGGGATGGGCAAATGGCAGCGGGCCGAGAAAATCGAACCGGACCACCCCCGTCCGCCTTTCTACCGGGAGCTTTTCCGCATCTGGGGTCTTGACACCGAGGATGAAAGCTGAAAAAGCGAAAGGAAAAAGCCCGGCTCCTGCCGCTGCAGGAACCGAGCCGTCAAGTAAACTGTGACTGCCGGAAGGCAGTTAGTTTTTTGGCATTTTCGTTTTGCGTCCGGGTAGGCCCTTGACTATTTCCACATGGAAGCCTTTTCTGCTCTGCCGCACGGTGGCGGCCATAAAGCCGAAGAAAAAGGCGGACCAGACGGCTCCTGTAACCAAAAGACCCGAAGCGATCCGGGCAGGGGCGGACCATTTAAAGGGAGTGGTGATAAATATAACAATTTTCAGCAGGGCGGCAAGAAAGGCATTGGAGGGCGGCGGCACCTCAGGCAAAAGCGGCAGGACGGCAAGCAGTTCTGCCGGCGGGATAAGGTAAAGCAGGGTAAAACCTAAAAGCAGCAAAAAGAGGAGGTTTATCAGATACATAATCAGGGAGGCTCCGGGAGAAATACGGTGCTGCGGGTTGTCTGGATTGTAGCGGGCATTGCTAATGGAGTAAAAGAGCCCGATGGCGCTGGCACCAAAAGAAAGCAGCACCGCTCCCACCGCCAGCATCAGTGTCATGGAGGCGGACAGGCCGATGGCAATTGCCGTCCCCGCCAGCAGCGCTTCCATTAAAAGCAGCGTAGGCAGAACTGCTCCCAATAGTTTACCCCAGACCACGGGCCAGCCGGAGAGGGGCACGCTGTTGAGAAGCCAGTCTGCTTCGCCTTCGCGGCCAAAGGCCTGCAAAGCCATATTGCTGCTGAACATTAATGTATACATAAACAGCACTGAAATCAGGGAAGACTGGGCCGTGCTTACCTGTAAGAAAAGATATTGAACGATAAAGAAAACCATGATAATTAACGGTATCAGGTAGCCAAACCATTCCCGCATGTCCCGCTTTAGATAAAGCAAATCCTTCTTTACCACTGCCCACATGCCGTTCCAGGCCGATGCCTGCCAGGCGGGAGCCGGGGCGGTAAGCGGCATTGCTGTGAAACCGGCGCCGGCGGAGGCGTGTTGTTTTGCCTGCCGCCTGCGGCGAGCTGCGCTAGAGGTGAAAGAAATCCAGCCCCGGCGGAAGCCGCGTTCCATAAAAGTAAAAGAGATGAAAAAAACAACTATCCCGAAAAGCAGTAAAAGCAGGCTCCAGCCAAGGCCTGCGGGGGTACCGCAAGTAATGCCCGATATCAGTGCCCGGGCTCCCCAGCCCCAGGGGAAGTATTGCATTGCCTGCAGCAGCGACTGCCGGCCTGCCAGCCAGCTGCCGATGTCCAGCCTTCCCCCTTTTGCCATGACCATACTGGGTATTTGAAAAACAAGAGCAATAAAAACACCGGCCACGCCGCCGATCAGTCCCACTGCTTCGCGGCTCCTGTGGGGCGGGACAAGGCGCATGACCACAAGGTTAAGCAATTCGGCAAAAGCCGTTCCCAAAAACCACAGTCCCAGGCCGACCAGCAGGATAAGGAAATAATACCCGGCTCCCGCCTTAAAAAGCAGCCCGTAGAAGATTCCGGGCAGAAAGGCAAAAAGCAGTGCCGTGAGAAAATTGCTTGTGGCAATGAGGACGGATTTGACGGCAAAAACAACCCGGAGCGGGATGGGAGAGACAAAAAGCAGTTCCAGGTCTTCAGACATATACCGCGTGACAAATGCCGCCGTGATGCCGAAAAAGACCAGCCCGCTCAGGCAAATCATAAAAAGAAGTGATAAAAATCCTCCCGCTGTATCGGGATTCATGGTGAGCATGGCGCGATAAGCCAAAACGCCCAGGTAGACGAACACCGAGGTCAAGCTCAGCCCGAAAGAGACAACCGCCAGCCAGACACCAAACGGCCAGTGCTTGATTTTGTTCATGCTGACGCGCAGCTGTGTTTTTAAGAGCAAAAGAAATGACGTCCAGAAGCTTTCCTCGGGCGGAGGCTGGGTCAGCGGAGGGGGGATGACTACCTTCATCGGTCGTTCCCCTCCTCCAGGCTTCTAATCAGTTCGGCCGTTTCATGGCCTCCTGTCAGTTCCAGGAAGATGTCTTCCAGGCTTTCACCCGCATGCCCCACAAGCTGCCGCAACTCTTCCGTGCTGCCCTGGGCGATCAATTTGCCTTCTTTTAAAATGCCGACCCGGGAACACATTCTTTCGGCTATTTCCAGGATGTGGGTGGACAAAAAAACGGCAGCACCCTGCCGCGCCATTTCCTGGAGCACATTTTTCAACAGGCGGGCGCTGGCCGGATCCAGCCCCACCGTGGGTTCATCAAGCAGGATGACGCGCGGCTGGTGAATCAGGGCGGCTGCCAGGATTACTTTTTGTCGCATGCCGTGGGAATAACTTTCCAACAGGTCACCTGCCCGCTCGGTCAGGTCGAACATGGCCAGCAGCTGTTCCGCCCGCCGCCTGGAGATGTCTTTGGGCATGCGGTATAATGCCGCCACCAGCTCCAAAAACTCCCACGCAGACAGTTTGCCGTACAGTTTGGGCTGGTCCGGGACATAGGCCAGCATGGACTTTGCCCGGGCGGCCTCACGGTCAATATGATAGCCGCAGATGTATGCTTCGCCGGAGGTGGCTTCCAAAAGGCCTGTCAGCATGCGGATTGTTGTCGTCTTTCCCGCACCGTTCGGTCCCAGGAAACCGAAAATTTCGCCGGCTTTAATATCCAGGTTTAAGTTGTCTACTGCCGTAGCGTTGCCGTAACGCTTTGTCAGGTTAACAGTTCTGATTAAGATGTCCTGCAAAAAACAACACTCCTCCCCGGGGCATTTTTACTGTTTGTTACATTCTCTTACAAGGCCGGCAATCCTGCTGTTGACAGGGAATATTCTTGCTTTTGCCTGCGGTTTCCTGCTTGCACGAGGGGTACAGCAAAAGGCAGGAAAAAGAGGAATGGCCGCGTAATAAAGTGTTAATTCCCGGGAGCCCGGTTTGCGGATTATACGGCGGCGGGAAAAGGCGGGGCGGGAAAGGGCGGCGGGTGAGAAGTGCAAGCGGTTCCGGCCTGCATCGAGGTTGACAAGGCTTTCCTGAATGGATAGAATGTTTTTGTACTTGAAGGGGGCGGTATGTATGTTAACAAAGGCACCGCGAGGAACAAAAGATATCTTGCCGGCTGAAGTGCCGCAGTGGCGCTTTTTTGAAGAAAAAGCAAGGGAAGCTTGTCGTTTGTTTGGCTACAGCGAAATCCGCACCCCCATCTTTGAACATACGGAATTGTTTCTGCGGGGAGTGGGGGAAGCAACCGACATTGTTGCCAAGGAAATGTATACTTTTACGGACAAGGGCGGCCGTTCCCTGACATTGCGGCCGGAAGGAACCGCCTCTGTGGCCAGGGCTTACCTGGAGCATAAAATGCAGGGGGAAGCGCAGCCGGTTAAAGTTTTTTATACCGGCCCCATGTTCCGTTATGACCGCCCGCAGGCCGGGCGTTACCGCCAGTTTCACCAGTTCGGGGTGGAGGCTTTCGGTTCGCAGGAACCTGCTCTGGATGCGGAAGTCATCATGCTTGCGCTCTTTTTCCTGCAGTCACTGGGGCTTGACAACCTTGCACTGCATTTAAACAGTGTGGGCTGCCCGGAGTGTCGCAGCCGCTATCGTGAGACCCTGGTGGCGGCTCTGCGCGACGGGGTGAAACAATTGTGCCCGGACTGCAGCGAGCGCTATGAGAAAAATCCGCTCCGTATCCTGGATTGCAAAAACGAGCGCTGCCAGGCAGTGACAAAAGGAGTGCCCCTGCTTGCAGATGAACTCTGCAACGGGTGCCGGGAGCACTTTGCGGCGGTCAGGGCGGTGCTGGATGCGCTGGATGTGGCATACGTGCTGGACCCGCGGTTGGTCCGGGGGCTGGATTATTATACCAAAACAGCTTTTGAAATCATGGCTTCCGGCCTGGGAGCCCAGAGTTCCATCTGCGGCGGAGGACGCTATGACCACCTGCTTGCCACCATTGGCGGCCCCGATATTCCCGGGATCGGTTTTGCCATTGGCATTGAAAGGGTGCTTTTGGCCTTGGCGGCTGCAGGGGCCGGCGAGGCGGCGGTTCCGGTGCCGGACGTGTTTGTGGCAACCGCCGGAGTGACGCCGGCGGAAGTGCTACCGTATGTCATGGAGCTGCGCAAAGCCGGTCTTGCGGCGGAGATGGATTTTTTGAACCGCAGTTTAAAGGCACAACTAAAATTTGCAGATAAAAAGGGTATTCGTTATGTGGTCCTGCTCGGTGAAGCTGAACTGCAGGCGGGACAGGCTACCGTGAAGGACATGCAAAGCGGCGTGCAGGAAGCAGTAGCGCTGGGCGGGCTTTGTGCTTATCTGGCGGAACGGCTGAAGGAGGAAAACCAATAATGGAACTACGGACAATTATGTGCGGTGAGGTCCGGGAAGAGCATATAGGCCGGACAGTGGTGGTAAACGGCTGGGTGCAGCGGCGCCGTGACCACGGCAAGCTGATTTTTGTAGATCTTAGGGACCGCAGCGGCCTGGTGCAGGTAGTATTCAATTATGAAAGGGACAAGGCCATGTTTGCCCTGGCGGAGAGCATCCGCAGCGAATATGTTCTAAGCGTACGCGGCGAGGTGGTGGCCCGGGCGCCCGAGGCGGTCAATCCCAAACTGAAAACCGGCACCGTGGAGATTCATGCCGCCGGCTTGGAACTGTTAAACAGCGCGAAAACGCCGCCCTTTAATCTTGATGACGGCGTGGAAGTGGATGAGAATGTCCGCTTGAAATACCGCTACCTGGACCTGCGGCGGCCGGAAATGCTGAAGAACCTGATGCTACGCCATCGTGTCTGCCAGTTGACGCGAGAATTTCTGGACAGGGAAGGTTTCCTGGAAGTGGAAACCCCCATGCTGACAAAAAGCACTCCGGAAGGTGCACGGGACTACCTGGTACCCAGCAGGACAAACCCCGGATCTTTTTATGCCCTGCCGCAGTCGCCGCAATTGTTCAAGCAGCTGCTGATGGTGGCCGGGATTGAGCGTTATTTCCAGATTGCCCGCTGTTTCCGGGACGAAGATTTGCGGGCGGACAGGCAGCCGGAATTTACCCAGATTGATATAGAGCTTTCCTTCTGTGACCGGGAAATGATCCTGGAAATGATGGAAAGGATGGTTGCCCACATCTTTAAGGGGGCGCTGGGGGCGGAAATATCCCTTCCTTTCCCGCGCCTCTCTTACAATGAGGCTATGAACCGCTTCGGCAGCGACAAGCCGGATACCCGTTTCGGCCTGGAGCTGAAAGATATTTCCGACCTGGTGGCGGAATGCGGCTTTAAAGTATTCAGGCAGGCGGTGGCAGGCGGCGGCGTGGTAAAAGGCATCAACGCCAAAGGCTGCGCTGCCTTCAGCCGCAGGGAAATTGACGAATTGACGGCCTACGCGGCCCGCTTCGGCGCCAAGGGCCTGGCTTATCTCTACGTGGAAAAGGACGGTGTCCGTTCGCCCGTTGCCAAGTTTTTCGAGCGGGAGGTGTTGGATGCCGTGGTAGCCCGCCTGGCAGGGGAGCCGGGCGACTTGCTGCTTTTTGTGGCCGACAAGCATGATACGGCCTGCCAGGCCCTGGGGGCATTGCGCCTGCATCTGGCCGAACGCCTTGGCCTAGTGGACAGTTCCCTCTGGAACTTTTTATGGGTTGTCGATTTCCCGCTTTTGGTTTATGACGAAGAGGAAGGCCGCTACGTGGCAAACCACCATCCCTTTACATCACCTGTGGATGAAGACCTGGCGCTTTTGGAAAGCGAACCGCATAAAGTGCGCGCCAAAGCGTATGACATGGTGCTGAACGGTGTTGAGGTCGGCGGCGGGAGCCTGCGGATCTACAAGCGGGAAGTGCAGGAAAAAATTTTTAAAGCGCTGGGTTTCAGCCCCGAGCAGGCCCGGGAGCAGTTTGGCTTTTTGCTTGACGCCTTTGAGTATGGCACACCGCCCCATGGCGGCATTGCTTTCGGCTTGGACCGCCTGGTCATGCTCATGGCCGGCCGGGAGTCCATCCGGGATGTAATTGCTTTCCCGAAAACTGCCAGCGGAGGCGACCCGTTGACGGGAGCGCCGTCTCCTGTTACTGACAAACAACTGCGGGAACTGCATATCCGCCCGGTAATAAAAGCTTAATGTTTGGCCTGGGCCGGTTTTAGCCTGGAGACCAGGTCATGGATAATGTTGGAACCGCGGGAAATAATAAGTCCTGTCAGCAAATAGTCCAGGAGCGGGTAGAAGGGAACAATGTCAAAGAGGGACAGCAGGCCGCTTGTGGTGGTAACACAGAGAATCATGCCCAGCAAAATGGCAATTAATTTACTGTAGTGCCCTCGTACCGGCGGGAAGAGCGATTTAATAATTTCCGTGGCGAATTCAACCACAATGGCCAGCACAATAATGGTCGTAAGGGCTTCAAATGTCATGCATGCTCACCCTTTCATATTTTTAGTCTATTTTTATGGCAAAATGTCGCATCTTATGTGGCATACTCCCACTTGCCTCTGGAAAAATAACTTGTTATAATGAACACAGAAAAAACGACAAACAAAAAGAATAGACCCTGCTATGTTTGTGTCAGCCGTATTAAGTTTTGAGCTAACACCATTTTAAGGGGAGCCTGGCTCTGTGTGCGGCGCATATGCCTTTCCTTGCAAAGGACATGTAAAGTACACAGGAGGGCACCCACCTGTAGAGAGAGCAGTTCAAAACTCACGGTGAATCACGGCATGGTGGGGTTTCTCTTTTACTTGTCCGTTATCTCTGTGGAGGTTATAATGACTGTAATAACCCGGAGTGTGAGGTGAAATGAGTGGACGAAGAACGCCAGTCAATAATTAACCGTTTAAACAGGATTGAAGGCCAGATCAAGGGAATCAGGAAAATGATTGAAGAGGAACAAAATTGTTCCGAAATCCTGATACAGGTGGCTGCCGTCAAGGCTGCCGTCAATAAAGTTGGGACACTTGTTTTTCAAACCCATTTCCGTCGCTGTTTGGAGTCGGCTGTCAAGGGCGAGCAGGATTTTGCCTTTGTGGATGACGCCATGAAAATGTTGGCAAAATACATTGACTAAAAGGTAAATTCCATCTTGACAAAACACTTTTTAGGCTGCATAATTGGAAGCAGCTAATATACCCCGAGGAGGTATTTATGGAACAAGGAAACTTGTCTTTCATGATTGCCTTTTTTGCCGGGGTTGTTTCTTTTTTTTCCCCGTGCCATCTGCCGCTTGTTCCTGTATACCTCGGCTTTCTGGCCGGTTCTGTTGCCGATGCCGGCGGGGTTACGCAGAAAAACAGGGTGTTGTTTAACAGTCTAAATTTTGTGGTTGGTTTCAGCGCAGTCTTTCTCTTGCTGGGGGTATTGGCCAGCTGGTTTGCCGCCTTTTTTGCCGCCTACCTGTCTCTGCTGCAGCGCCTGGCAGGCGGGTTGATTATTCTTTTTGGCCTGCATTTGTCAGGGTTTTTGCCGCTGCCGCTCCTTTTGCGTGAGAAACGGCTGCATTACCGGCCGCAGGCGGCAGGACCCGGGACATCGCTTGTGCTGGGCGTAGCTTTTGCCGCCGGCTGGACGCCTTGTATTGGGCCGGTCCTCGGGGCGATTCTTGCTTATACTGCAGTAAGCGGCGGAGGGGTTATACTGCTGGCTGCCTTTTCACTGGGCATGGCCGTCCCCTTCCTGCTGGCCGCTTTGCTTGTGGAACAGCTAACCCGTTTTGTGGACCGTTATGTGTGCTATCTTCCCGCCCTGCAGAGGGGATTTGGTATTCTGCTTGTGCTTTTTGGCATAGCCGTCTTTTCCGGCTGGCTCAACAGGATGACGCTGATTTTTTCTTAATACAGGAGGCACTATGAGAAAATTTCTTCCGCTCATCATTGTGACTTTGGTTCTGGCAGCCGCCATTCCAGTCCTGGGATATTTGCGCCCGCCGGAAGGGCTGACGGAGGGCAAAAGGGCGCCCGACTTTACCCTGCAAGCTATTGACGGCAGCAAGATCAGACTTTCCGACCTGCGGGGGCAGGTGGTCATGCTTAATTTCTGGTCTGCCGGCTGCGGACCGTGTCGTGCGGAAATGCCTTACCTGCAGGAGGTTTATGCAGAACTGCGCGACAAAGGTTTTACCATTGTGGCTGTCAACCTGGACAGCCCCCTAATCGCGGCCGCCTTTGCGCAGGAATATGGCCTTACTTTCCCGCTAGTTACGGATACTGAATACGAAGTCAGCATACGCTATGAAGTGCAGTATATCCCGAAAACACTGATTTTGGACCGGCGGGGAATTATTCGCTTTGTCGGGGTGGGGCCGTTTACTTCCGCGGAGCAGCTGCGCAGCCTGCTGGCAAAATGGCTGTAAGCAAGTCATCTCATTTTAAGGAACAGGCAGGGCAGGAACCGGGAACCGGGGAGCGAATAATAAAAAAAGCAGGAAATTTTTCTGTGAGCAGGAGGGCTCTTATGTTATTTGCTCGGAAAGGACCGCACAATACGGAAGAAACTTTACGGCTGGCAGCGGCGCGGGCACAGGAACTGGGGGTCAGGCATTTTGTGGTGGCTTCTACCTCCGGCCGAACGGCCAAAATGCTGCGCTCCCTCACAGACAACGCCAATGTGGTATGTGTAACGCATCATACTGGGTTTCTCCGTCCCGGTGTGCAGGAGATGGAACCGGAAGTGCGGCAGGAACTTGTGGCGGCGGGTGTTTCCGTCCTCACCACAACTCATCTTTTAGGCGGTATTGACAGGGGTGTGGAAAATAAATTCGGCGGAACCTACCCGGGCGGAATTGTGGCGGCAACGCTGCGGATGCTGGGGCAGGGTGTCAAGGTTTGTGTTGAAATTGCCGTGATGGCACTGGATGCAGGTATGATTCCGTTCGGCGAGGATGTGATTGCCATTGGCGGCACGGGGAGTGGCGCAGATACGGCTCTTGTTATCCGTCCTGCCCATGCCAGGGATTTCTTTGACGGGCGGATCAAGGAGCTGATCTGCAAGCCGCGTGAATGTTGATTTTTCCAGTCTTCTACCGGGAACTGCTGCATATTATGGTAGTACCTTTTTTACCCGTGGTCGTTTCCGCCGTTGAGGACAGAAGACAGTCAGTGCAAGGAGGCGGCAGATGGAAAATAGTGACGGGAAGGTAGAGTTTTTGTGTCTGGGGTGCGGATTACAGGGATTGACCGAGTGGTCTGCAGCGGGGTCGGAAGGCTGTAATTTGTGCCCCAAGTGCGGCGAGTATGTTATTACATCGCAACTTTTAAAAAAAGATCAGGCAAAACTGGTGAAGGTTTAAAAGTCCCATGCAGGGGCTTTTTTTTTGCTTTTAAACGCAGTTTATTAACTTTTATTAAAAAACATTAAAAAATTTTTTCCGTGAGGAAGGATTTCACAAATTATCGTTGAATTGTAGTCAAAGTGGATTAAAGTGGAGGAAAGTGGAGGAAAGTACCCGGAAGGGGCAGGATGCCATGTTCATGGGTGAATACCAGCATGTGCTGGATGCAAAAGGTCGGATTATTATGCCGGCAAAATTCCGTGATGAGCTGGGCGAGCGGTTTGTCATGACCCGTGGCCTGGATAACTGCCTTTTTGTGTATCCGCTTTCCGAGTGGACCCAACTGGAGCAAAAACTGAAGACACTCCCCTTTACCCGTTCCGATGCCCGTGCTTTTATGCGCTTTTTCTTTTCCGGAGCCACCGAATGTGAGTTGGATAAACAGGGGCGTGTCGTGATACCCAATAACCTGCGAGAACATGCCAAACTGCAGAAAGATGTGGTTGTTATCGGCGTGTCCAGCCGGGTGGAGATCTGGAGCCAGGAAGTATGGAATCAATATAGTGAAACCACCGGCTTATCCTTTGAAAGTATTGCTGAAAAAATTATGGATATAGAGCTTTAACGTAAGGGGGAAAATAGCGTACAGAAAAGGCAGTGAGGATGTGTCCGGCATGCGGTTTGCCCATAAACCTGTCCTGCTGCGGGAAACAATTGCTTTGCTGAATCCGCAGCCGGGTGAGATTTTTGTGGACTGTACAGTAGGCGGCGGCGGGCACAGCCGTGAAATAGCGGCAAGGATCATGCCTACCGGCCGGTTAATTGCCATTGACAGGGACGAAGCGGCTTTGCAGGCTGCCAGGGAAAACCTGAAACCCTGGCTGGAGAGAATTGTTTTCGTAAAACGCAATTTTGCTGAATTGAAGGCCATTCTTGCAGAACTTGAAGTGCCGCTTGTAGATGGAATTTTGCTGGATGTGGGGGTCTCCAGCTATCAGCTGGACGAGAAAGAACGCGGGTTTTCCTACCATGCGGATGCCCGCTTGGATATGCGGATGGACAAAAAAAGCAAAGTTACGGCCCGGGACCTGGTAAACAATCTGCCTGAGGCTGAACTGGCGCGTATTCTGCGCGATTTCGGGGATGAACTGTGGGCGCAGCGTATTGCCCGTTTTATCGTGGCTAGGCGGGAAAGCGAAGGTCCCATTGAAACCACCGGTCAGCTGGTTGAAATAATTAAGGCGGCTATTCCCACCAGGGCCAGGCGGCGCGGCCCACACCCGGCGCGTCGCACCTTTCAGGCGCTGCGCATCGCAGTTAACGATGAACTGGGTGCTTTGGAGCAAGCCGTGCATGCGGCGCTTGACAGCCTGCGCCCGGGCGGACGCCTGGCGGTGATTACTTTCCATTCCCTGGAAGACAGGATTGTGAAAAAAGTACTGGCCAATGCTGCTGCGGGCTGTGTCTGTCCACCGGGACTGCCCCAGTGTGCTTGCGGGAAAAAGCCGCAAATAAAAATGCTGACAGGCAAGCCCGTCAGAGCGGAAGCGGCGGAATTGGCGGAAAACCCGCGTGCCCGCAGTGCCAAATTGCGTGCAGCAGTAAAGTTCTAAACGGGAGAAAGGGTGAATAGAGTTGATAGTAGCAAAAAGAATCGTTCCCGGCCGGCGACAGGAAGAATTGACGCGTCCCCGGGAGGTGGTGCGCCCCCGGCCCAGGTTGACTGTTGCCTGGAAGTTGAAAATGCTGTCTTTTGTTCTAGCCTGTGCGCTGGCGTCTGTTGCCCTGCTCTCTCATTATCTTACCGTCGTGGATCTTTCCAGGCAAATTGAGTTGGCTGCGGCGGAACTTGCTGCTTTACAGGAAGAAAACAAACATTTAGAATTGGAAATAGCATCCCTGCGCGCTCCGGAGCGGGTGGAGGCAATGGCTTTTGAAATGGGTATGCAGTACCCGGGGCGAGAGCAGATGATTATTTTAAAGGCCGAGGCCAGGCCGGAGCAATGAAAGATATACTTTTTCACCCCGAATGATTTAATTCCAAAAGTTGGATAATTGTATACGGTTGCAGTTCCGGGAGGGTTAGCTTTGAGCAGGCGAACGGTATCCAATATCACTGTGAAAAAAAGACTAATCTTCCTTTTCTTTTGTATGGCACTGGCTGTAACCGCCCTAATTGTCCGTCTGGGCTACCTGCAGATAGTGCGGGCTGCGGAACTGCAGAGCCTGGCATGGGAACAATGGACGCGCAGCAATGTTGTCCGTGCCCAGCGCGGTGACATTCTGGACCGCAACGGGAAGCTGCTTGCCGGCAGTGCCAGTGCGCTGTCCATTCTGGCCCGCCCCAGACAGGTAGAAAACAAGGGGGAAGCTGCGCGCCTACTTGCTCCCATTCTGGAAGTGGAAGAAGAGCGGCTTTTGGAATTGCTGCAAAAGCCGCAGGATTCCGTTTATTTGAAACGGAAAGTGGATGCGGATGTTGCCCAGGAAATTCGCAAGTTGGAAATTACGGGGCTTTATTTTACCCCCGAACCGAAGCGCTACTATCCCAACGGCAAACTGGCGTCACAGCTGCTCGGGTTTGTGGGAATTGATGAAGGCCTGGCTGGCCTGGAAAACCAGTATGAAAAAGAGTTGAAGGGTCAGGACGGGCGTATTGAGCTGGAAACGGACGGAAGAGGGCGCAGGATGCCCCAGGGTGTGCAACAGTTTATCCCGGCTGTAGACGGGATGGATATGGTACTCACCATTGACCAGAACATTCAATATATTATTGAACGGGAAATGGACCGTGTCATGGAGGAGTCACAGCCCAAAGGTATTGTTGCCATTGCCATGGATCCCAAAACTGGCGAAATACTGGGAATAGCCGGCAAGCCGGACTTTGACCCCAATAGTTACGCGGACTACCCGCAGGAAAACTGGAAGCTGACACCTATTTCCAATACCTTTGAGCCGGGTTCAACCTTTAAACTGGTTACACTGGCGGCCGCCCTCGAGGAAGGCCATTTCCATGCCAGTGAAGGTTTTTTCTGCAGAGGTTATGCCGTTGTGGCCGGCACAACCATCGGCTGCTGGACGCGCGGGCGCGGCGGCCACGGTGCACTGGATTTTACCAAAGTGGTGCTCGGCTCCTGCAACCCCGGTTTTATTGAGCTGGGAAACAGGATCGGTGCCGACAAGCTGATGGAGTATGTAAAGGCTTTCGGTTTCGGTCAGAAAACAGGGATCGATGTGATTGGCGAAGGGACCGGGATTTTGTTTTCACCGGAGCAGTACGGACCGGTGGAAGCCGCTACTACCGCCTTCGGCCAGGGGGTTTCAGTTACTCCCATCCAGCAGGCGGCGGCTGTCTGTGCCATGGTTAACGGCGGCTACCTGATGAAGCCGTATGTGGTCAAAGAGCTGCGAGACAGCGAAGGCAAGGTAACGAAAAATGAGCCGCAGGTGGTCCGGCGGGTGATTTCGGAAGCCACGTGCGAGGAAATCAAGCGCATTATGGAACTTGTCGTCCGGGAAGGCAGCGGCAAAAACGCTTACCTGGAAGGCTACCGCATCGGCGGCAAAACGGGAACGGCGCAGAAGGTTGCCGGCGGCCGTTATCTTGACGGGGAGAATATTCTATCTTTTATAGGTTTTGCCCCGGTGGAAGACCCGAGGATTGTACTTTATATAGCAGTAGACGCGCCTCAGACCGGTCCCCAGTGGGGTTCGCAGGTTTCCGCTCCCATGTTCAGGCGGATGATGGAAAGCATGCTGAAGTATATGAGTATCCCGCCTTCCACCACGCCCACGGAAACAGTTCCCGAGCTGGTGGAAGTGCCCGACTTGACGGGGCGCACACTGGATGAGGAGACCAGCAACCTGCTGGATACGGCGGGGCTTTTGGTGCGTTACGTGGGTGAGGGCGGCACCGTCCTCAACCAAACGCCGAAGGCGGGCGCCAAGGTGCCGTTGCAAACAACCGTGCTTGTTTACCTGGGCGGGATGGAAACGGATGACGGTGTAATCGTCCCCGATTTAAGCGGGAAAACCATGCGCGAAGCCAGCGAAGTCCTTGGCTGGCTCGGCCTGCGCATGAACGGCAGTGGCTCCGGTGTAGCTGTCAGCCAAAATCCCGAGCCCGGGACCAAGGTTGCAAAAAATAGTATAGTTTACGTGGAGTTTGCCGCTCCCGGCGAGGTAGAACGGTAGAGGGTGAAGTAAACTTCACCCCCTTTTTGTCTATGGGCAAAACATGTGTGACAAATTGCTATGGGGGGTATAATAGCAGGATGAAAACGCTTGCCCAGCTCGTCGGTTGCCTGCTGCATGCGGAGATCCTGGGCCCCCGGGAGCGGCCTGTCAGCGGGATTTGCTACCACTCGTCCCGCGTGCGGCCCGGGTATATGTTTGTCTGCCTGCCCGGCACACGTTCTCACGGTAAGCGTTATGTGGCGGAAGCAGTGGCGGCGGGAGCCGCCGCCGTTGTTACCGACCTGGAAGGTGTGGATGCCGGCGATGCCACAGTAGTGCGCGTGCCTGATACACGCCTGGCCCTGGCGCTGTTGGCTGCCTGTTATTATGACTTTCCTTCCCGTGATCTGGTTCTAACCGGAGTGACGGGAACCAACGGCAAAACAACCACCACCTATTTAATTGATGCCTTACTACAGAGTGCCGGTGCAGCCACCGGCTTAATCGGCACGGTCAACTACCGCATCCGTGGCGAGGAGTTTCCGTCCCTTGCCACTACGCCCGAAGCCTCCGACCTGCAGTGTTACCTGCATGAAATGAAAATAGCAGGTGTTACCCATGCAACTATGGAAGTATCTTCCCATGCACTGTCCTGGTACCGCACCATTGGCTGCGATTTTGATACAGTTGTGCTAACCAATATTACGGAGGATCATCTTGACTTTCACCGGACATTTGAGCATTACCTGGCAAGCAAAAGCAGGCTTTTTGCCTGGCTTGGATCCATGCCGGCCAAGCGGGGCAGGATGAAGAGGGCGGTGCTGAATGGCGACGACCCCAACTGGTGTCAGCTTGCCGCCCAGACGCCGGCAGAAATATTGCTTTACGGTCTTTCCAAGCACTGCCACATTAGAGCATCGGATATCCGTGTAACCAGGGAGGGAGTCCGTTTTCGCCTGGATACCCGGCAGGGAGGCCTGTCCCTGCAGTTGAAAATGACCGGCCTTTTTTCCGTCTACAATGCCCTGGCGGCCATTGCCGTAGGTCTCTTGGAAGGGCTGGGACTGGGGCATATCAAAGCGGTGCTGGAAGAGGTCTCGGGGGTGCCGGGGCGCTTCGAACTGATTGATGCAGGACAGGATTTTACCGTCATTGTGGATTATGCCCATACGCCTGACGGCCTGGAGAATATTTTGCGGGCGGTGCGGGAATTTGCCCGCGCCCGGGTGCTGACCGTTTTCGGCTGCGGCGGGGAGCGGGACCGCAGTAAAAGGCCTTTAATGGGAAAAGTGGCCGGTATGTACAGTGACTTTTGCATAGTTACCTCCGACAACCCGCGCGGGGAGGATGAATGGCAGATTATTGCGGAAATTCTGCCGGGGCTAGAGAAGGAAAAAGCAAAGCGTGAGTATGTGGTCCTGACCGACCGCAGAAAAGCCATTGAACATGCACTGGAGATGGCTCGTCCCGGCGATGTGGTGGTTATTGCCGGGAAAGGGCATGAAACATCCCAGGTCTTTCGTGATTACAGTATTCCCTTTGACGACCGGCAGGTCGTACGGGAATGGTTACAGAGGAGTCGGACACGACATGGAGATGAATTGCAGGGCGGTGGCGGCGGCCGTTAACGGCAGCATACTGCAGGCAGGCAGTGAACGTAATATCCGCCGGTTTGTCATTGATTCACGGCTAGCTGCCGACGGCGATTTCTTTGTTCCCCTTAAAGGCGAACATACCGACGGGCACCATTATGTGCAGGACGCGGCACAAAACGGTGCTATCGGCTGTTTTGTCAGCCGTAACTACACTTTGTCGTCGCTGCCGCATGGAATGTTTGTCATTGCCGTTGACAACACGCTGACGGCCCTGCAGCAGGCGGCGGCAGCCTACCGCCGGCATTTTGCCCTGCCGGTAATAGGGGTGACGGGTTCGGTGGGCAAAACCACCACCAAGGACATGATTGCCGCCGTTTTGTCCGCCAGGCTGCGCACGCTGAAGACGGAAGGCAACCTAAATAATGAAATCGGACTGCCGCTGATGCTGACCCGCCTGGAGGCGGAAACGGAGGCTGCGGTGCTGGAAATGGGTATGAGCGGTTTCGGGGAAATCGCCCGACTGGCTGCCCTGGCAAAGCCTACAGTGGGTGTAATTACCAATATCGGCGAGTCCCATCTGGAGATACTCGGCACCAGGGAAGGAATTGCCCGGGCCAAAAGCGAACTGCTTTTGGCTTTGCCGCCGGAAGGGGCCGCCGTTGTCAACGGGGATGAGCCGCTGCTTTTGCCCCATACTAAAAATTTGCCGTGCCCGGTAATCACTTTTGGCTTTGCCGAAACCGCCACTGTCCGCTGCCGCGGGTTGGAAGGGACGGACGGGCGGAAAAAAGTTCTGATTGAGCAGGCCGGCTACCCGCTCCTGCGGCTGGAGTTGCCGCTGCCGGGCAGGCATAATGTGTACAATCTCCTGGCGGCAGTCGCCGTGGGCAGGCTGCTGCACCTGACCGATGATGAGATCAGGGACGGCCTTGCCAAGTTGCAGCCGACAGCCATGCGGCAGGAAATAGTAACTCTGCCAGGAGGCGTCCGGGTGATTAATGACGCCTACAATGCGAGTCCCACTTCCATGGCCGCTGCGCTGGACCTTTTGCAGGAACTTTCCGGCGGTGCAGGCAGAATTGCCGTATTGGGTGACATGCTGGAGCTGGGAGACATGGAGGAAGAGGGACACCGGCAGGTGGGAAGACTGGCGGCGCAAAGCAACTTAAAAGCGCTGCTGGTTTTAGGCGAGCGAGCCGCCTGGATTGCCCGGGGGGCAAAGGAGGCCGGCATGGCGGAGGAGAATATTTACCACCCCGCTTCCCATGCCGAAACAGCCCTTTTGCTGCAAAAACTGGCGCAGCAGGGCGATTATGTCCTGCTGAAAGGCTCGCGGGGGATGCGCATGGAGAAAGTGCTGCAGCTTTTTCAGGGGGAAGAAAAATGAATCTGGCATTGATACAAACTGCACTTATTGCTTTTCTCATCGGACTGGTACTGGCTCCCGTCTTTATCAAGCTGTTGCGCAGGCTGTCTTTCGGCCAGCAGATCCGGGAAGAAGGTCCGCGTCGGCATTATAAGAAAGCCGGGACTCCCACCATGGGAGGCGTTATTTTCCTGGCGGCTGCACTGCCTGCTATTCTGCTTTTTGCCCCGCGGAACCTGCCTCTTTTGCTTGTACTTTTTCTGATGCTGGGCAACGGTCTTATCGGTTTTGTTGACGATTATTTAAAGGTGGTAAAAAAGCAGTCGCTGGGGCTGAAAGCGCGCAGCAAGCTGTTCGGGCAGTTTCTAACCGTACTGGTTTTTTATGTCGCATGGCGGTATGCCGGGCCGGCCGATACCGTCCTGCAGGTGCCGTTTACCGACTGGATGCTTGATTTGGGGGTGCTGTATCCCTTTTTCCTGCTTTTTTTCGTCTTTGGTTTTACCAATGCGGTAAATCTGACTGACGGCGTGGACGGACTGGCCGGCGGGACAGCTATTCTGGCCCTGCTTGCTTACCTGCTGATTGCCGTGCGGCAGGAAGCATCCTCTCTTTCCCATTATTGCGCGGCCATGATCGGCGCAGTCTTTGCCTTTCTGATCTATAATCTTCACCCTGCCCGTGTTTTTATGGGGGATGTGGGGTCACTGTCTCTGGGCGGTGCCCTGGCGGCCTTGGCAGTGCTGACAAAAACGGAATTATATTTGCTGATTATCGGCGGCGTTTTTGTGATAGAAGCTTTCTCCGTGATAATTCAAGTCATTGTTTTTCAAAGCACAGGCAGGCGGGTTTTTCGCATGAGCCCGCTGCATCACCACTATGAACTGGGCGGCCACAGTGAATGGCGCGTGGTGACAGGATTCTGGGCCGCAGGTTTCATCCTGGCCGTCATCGGCCTGCTGCAGGTGGGCGCCTTATAAGCAAAGCGGAAGGAAGGAAGCATGTGGTAAAACTTGCGGGACAAAAAGTGGTTGTCATCGGGCTTGCCCGCAGCGGCTTGGCCAGTATCAGGCTGCTCCTTGCGGACCGGGCGCATGTGACTGTCAATGACAAGCGGGGAGAGGCGGCCCTGCTGCCGGAGGAATGTGTCTTTCTTGCGCAGCATCCCGAAGTGCAGTTTGTGGGCGGCGGCCATCCGTCCGGGCTGGTGGACGGCAAGACCGCCCTGGTGATCAAAAATCCGGGTGTGCCGCCGGGCCTGCCTCCCCTTAAAGAGGCAGCCCGCCTGGGGGTACCGGTGATTACGGAAGTGGAGTATGCCTTCTGGAAAATGAAGGCTATGCTGGTGGCAGTGACAGGTACCAACGGGAAGACTACTACCACCGCCCTGACAGGGGAAATATACAAGGCGGCGGGGAGAAAGACCTTTACCGCCGGCAACATCGGCTTTCCCCTGACAGCCGTAGTTCAGGAAGCGGGAGAAGATGACGTGATTGTGGCCGAACTGTCCAGTTTTCAGCTGGAAGGGACGCTGACTTTCCGCCCTCATCTCTGCGCCATTTTAAATCTGACGCCTGATCACCTGGACCGCCACGGCTCCTTTGCCGCTTATGCCGCAGCTAACGCCAGGATCTTTGCCAACCAGCGCGAGGATAATGCCGTTGTTCTCAATGCGGACGACCCCCAAACAAAGAAACTGGCAGGTCGGTCGGCAAGCCGCATCTACTTTTTCAGCCGCAAGGAGGAAGTGGAACGCGGTGCTTTTCTCCGCGGCGGTTTCATTGTCCTGCGGGACGGAGAGCGGGAGGAAGAAATTTGCCGGGCACAGAATGTTGCCATTCCCGGTGCACATAACCTGGAAAACGCTCTGGCTGCAGCACTTTTGGCCTGGCTGGGCGGAGTTGAGGCGGAGGTAATTGCCGGCGTCCTAAGGTCTTTCCCCGGGGTGCCGCACCGTCTGGAGTTTGTGCGGACAATAAAAGGTGTGGACTATATCAATGATTCCAAAGGAACAAATCCGGATGCTACTATTAAAGCGCTGGAGGCAATTCAAAAAAAGGTTATTCTCATCGCGGGAGGCTATGAAAAAGGGGCCGATTTTACCCCGCTGGTAAAAGCCATGCAGGGAAAAGTAGGCCACGCCGTTCTCATCGGGCAGGTGGCGGAACGCCTGGGCAGGGCGCTGGCCGGTGCAGGTTTTGACGCCTATACTTTTGCCAAAACGTTGGAAGAAGCGGTGGCAATGGCGGCAAATATGGCCCGGCCGGGAGACGTGGTGCTTTTATCACCCGCCTGTGCCTCCTGGGATATGTTCCGGGATTTTGAGGAGCGGGGAGAAGTATTTAAAAAAGCAGTCCGGTCTTTGGAGGGACAAATAAATGGCCGGTAGGCGGAACCGGAATCTCCATAAAAATGAAGCTGATTTTATCCTGCTGTTCACGGCCATGACGCTGCTGGCAATCGGCATTGTCATGGTTTTCAGCGCCAGTTATTATATGTTGCGTGAACGGAATGATCCGTATTATCACTTGCGCCGGCAGGTAATGTGGGCGGCTTTAGGCCTGGTTGGGATGATTTTTTTCAGCAATTATGACTACTGGAAGCTGAAACGCTGGACCAATCTGGCAGTGCTGGCGAGCATTGTCCTGCTTGTGGCCACTTTTATCCCCGGCGTCGGGGTGGAGATTTACGGGGCCAGACGCTGGATTGGCATCGGCGGTTTCACCGCCCAGCCGTCGGATTTGGCCAAAGTTGCGTTGGTCATGTTTGCAGCGGCATATTTATCCCGCAGGGATGTGGAGGTGCAGAAGTTTATCAGCGGACCGCTGCCGGTCATGGCGGTCATGGGCATTATTTTTGCTTTGATTATCAAACAGCCGGACCTGGGGACGGCTCTTTCCATTGCAGGTACTGTCATGATTATTCTTTTTACCGCCGGCATGCGCGTGCAGCATATCTTTCTGGTGGCGCTCGCCGCCGTACCTTTGCTTGTTCACATGGTGCGCAGTGAGCCCTACCGCTTGGAGCGCTGGCTTTCCTTTCTTGATCCCTGGGCCGACCCACTGGATACCGGTTATCAGATCATCCAATCGCTGTATGCCATTGGTCCGGGAGGCCTTTTTGGCGCAGGGCTGGGGCATGGACGGCAAAAAATGTACTACCTGCCCGAACCGCATAGTGATTTTATCTTTTCCGTAATTTGCGAAGAACTGGGGTTTATTGGCGCCAGCACCGTTTTACTGCTGTATTTTCTCCTTTTCTGGCGCGGTTTTAAAGTAGCCCTGTCTGCACCCGATGCTTACGGCAGTCTGCTGGCGGCCGGCATTGTCACCATGATCGGCCTGCAGACATTGATGAATATCGGGGTGGTTACCGGTTCCATCCCGGTAACGGGGATCAATTTGCCGCTGATTAGTGCCGGTGGTTCTTCGCTGCTTTTTACATTGTGCAGTATCGGGGTTCTCTTAAATATTTCCAAGCATACGAAATGAGGAGATGTCTGTGAAAGTATTGTTTGCCGGGGGCGGGACGGGGGGACATATTTACCCTGCCCTGGCCCTTGCCCGGTACCTGCGGGAAAAGGAAGGCGCCGACGTGCTCTTTGTGGGAACGGCACGGGGCATGGAAGCGCAAATCGTGCCGGCGGAGGGATTTCCTCTGGAACTTATTCCTGTCGAGGGTTTCTCGCGGCGTTTTTCACTGCAGCTGGGACGAGCTGTTTTTCTGGCCGGGGCTGCGGTCTTGCGGTCACGCCGTTTACTTGGATGTTTTAAACCGGACGTGGTGGTGGGAACGGGCGGCTATGTGGCCGGGCCGGTGGTGCTTGCAGCATGGCTTGCGGGCATCCCCACCGTGCTCCATGAACAGAATGCCGTTCCCGGACTGACCAACGTCTGGTTATCACGCCTGGCCGACCGTGTCTGCTTATCTTTCCCTGTCAGTGAAAAATATTTTCCCAACGTGCGAAAAACTGTGCTTACCGGCAATCCCCGGGCTACGGAAGCATACAGGGCGGCTGAGGCGTCGCTGCCCGCCGAACCGCCGCTGGACGGCAGGCGACCTGTCCTGCTCTGTGTGAGCGGCAGCCAGGGGGCGGCCAAAATAAATGAAACTTTTTCCGCCGCCCTGGAGGCGGTGCTTGCCTCCTGTCACGTGCAGGTCGTCTATATTACAGGCAGGCGCTACTTTGCCGAACTGTCGGCAAAACTGTCCCGCTTGCAAAAGCGTTATCGTACAAGCCTCCATATACTGCCCTATCATGCGCAGCTGCCCATGCTTTTGTCCCGTACCAGCCTGATGGTAAGCCGGGCGGGCGCCACGACCCTGGCGGAACTGACGGCGCTGGGAGTGCCGTCAATCCTGATTCCATCCCCCAATGTAACCAACAACCACCAGGAGCATAATGCTAAGCTTTTGGCCGCAAAAAGGGCGGCCGTGCTGATAAAGGAGGAGGAGTTGTCGGCGGCAGGTTTGGCTACTCTACTTGTCGAATTATTGTCCGACAGGAAACGACTTGCCGCCATGGCAAAAGCCGGCAAAGCTTTGGGTGTACCGGATGCAGCCGCACGCATGGCCGCTGTCATCCGCTCTCTCTGCCGTCGTTAGACCTGTATCCAAAGAAATCTTTTTCGGAACGTCCCTGCGGAAACACACAATCGGCCCTTTTGCCATACTATAAATTACGGCTAAGGGTTGAACGCGGAGGTGCACATGGACCAGATCGCCCGGAAGCTTGCTGCCAGTATAACCGGAGCTGTCAGAACAAAAGAGCCGCTCTGCCGCCATACATCTTTTAAAATTGGCGGGCCGGCCGATCTTTTCGTAGAGCCGGCAACAATAGAGGAGCTGGCTTTTACCTTGGCATGCCTGCGCCAAGCCGGTGTGGAGTGGTTTCTACTGGGGAACGGTACCAATCTGCTGGTGCATGATGCCGGTTTCCGCGGGGCTGTCATACGGCTTGCCGGAGATTTTCGCCGCTATGAATTTGACGGTCTGATTGTCCGTGCCGGGGCGGCTGTATCATTGGCCCATCTGGCCAGGGAAACCGGCCGCCGCGGCTATGCCGGTCTTGCTTTTGCCGCCGGGATTCCCGGAACCGTGGGCGGCGCTCTGGCAACAAATGCAGGGGCCCATGGTGTGGCCTTTGGTGATGTCGTGGCTGATGCACAAATAATGGATGAAAGCGGGGAATTACATACTTGCCTGCCGGAGACTTTGGGGCTGGCATACCGTAAAAGCAATATTTCGCCTGCTCATGTTGTTTGTGCCGTTACACTGCAGTTGTCAGCGGGAGACAGAGAAGAACTGGAGAGGCAGTGCCGGGATGATTTTCTTTTTCGCCGGAAACACCAACCCCATCAACCCAATGCCGGAAGTATTTTTAAAAACCCGCCGGGCGATGTTGCCGGCAGGCTGATTGAAGCTGCGGGCCTCAAAGGCTGCCGGGTGGGAGGAGCGGTGATCTCCGCCGTGCATGCCAATTTTATTGTCAATGACGGGCAGGCAACTGCCGCCGACGTCATGGCTTTAATCGACAAGGCACGTGCAGAGGTGGCCGGCAAATTCGGCATTGAACTGGAACTGGAGATCTGTTTGCTCGGCTACTAACGGGGAAGGTGGAGTTATGGACAGATATGTGATCCGTGGGGGAAGACGCCTGCAGGGGACTGTCCGGGTTGGAGGAGCAAAAAACGCCATTTTGCCGATTCTGGCGGCAACAGTTCTGAATAGAACTAAAGAAGATATTATCCTGACCAATGTCCCGCATATCAGGGATGTGGTAAAGATGGTTGATATCCTCCGCAGCCTGGGTGCGGAAATAACCTGGAGCGGCAATAATATGGTTGTTTCCACCCACAATTTGAGCGGTTTTGCCATCAGTGAGAAACTGATGCGGGAAATGCGCTCCACGATTTTCCTGATGGGAGCACTTTTAGGGCGTTTTGGTCAGGTCTGCATCTCCCATCCCGGCGGTTGCGCCATCGGGCAGCGGCCGATAGAGCTGCACCTGAAAGGGCTGAGAAAACTGGGTGCCCAAATACGGGAGCAACATGGGTTTATTTACGCGTCCTGTTCCCGTCTAACCGGGGCCGAGATCCATCTGGACTATCCCAGCGTAGGGGCAACGGAAAACATTATGATGGCTTCCGTTTATGCCCGCGGCATGACAGTAGTCAGCAATGCGGCCAAAGAGCCGGAAATAGTTGATTTGCAAAATATGCTGAATAAAATGGGTGCCAAAATCCGCGGCGCCGGAACGGACCAAATTCGCATCACCGGCGTGACACAACTGCACGGCATTGAATACAGTGTGATCCCCGACCGGATTGTGGCCGGCACGCTGATGATTGCCGCCGCCGCCACCGGCGGTTCGGTTACGCTGGAGAATGTTATCCCCGGCCACCTGGAAGCGGTCACGGCAAAGCTTAGGGAAACGGGCGTGCAGGTGCGGGAAGAAAACGGCAGGCTGCATGTGGAAGCACCTCCCCGTCTGCGGGCTGTGGAGTATGTCCGGACACTGCCCTATCCCGGCTTTCCAACCGATTTGCAGGCACCGATGATGGCCGCGCTGGTGAGGGCCAAAGGCACCAGCATCGTTATTGAAAATGTTTTTGACTCCCGCTTTAAACATGTAGGGGAGCTGAACCGCATGGGCGCACAAATTACTGTGGCCACGGACAACCGGAGAGCCATCGTCCATGGGGTGGATAAACTGACAGGCGCCATAGTTACTGCTCCGGATTTGCGGGCGGGGGCAGCCTTGGTCATAGCCGGACTGACTGCCGAGGGAGAAACTGTGGTAGAAGGCCTGGAGCATATTATGAGGGGCTACGAAAATCTGGAAGGAGACCTGGCAAAGCTGGGAGCCGATATCAAACGTGTCCGTGGATAGCGGGCTGCTGCCGGCAGCCCGCCGCCGGCGTCCGGCAGAGAAAAGGCGGAGGTAAGAGATGGACAAGTCCTTACGAAGACGAAGATACAGCAGACGGCACGCCCGGAAACCGGCTGCGACAGCCGCTGTAAAAAAATATTTTTTGCGCTTGCTGCTTATTTTTGTGCTTGTCTGTGCCGTCCTGGGCGTTTTGCGCTCCGATCTTTTCGACCTCAAGGAAGTTACAGTCACGGGCAATGAGCGTACCCCGGAAGCGGAAATACGGGAAGCGCTGCAGGTGGAGCGGGGGGTCAATATCCTACAGCTGGATCTGGACGCTTTGACAGAAAGGGTGTTGGCCATTCCCCGCATTGCGCATGTGGATATCAGGCGTCTTTTGCCTGACGGGCTGCAGGTTGAAGTAACGGAGTATGACACGCTGGTACTTGTCCCTTACCAGGAGCATTTTTTGGAAGTGGGGGAAAACGGCAAAATTTTAGGTTCAACGGCAGACCCGCAGCAATATGCCCTCCCCCTTTTGACAGGGCTTTTACCTGTGACGGGGAAAATGGGGGAGAATATTTTGGACGGGCGCCTGCTGGAGCAGGTACGGGAATTATGTTCGGCCCTGGCGGAAACAGGCGTGCCTGTCTCTGAAATCAACACCTCCCAGGAAGAAAATTTGATTATTGTGACAATGGACGGGCTTTCCGTCTGGCTGGGAAATAAAAATTTTGCCGAAAAAGCACAAGTTCTGTTGCAGATTCTGGGACAGCTTGGCGGCCGTCAGGGGGAAGGCTACCTTGATTTACGCGTTCCTACGGCGCCTGCTTTCCATATCATAGAAACAAAAAACACAAAAAACAATTAGTCTAAAAAAAGGGAAAACTTCACTCTTGTTGAATAAATCTATAGTAACGCAAACATATGCGGCGAGAGGGTGTTGTGTGATGAAACGCAACTTGATTTGCGGCCTGGATGTCGGCACTTCCCATGTACGGGCCATCGTCGGGGAAGTGGATCTGAACGGGACTATCAACATAATTGGTGTCGGGACAAGCCCTTCTCATGGTTTGAAAAAAGGGGTTATTGTCGATTTGGATAAAACGGTGGAAGCAATTGCAAACGCGGTGGAAGAAGCCGAGCGGATGGTGGGCACAACAATACCCTCCGTTTTTTTAGGTATAGTCGGTTCCCAGGTGGGGCTGATCGACAACCGCGGCGTAGTTGCTGTGGCCGGTGCCGATAAAGAAATTACGGAAGAAGATGTGGAACGTGTCCTGCAGGCCGCAAAAGTGATTGCCCTGCCACCGGATCGGGAAATTATCGATGTGATACCGCGTGAATTCATTGTTGACGGCTATGACGGGATTCGAGACCCGGTAGGTATGGTAGGTGTACGGCTGGAAGTAGATGCCATGGTTATTACCGGCATGATCACTTCCTTGCGCAATCTTTACCGCTGCGTGGAAAGGGCGGACCTGGAAATAGACGGTACTGTCCTTACTGCTTTGGCGAATGCGGAAGTGGCGCTCACCAGAGATGAAAAAGAACTGGGAACAGTGCTTTTGGATCTGGGCGGTGGGACCACGGAAATAGCCGTTTTTCAGAACAGTTATCTGAAAAACCTGGCTGTCCTGCCTGTGGGAGGTGACCATATAACAAACGACATTGCGGTAGGCTTGCGGACAACATTGCAACACGCCGAGCGCCTGAAGCTTGACCACGGTGTGGCCATGCAGAGCCTGGCTCCGGAGGAAGCCATGCTGGAACTGCCCCATATTTCCGGAAAAGAAGCACAGAAAGTACAAAAGAAAGAACTGGCAATGATTATTGAATCGCGGCTGGTGGAAATCTTGCAGATGGCGGCCGAAACACTGGCGGAGATGGGAATTAAAGAACCGCTCCCGGCAGGGGTTGTCCTGACCGGCGGCGTTTCCCTGACGGAAGGACTGCCGGATTTGGCCGAGCAAATATTTCAGTCTGCAGTACGGGCTGCTCAACCTGGATATGTGGGGGTGAAAAGTCCTATTTATTCCACAGCGGTGGGAATTATTCATTATATTCAACATACACAGTTACATAACTTGCGAGAATATAGAGGAGGACGAATGGCGCTGCCAGGCTTTTTCAGCCGGGTAAAAAACTGGTTTTTAGAAATGTTTGACTAAACTGCGTGATTGGGAAGGGGAGGCTATCTTTGATTGAGTTTGAGATGGAGATGGAGCAATTTGCACAGATAAAAGTCATTGGTGTGGGAGGCGGCGGCAGCAATGCGGTAAACCGTATGATTGAAGCCGGTCTGCGTGGGGTTGAATTTATTGCTGTAAATACTGACGCCCAGGCGCTTTATTTGTCCAATTCGGACCGTAAACTGCAGATTGGTGAAAAGCTGACCAAAGGTCTTGGAGCCGGTGCGAACCCGGAAATTGGCCAGCAGGCTGCGGAAGAAAGTAGAGAGGAAATCAAGGAAGCCCTGAAAGGGGCGGACATGGTTTTTGTCACGGCCGGTATGGGCGGTGGTACCGGTACAGGTGCGGCCCCGATAATTGCCGAAATCTCCCGTGAACTTGGTGCGCTTACAGTGGGAGTCGTAACCAAGCCTTTTACTTTTGAAGGG
The DNA here is from genome assembly GCA_012522075.1 of Bacillota bacterium. Lineage (GTDB taxonomy): Bacteria > Bacillota > Dethiobacteria > Dethiobacterales > Dethiobacteraceae > DUUE01. The sequence goes on from JAAYLG010000043.1 coordinate 31,384, forward strand.
CGGCGCCGCCAGCAGACGGCGGAGAAAGGTATTAATTTGCTGAAGGAGAAAGTGGACACGCTGATTGTCATCCCCAATGACAGGCTGCTGCAGGTGGTTGACAAGCGTACCCCCATCTTGGAAGCTTTCCGAGTCGCCGATGATGTCTTGCGTCAGGGCGTACAGGGGATTTCCGACCTGATAGCTGTTCCCGGCCTGATCAATCTGGATTTTGCCGACGTGAAAACAATTATGAAGGAAACGGGAGCGGCACTGATGGGTATCGGTGTGGGTTCCGGTGACAACCGCACCCTGGAAGCGGCCAAGGCGGCCATTTCCAGCCCGCTTTTGGAAACTTCCATTGACGGTGCCCGCGGTGTCCTGCTGAATATTACAGGCGGTCCCAGTCTGGGACTCTTTGAAGTAAATGAAGCCGCCGATGTGGTGGCCGAAGCTGCCGATCCCGACGCCAATATTATTTTTGGTGCTGTGATTGATGACAGCCTGGGCGATGAAGTCCGTGTCACTGTCATAGCCACCGGTTTTGACAACCGTGCCGCGGAGCGTAAGCAAATTATGCATGAGCTGGCACAAAAGAACTTTAACAACGAGGATATTGATATTCCGGCTTTCCTGCGCCGCAAACGCCCTTGACGGGAAAAGCGCTGCGGATGATTCCGCGGCGTTTTTTTTGACGTCAAAGCGGCAGGCGGCGAAACTATTTACTGTTCGACACGAGGGAGTGACAAATTTCTTTGCGGAGATAGTTTATAATGTGGCATAGGCAGCGGCAGCGGCACATATAATGTAGCGGTTTTGTCCAACCATTTGCCGGGGCGGGGTGTTGAACCATGTTTGTTGAAGATCTCCTTGCCCTAAATTTTGTGATGAACACATCTTTGCTGTATCTGACAGCGCGTCTAACAGGCAGAGATGTGGCAAGAAAGCGGCTTCTGGCGGGCGGGCTGGCGGCGGCATGCTACAGCCTTGCCGCTTATTTGCCGCTGCCCTGGCTGTTTTTCTCTTGGTTAGGCAAAATCGCCGCATCTGCCATTATTATTGTCCTTACTTTCCGGCCTGCACGGGCTGCAGAGGCGCTACGCCTGTGCGGCGCTTTCCTTTTGGTTTCGTTTTTTTTGGGAGGGGCGGTTTTTGCTCTGGCTTTTCTGAGCAATACCAGGTTTTTGCTTTCCGGCGGCGTTTTTTATCTGGAGCCGCCGCGGCCGGGGATGCTCCTTGGCGGTGTCATTCTTGCTTTCATTATCCTGCCCGGGATTTGGCGTTTCGGTGAGCGCCGGCGCAGGCGAAAGGCCGACAGCTACCGGTTAACTGTCTGCGATGCCGACATGTGTGTTCAGGTACAGGCTGTAGTGGATACAGGGAACCAGCTGCGGGATCCCCTGACAGGACGTCCGCTGTGTGTGGCAAGCTACCACGCGCTGCGCCGGCTGTTGCCGGAAGTATTGTATGCCGCATTTAACGGGGACGGCGACCCTGTACTTGCCCTGGAGCGGCTTGACATTGATAGGGCGACACAGTTTGGGGTTGCTCCCTTTCGTTCCCTGGAAAACGGCGGCATTTTGGTGACATACAAGCCTGCGCGCGTCATCCTGGAGCATAATGAAAAGAGAGAGGAGAGACAGGATTTGCTTTTTGCCCTGACCTCAACAACATTGTCTTTGGACAATGATTATCAGGTTTTATTGCATCCTTTTATTTTTGAGCCGCAAGGGGGTGCGGACTGTTGAGACCGGCGCTTTGGAAACTGCGGTTGCGCCTGCTGCAAGTGCGCCTGCTGCAACGACTGGGACTGGAATACCTGCCGGAAATCTATTACGTGAGCAGTTCAGAAACTCTGCCGCCGCCGCTCTCACAGGAAGAAGAGAATTTTCTTTTGGAAAAGCTTAAACAGGGTGACAACGCAGTAAAAATAGTTTTAATTGAACGCAACCTGAGGCTTGTGGTTTATATAGCCAGGAAGTTTGAAAACACGGGTATTCATATTGATGATCTTGTTTCCATCGGCACCATCGGTTTAATTAAAGCTGTTAATACTTTTGATCCGCATAAAAATATCAAGCTGGCCACCTATGCCTCAAAATGCATTGAAAATGAAATTTTAATGTTTTTACGGCGGAATAATAAGGTTAAAGCGGAGGTTTCTTTTGACGAACCGCTGAATGTAGACTGGGACGGCAATGAACTTTTGCTGTCCGATGTGCTTGGGACTGAAAACGACCTGGTGTTGAAAAACCTGGAAACGGAAGTGGAACGGAAATTGCTTTACTCCGCTATTGAGAAGCTGAATTGCCGGGAAAAAAGGATCATGGAACTTCGTTTCGGGCTTTTGGGCCAGGAAGAAAAAACGCAAAAAGAAGTGGCCGTAATGCTTGGCATTTCACAGTCTTACATTTCCCGGCTGGAAAAACGCATCATAAAACGCTTGAAGAAAGAAATTAAGAAAATGGAATAAAGCAATATTTGTCAGTCCATGCAAGCTTTATCTGTATAAAAACACCTTCTTCGGACATACTGCTGGTAGAACAGGGGATTTCTTTCCTTGTCATTTTCAGCCGGGAGGAGATGGAGCTTGCTAAACAAGGTTGAAATCTGTGGAGTGAATACAGCAAAACTACCCGTCCTAAAGAATGAAGAAATGCGCCGGCTGTTTAAACAGTTGCAGGCCGGAGATGAGAGCGCCAGGGAAAAGCTGGTAAATGGAAATCTACGGCTTGTCTTAAGTGTAATCCAACGTTTCAATAACCGGGGTGAATATGTGGATGACCTTTTCCAGGTTGGCTGCATTGGCCTGATTAAAGCCATTGACAACTTTGACCTGGGACAGAATGTTAAATTTTCCACCTATGCCGTCCCCATGATTATCGGTGAAATCCGCCGTTATCTGCGGGACAATAACCCGATCCGTGTTTCCCGCTCCCTGCGGGACATTGCTTATAAAGTCCTGCAGGTGAGGGACAGCCTGGCCAACCGTCTGGGCCGGGAACCCAATATTGGCGAAATAGCAAATGAACTGGACTTAAAAAGGGAAGATATAGTTTTTGCCTTGGATGCCATCCAGGAACCGGTCTCGCTTTTTGAACCTATTTATCATGACGGCGGCGACCCCATTTTTGTCATGGACCAGATTGCGGACGAAAAAAATGAAAACGAAAAATGGCTGGAAGTTCTGGCAGTTAAAGAGGCGCTGCAAAAACTGAATGAACGGGAAAAGCTGATTCTTACCCTGCGCTTTTACCGGGGGAAAACGCAGATGGAAGTAGCTGATGAAATCGGTATCTCCCAGGCTCAAGTTTCCAGGCTGGAAAAAGCGGCTCTTTCTCATTTGCGCAAACATGTGCAGTAAACAGTTCACTTTAGCTAAAGGAGGTGGAGAAGGTGCACAAGAGGCTGTTATGCAAAGCGGCAACATGTATCATGCTGCTCTTCACCTTGCTTTTCGTGTTCCTGTCTCCTCCAGGTGAAACAATACAAGCTTTCAACCAGTCCAATCTAATTCGTGTTTCTGAAGTACGGGAAGTGGACGGCCGGATTTTTTACCGGCGTGTAGCCCCCGTGTCCGATTTCTTCCCCTGAAAAGCCCCCGGTTTGCCCGGGGTGATTATTTCTTAGGCTGCGCCCGGCCAAAGTGCAAGCGGCAGCAGGCTTTTTTTTTGTGTTTCCGGGCAGGCCAAGCGGCATATACTGTAGGAAAGGAACAGAAAGAAGAGGTGTGAAATGATAAAAATTTCCGACCTCCGCAGCAGGGAAGTTATCAATATTGTGGATGGCAGGCGCCTCGGTGTGATCTGCGACCTGGACCTTGATCTGGAAAACGGACGTGTGGCCGCCATCATTGTCCCGGGCAGCACAGGACTGTTCAGTTTTTTGGGCGGCGGGCGCGATTATGTCATACCATGGGAAAATATTGTGAAAATTGGCGTAGACACTATTTTGGTGGAAGTAAAAGGGCTGACAGGATGACAGGTAAAGGCAGCTTGCCGTGTCACCGGATTTGGCCCGTTTTTTCTTCTGCAAAACACTTGCCATACTATATATGGTGTTGTATAATAATCCCAGCACTATATGTTGTGTCGTTGGCAGGGAGGTATGCCGGTGAAATGCCCGTACTGTGGATGTCAGGAAAGCCGTGTGATTGACTCCCGTTCGACGGACGAAGGTGCCGCCATTCGTCGGAGGCGGGAGTGTACTCTGTGTGAGAGGCGTTTTACTACTTATGAAAAGCTGGAAGAGTTGCCGCTGATTGTGGTGAAACGTGATGGTAGCAGGCAGCTTTTTGACCGCAACAAAATAATCAACGGCCTGATTTATGCAGGGGGCAAGCAAAAAATACCATTATCTGTTTTTGAGGAGTTGGTGGACGAGCTGGAAAAGGAATTGCGCAGCAGTTATATGCAGGAAGTAACATCCGATGAAATCGGTCGGCGTGTTTTGGCCAAACTGCTTGATATTGATGAAGTGGCATATGTCCGTTTTGCTTCCGTATACCATAAATTCAAGGACATAGACGATTTTAAAAAGGCGCTGGCAGAAATGCCGCAGAGGAAGAGGAATACCGACTAGCTACGGAGAGTGAGGGAAGGATATGTTTACAGAAATTCGTAAACGCGACGGACGGGTAGTACCGTTTGACGCGGAGAAAATCACCGATGCTATTTTTAAAGCAGCCAAGGCAGTGGGTGGCGAAAACAGGAAAATTGCCGAACGCTTGACCGTCCAGGTAATTAAAGAACTGGCGAAAAAGGGCTACAACGGGGTCATACCCACGGTGGAAGAAATCCAGGACGTGGTGGAAAAAGTTCTGATTGAAAACGGACATGCCCGTACGGCAAAAGCCTACATATTGTACCGGGATAAAAGAAGCAGGATTCGCGAAGGCAAAAGCGACCTGATGGATACGGTGAAAGAGATATTGATTGAGACGAGCAGGGAAAATGCCAATGTTTCCAATTCGCCGTCCGCCAAGATGCTGCAAATTGCCAGCGCGGCTAGCAAAAGCTATTACCTGACAAACCTGCTGCCGGAAGAATTTGCCCAGGCCCATATTAACGGCGCCATTCATATTCATGACCTGGACTATTACGGCAAGACGCTCAACTGCCTGCAGATTGATTTATATAAATTGTTAAGCCAGGGATTCAATACCGGCTACGGTTACATCCGCCCTCCCAAGCGGATAGCTTCGGCGGCCGCCCAGGCGGCCATCATTCTGCAAAGCAACCAGAATGATATGTTCGGCGGCCAGAGTTTTCCGCATTTTGACCGCGCCATGGCGCAAATCATCGCGGAAATGCCCAGGCAGCCCGATGAGGAAGAAATCTTCCAGGCCATGGAAGGACTGGTTTATAATTTAAACACCATGCATTCCCGCGCCGGTGCCCAGGTGCCTTTTTCTTCGCTGAACTTCGGGACAGATACCAGCGAGATGGGCCGGGCGGTGTCCAAGGCTTTGCTGAAAGCTTTTGAAAAGGGTCTGGGCCGCGGGGAAAGCCCCATTTTCCCCAACCTGGTCTTCCGGACGAAAAAAGGCGTCAACTTTGACCCGGGTGATCCCAACTACGACATTTTCCAGTATGCGCTGAAAGTGGCGGCCAAGCGCCTCAATCCCACCTTTAGTTTCATGGACAGTTCTTTTAATAGCAAATACGGGGATGAGGTAGCATATATGGGCTGCCGCACGCGTGTGATTGCCAACCGCCACGGCGAGGCGGTTTCCGCCGGGCGCGGCAATATTGCCTTCGTTTCCATCAACCTGCCACGGCTGGCTTTGCAGACGCGCGATATTAACCTTTTCTTCGTGGAGCTGGACCGCCTGCTGCGCCTGGCCGCCAGGCAGCTGCTGCACAGGTTCGAAATCATCGGCAATCTGCGGGCCAAGGACCTGCCGTTTTTAATGGGGCAGAAGCTGTACATGGGTTCGGAGAACCTGCAGCCGGACGACCCCATTAAAGAGGTAATTAAAAACGGCACCCTGTCCATCGGTTTCATCGGCCTGGCGGAAACACTGATGGTCTTGATCGGCAAACATCACGGCGAAGACAAGGAAGCCCAGGAACTGGGCCTGAAAATTGTTTCCCATATGTCGAAACGCATGGCACAGTTCTCGGATGAGTTTGACCTGAACTTTACCCTCCTGGCCACACCGGCGGAAGGTCTGTCCGGGCGCTTTATCAAGCTGGACCGCGAGATCTATGGCGTTATCCCGGGAGTGACGGACAAGGAATACTACACCAATTCCGTCCATTTACCGGTGAATTACGTCATGTCCCTTTACGACAAGCTGGATATAGAAGGACAGTATCATAAGTATTGTGATGCCGGCCATATTGCCTATGTGGAACTGGAGTCCCCGCCGGGAGAAAACTATGAAGCGGTGGAGGATATTGTCAGGCATATGAGCGAAGCCGATGTCGGCTACGGCGGCATCAATTATCCCATTGACGAATGCCGGAGCTGCGGCTACAGCGGCGTCATAGACGACTGCTGCCCGGGCTGCGGCGGTACGGATATCAGGCGCATTCGCCGCATTACAGGCTACCTTTCCACAGAAGAACGTTTTAACAGTGCCAAACTGGCTGAACTGCACGACCGGAAGGTACACTTCCGGTAAAAACCTGCCGCCGTACAGGCGGGGTTTCAGGCAGTAATACGGGCAGAAATAGCAAGGGGGTGGGGTTATGCAGCTGAGAATTGCCGGCTTGCACAGACAAAGTGTGGTAGACGGCCCGGGGGTGCGGACGGTTGTGTTTACCCAGGGCTGCCACCACAGCTGTCCCGGCTGCCACAATCCGCAGACCCACGACCCGCAAGGCGGCAGGTTGGTTGACATTAATGAGCTGGCGGCGGAGATTTTAAGTGACAAGCATGTCCGTGGTGTTACTTTTTCCGGTGGCGAGCCCTTCCTGCAGCCGCGGGCCCTGGCGGCCCTGGCCGGGCTGTTGAAGTCGCACCAGATCCATCTGGTCGTCTATAGCGGTTATACTTTTGAAGAGCTGCTGGAGAAGGGGCGGCAGGACCAGGCGACGGCGGCGCTGCTTGCAGCCTGTGACCTGCTGGTTGACGGCCCCTATCTCCAGGAGCAGCGCGATATTTCGTTGCTTTACCGCGGCTCGCGGAACCAGCGTATCATTGACCTGCCGGCAAGTCTCAAGGCCGGCGAGGCGGTGCTTTCAGAATTACATTTTCGGGGTTTGAGGCGGGCAGATGCGTGAGCGGGAAAGGATTATTGCGGCAAACGGCATCAGCTATCTTGTTTTTGCCAACCTGGAGCAGGCAAAAGTGCTGCACGGTTTTTCCCTGCGGCACGGCGGAGTAAGCAGCCCCCCGTATGACAGCCTGAACATGGGCTTGCATGTGGGCGACGAGGAGGCAAAAGTCCTGGAAAACCGCCGGCGTTTTGCTCAAGCCTTGGGCTACCGGGTGGAAAAGGTGGTGACCGGCCGGCAGGTACATGGCATCTCCATTGCCCGGGTCACAGGCAAAGAGGCGGGCCGCGGACATGCCTCATATGCTGCAGCGCTGCCGGACACCGACGGCCTTATTACTACCGCTGCGGATGTGGTGTTGATGGCCCACGCCGCCGACTGCACACTGCTTTTCTTTTATGATCCGCATATTCCCTGCATCGGCCTTGCTCACGCAGGTTGGCGCGGTGCAGTGGCGGGAATGGGCCCGGCCATGGTCGGGGCAATGTGTGAGGCGGGCTCCCGGCCGGAGCGAATCCTGGTGGCGCTGGCGCCTACCATCGGTCCCTGCTGCTTGCAGGTGGGTGAAGACGTGGCGGACGCCGTTCCTGCAGATCTATGCCCGCAAGTGGTACACCGTACAGGTGATGGGTTTTATTTAGATTTGCCTGAATTTCATGCCCTCCAGCTTGTTGCTGCCGGCATACGACGTGACAACCTGGTGAAAAGTTCTTACTGCACAAAATGCCGGCAGGACCTTTTTTATTCCTACCGCGGTGCTGGGGGGCGGACAGGCAGGATGGCCGGTATAATTATGCTGAAGTGGCAGGCATAGCTATGCATAATAAAAGAAGGCATGTAAAATTAAAAGTTATCCAGGGAGGAAGAAACAGGTCGGCTGTAAAAGCTAAGAAAGTCTTCCTGGTATTGCTTGCCGTTCCGGTGGCGGCCGTTATTCTTTACGGCCTCTGGTATCTGGCAGGGCAAAAATTTGTTGCTTCCCTGCTGGCAGAGACGGTGATTGCCCGTGAGGGAGCGCTGGAAAAAGGGATAGCCACAGAAGGCGTCTGGATCCGCCGGGAACAGGTGGCAGCCGCTCCCGCCAGCGGCAGGCTGCACTGGCTGGCTGCCGACGGGGAACGCTTGTCGTTGGGAGCGCCTGTGGCGGAAATCAGGACGCCGGGGGGAGAAATACATACGGTAACCGCCCCTATGCCGGGCATCCTCAGCCGGCGGCTGGACGGGCTGGAAGGCACCCTGCGCCCGGACAGCCTGGCGGCTGTAAATGTTGCTGCCCTGCAGGAAAATGTACCGCAAACAAGCATCTATGCGGAAGGAGCGCAGCTTCTTGCCGGCACGCTGTTTTTTAAAATTGTGGACAATTTTACCTGGTATTATGTTACCTGCCTGCCGTTGGTAGAAGCAGAGACGCTGACGGGCGGCAAAGTAAAGCTTAACTTTGAATCGGCACCAAAAACTGTTCCGGCAGTACTCTCGGAAACTTTTATTGACGGGGACCGGCTTACTTTTGCTTTTACGGTGCAGGAAGAAGTTGCCGGCTGTTTTAGCGACCGTTTTGTGGCGGCAAAGATTATAACCGGACAAGTAACCGGCATAGTTTTGCCGGCTGCTGCACTTGTGCTCAACGGGGAAGAAACGGGTGTATATGTTCTGGAAGAATCCCTGGTTCGCTTCCGTGAGGTGGAAGTACTGGGGGCGGAAGGGGAACAGGTTATTGTCGACGGCATCAAAACAGGCACACCGGTCATCATCAATCCGGTTTTGGTGAAGAAAGGACAGAGACTATGGATACACTGGAGGAACGAATTGCTTGTATCCAAAGAAACATCGCTGCGGCAGCCGCGCGGGGCAAGCGGCAGACAGTAAGGCTTTTGGCTGTAACCAAAACAGTGCCGCCGGAAGTCATTGCCCGGGCCGTCTCCAGCGGCTTGACGCTTTTCGGTGAAAACCGTGTCCAGGAAGCGCTGCCGAAAATAGAGCGTTTCCCGCAGGCGGAATGGCACTTAATCGGGCGGTTGCAGACAAACAAAGTAAAGTCCGTGATTGGCAGATTTGCTTTAATCCATTCACTGGACCGCTGGAAACTGGCAACTGCACTCGAGACAAGAGCGGAAAAACTGGGACAGATCGTGCGTGTTCTGGTGCAGGTGAATATAGGACGGGAGCCGCAGAAGGGAGGAGTGTTGCCTGAGGATGTGCCTGCTTTTCTGCGGGAAGTGGCAAGGCTATCCCACTTGCAGGTGGAAGGCCTCATGGCCATACCGCCCGCGGTCAGTCACCCGGAAGAAGCACGGCCGTATTTTCGTGCCATGTACCAGCTTTTCCGCAGTATTGACATACCGGGCATAGAGATGAAAACATTGTCCATGGGCATGTCGGCCGATTATGTGATGGCGGTGGAAGAAGGAGCAAATCTTGTCCGTGTGGGCAGTCTGCTTTTTGGTGAACGATCCTGACAAGGGGGAAGAAAGATGCCTAAATTCTGGGATAAAATGTTGACTTTTTTAGGGTTTGTGGAGGAAACGGAAGAGGAGGAAATTATAGAGGATTATCCGTCCGGCAGGCCGCAAACTGGGCGCAAAGGGCCGGTTCTCAACCTGCACAGTGCAGGCAGCCGGAATATGCGCCTGGTACTCACCAAGCCGAAAGAGTTTGCGGAAGCTCAGACCATAGTGATGCATATTAAAAACAAAAAGCCTGTGCTGGTAAACCTGGAAGAAACGTCAAAAGAAGAAGCCCGGCGGATTATTGACTTTATCTCGGGCGCAACTTATGCGGTTGACGGCAGTATGCAAAAAGTAAGCCAGCAAATCTTTCTTTTCGCCCCTGCACAAGTGGAAGTCAGTGCGGAGATCCGCAAAGAATTGCATGACCGCGGTGTGTCGACCGCGCTGGATGAGTAGGGGGGAAGTAGGTGCCTGTCCTGCGTTACAATTTACGTTATCTGCTTGACTTGCTTTTTGAGATATATTACTGGCTGTTGATTGCCAGAATCATCTTCCCGCTGCTGCACCTGGGGCATGGTACCCATCCGTTGCTTTTAAAGCTGCGGCAGTTTGTTTATACAGTGACGGAGCCGCTTCTGGCCCCGCTGCGCCGTGTGGTGGCGCCCATTCCGCTGGGAGGCTACGCTTATCTTGACCTGTCACCCCTGATTTTACTGATTTTGCTGCGCTTTGTACGTTCCGTCTTGTTGCGCTTTATTCTGTAGTGTTGGAGGCAGGCCATGGAAAAAGAAAAGATTCTGGGGCATTTTGCCGGGGAATTGGAACGGCTGACAGCCGCCCAGGTTCTGGACCGTATTGTGGCGGCGGGAGCAACAGGCAAACCGCTGGCAACGGATTTTCTCGATCCCTGCCAGCAGCGTACGGCCGACATGGTTGTCAGCTTTTGTAAAGGTTTTAAGCAGGTAACCTGGGGCGGCTATGCCGGTGCGGAAAGGGCGCGTGTCCTGGTTTTCCCCGCCGAAAAACAACAGACGGCGGCGGACGTTCCTGTTGCCTTTATTAAGGCCGTGCCGGCGGCCGCCGCGGCCGCTCTGTCCCACCGTAATTATCTTGGTGCACTTTTGGGCCTGGGACTGCGGCGGGAAAAAATCGGTGATATTTTAGTGGCGGCGGACGGCAGCGCCCAGATCATTCTGGTGCCTGAAATTAAGGAATTTGTCCTGGCAAACCTGCAGGCGGCGGGCAAATACAGGCTAAGGACGGCGGAAATTTTTGCGGAGGACTTGGTTTTGCCGGAGGCACGAACGCGGGAAATCAAAACGACTGTAGCCAGCCTGCGCCTGGATGCGGTGGCCAGTGCCGGTTTTGGCATTTCCCGCAGCAAACTGGCTCCGGCCATTAAAGCCGGGCATGTCAAACTGAACTGGCAGACCGCGAAAAATGCCAGTGTTCCGGTCAAAGCAGGCGATGTTATTTCCGTGGCAGGCAGGGGCAGGGTGGAAGTGGCGGAAATCCAGGGAGAAAGCAGAAAAGGCCGTTTGCGGCTTGTACTAAAAAAGCATTACTAACGTGCAGGATTTGTTGTGTTTGCAGCGAAATATAGGAAAAGCAGGAAAAATATCGGGGGTGAAAGAGAATGCCATTGACACCAATTGACATTCAGAACAAGGAATTCAGTCGTTCCATCCGCGGCCTTTCTCCGTCAGAGGTGGACGAATTTCTCAACCGCGTTGCCAAAGATTATGAAGAACTGATTAAAGAAAATCTTGCGGCAAAGGAGCAGATTGCCCAGCTGAAGGAAAAACTGAACCACTACCATAAGCTGGAGTAAACTTTACATAATGCCATTGTGGTGGCGCAGGAAACGGCGGAAGAAGTAAAACGCAACGCCACCAAGGAAGCGGAGTTGATTCGCCGGGAAGCGGAAAGAGATGCGGCCAGGATTATCGAGGATGCCCGCTATAAAGCCAGCCGTATTTTAACGGAGCATGAAGAACTTTACAAACAGGCGCAAATTTATAAGATGCGTTTCCGCTCTCTGGTGGAAGCTCAACTGGCCGCCCTTGAGATGGAAGACTGGTTAACCCCTGATGAAGAAAAGGAAGCGGAAAAAGGCGCTTAAAAAGATAAAAAACAATGGCTGCATGCTCCCTGCTTGACAGCATGCAGCCATTTGTTTATACTTGTAGTACTACCTGCGCCGCATGCAGCCAAGCGGAAAGCTGCGGAGCAGGCTTGAATCAACAAAAAATAAAGTGAAAGACAATGAACGGGACGAGTAAGCAAACGGTCTGTGCGGCAGAGAGCCGGGGATGGTGGAAACCGGTGCGCGCCTTTGCTGAAAATCACCCGGGAGTTGCAGGTGAACATAAAAGTAGCCGCAGCCGGTGAAAACCGTTATCCGAAACAAGCGGCCGCAATCCTATTGCGGCTAGCGGGGTGGTACCGCGGGAAAATTCCCGTCCTCAGAAGGACGGGTTATTTTTTTAGCAGACGGAGGTAGCATGATGGAAAAGAAAGATTACAGCAAAACATTGAATTTACCGCAGACAGATTTCCCCATGCGTGCAGGCTTGCCGCAACGGGAACCGGAACAACTTAAGAGATGGGAGGAAATGGGGATTTACCGGCTGGTAAAAGCCAAAAAACAAGGCCGCCCCAAATATATCCTGCATGACGGCCCCCCGTATGCCAATGGGAGTATTCACATGGGAACCGCCATGAATAAAGTATTGAAAGACATTATTATAAAATATAAAACCATGCAGGGGTATGATGCGCCTTATGTTCCGGGCTGGGATACGCACGGCCTGCCCATTGAGCACCAGGTGCTCAAGGCGGGCACCGTAAAGCGCTCGGAAGTATCGGCGCTGGAATTTCGCCGGCACTGCCGTGACTTTGCTCTACACTACCTGGATGTCCAGCGGGAGCAGTTTAAGCGCCTGGGTGTGCGCGGGGACTGGGACAATCCTTATATCACCCTGAAACCTGAATTTGAAGCCAGGCAAATTGAAGTATTCGGCCAGATGGCGCAAAAAGGCTATATCTACAAAGGCCTGAAACCTGTGCACTGGTGCCCCCACTGTGAAACGGCCTTGGCGGAGGCGGAAATCGAATACCAGGAAAGCAGGTCCCCTTCCATTTTTGTCCGTTTCCGGGTGGTGGATGCCAAGGGAAAAATTCCCAATGCGGGCAATACCTGGTTTGTGATCTGGACCACCACGCCCTGGACAATTCCCGCCAACCTGGCTATTTGCCTGCATCCCGATTTTACCTATGTCCGCGTGGCCACGCCGCACCACGGCGACTTGATTATGGCGGAAGAACTGCTGGGCAGCGTCATGGAAACATTTAAAATCACCGGCTATACCAAAAAAGAAACTTACAGGGGCAGGGACCTGGAAGGCGTTGTCTGCCGGCACCCCCTGTACGACAGGACATCGCAGGTGGTCTTGGGCGAGCATGTCACCCTGGATGCCGGCACAGGCTGCGTGCATACCGCTCCCGGGCACGGCCTGGAAGACTATGAAGTCGGCCTGAAATACGGGCTTAAGATTTTTGCTCCCATGGACAATAAAGGCCGCTTTACGGAAGAGGCGGGCCGCTTCGCCGGCCTGAACTACGACGAAGGCAACAAAGCCGTCACGCAAGCGCTGGAGGAAACGGGCGCCCTGCTGTCGTTCAGTTTTATCAGGCACCCCTATCCGCACTGCTGGCGCTGCAAAAACCCGGTCCTGTTCCGGGCAACCGAACAATGGTTTGCTTCCATCGAAGGCTTCCGCCGGGAAGTCCTGGAAGCCATAAAAACAGTGCGCTGGATCCCGTCCTGGGGCGAGGAGCGGATTCGCAACATGATCATTGACCGCCATGACTGGTGTATTTCCCGGCAGCGCGTCTGGGGCGTGCCCATCCCCATTTTCTACTGCACCAAGTGCAATAAAGAACTGATCAAAGAAAAAACCATTGCCCATGTGGCTGCCATATTTGCCAAGGAGGGCTCCGATGCCTGGTTTGCCCGGACCGCTGAGGAACTTTTGCCTGCCGGCACGACCTGCCAGGCATGCGGCCACACTGGATTCCGGAAAGAGACGGATATCATGGATGTCTGGTTTGATTCCGGCTCCACCCATGTGGGCGTGCTGGAAAACCACCCCGATCTCCGCTCACCGGCCGATCTTTACCTGGAAGGTTCCGACCAGTATCGCGGCTGGTTCCAGTCTTCCCTGCTCACCTCCGTGGCCACCAGGGGACGGGCGCCGTACAGGGCAACCCTGACCCACGGCTGGGTGGTGGACGGGGAAGGGAAGAAAATGTCCAAGTCCCTGGGCAACGTAATTGCGCCGGAAAACATTATCAAGGAATACGGGGCCGACATCCTGCGCCTCTGGGTGTCTTCCTCCGATTTCAAGAGCGACGTGCGCATTTCCCGGGACATCCTAAAGCAGCTCTCTGAAATCTACCGGAAAATCCGCAATACCATCCGCTATATGCTGGGGAACTGCCATGATTTCAACCCGGCTCGTGACGCCCTGCCGTATGCGGAACTGGATGCACTGGACCGTTTTGCCCTTCACCTGCTGCAGCTTCTGGTGCAGAAGGTTACCACGGCATATGAAGAATTTGATTTTCACGTGGTTTTCCATGCCATTCACAATTTCTGTGTACTGGATATGTCCAATTTCTACCTGGATGTGCTGAAAGACAGGCTCTATACTTCTCTTAGAACTCCCCTCGATCGCCGCTCCGCCCAAACAGCCATGTATGAAATCCTGGTGACGCTGATCAAACTGATCGCCCCTGTACTGACTTTTTCTGCAGAAGAAGCTTGGCATTACCTCCCGCAAAAGGAGGAGGAATCTGTGCAGTTGGCCGACTGGCCCAAGGTCAAAGCCGAATACCTGGACGAGGAGCTGGCCGCCGGCTGGCAGCGCATGCTTGCTTACCGGGAAGTGGTTACCCGCCGCCTGGAGGAAGCACGGAAAGCCAAAATTATCGGTTCGTCGCTGAATGCCGCCCTGGATCTTTATCCCGATGCGGAGGCTGCCGCCGCCCTGGCACCCTTTGCCGACCGGCTGGCGGAACTCTTTATCGTCTCGGCCTGCACGCTGCATGCGCCGGGAGAAGCGCCCGCGGATCTTCCGGCAGAAAAGGGCCTGGCGGTAAAAGTCAGTGTGGCGCAAGGCGAAAAATGCGAACGTTGCTGGATGATTCACCCCGAGCGGGGCAGCGATCCGGACCATCCCACCCTCTGCCCGCGCTGCAGCGCAACCGTCCGGCAAATGGAAGCCGCTGCAGAATAGAAAAACCGCTTGCGGGACGCCGTGCTTTTGAGCCGGCGTCTTTCTTTTTGTTTAGATTTTTGCAAATGATAAAAACTAAAGGAGAACAGAAAAGGGGGCGACAAGCTGTGGCCGGGCCGTCAAAACCGGATGAGTTTCTCCTGAACCGGCTGAACCGGAAAGTCGGCAGGTTGCTGGCGGAAATAGACAAATACAACCTTGCCGAATACATGGAGCTGCTGAATAACCCGCTGCGTTTTTTTTGGCTCAACCTGCTGGGGGGAATAGGCCGCGGCGTTGGAGCCGCCCTGGGCGCCACCATTGTAGCCGCCGTTGTCATTTCCGTATTGCGGCGGCTGGTGGTGCTGAATCTACCCATTATCGGCGATTACATTGCAGAACTGGTGCAGATTGTCCAAAGGAATATGTAGGAGGGACACAATTGGAAACAAGCCTGACCCGTCACCGTTTGCAGCTGGAAACATTGAAAAAAGATTTGCTTTCTCGAACTGAATTTACGGAAGGGCTGCAGAAACATGCAGGGCTGCGGGATGCCACGCAGGAGCTGTCTATGGTGGACAACCATCCCGCAGACCTAGCCAGTGAGAACTTTGAGCGGGCAAAAGACTTTTCGCTGCACGAGAAAAACTTGCTGCTCCTGCAGCGAGTGGAAGAAGCACTGTGCAAAATTGCCGAAGGCACGTACGGTATTTGTGAAAACTGCGGCCGGCAGATTCCGGAAGAACGGCTGGATGCCGTCCCGTATACTGAATATTGCCTTGACTGCAAGCAAGAGGTCGAAGATGAATCCCACGATTTCGAGCGGCCCATTGAGGAAAAAATTCTTTTCCCCCCCTTTGCCCGCACTTATCTGGACGATCAGGATTATACCGGCTATGACGGGGAGGATGCCTGGCAGGATGTGGACCAGTTCAATAAACTGCCCCATGTTTTTGAGCGGGAAACAAGCGACGAAAGTGATGAAACCATCGGGGCGGTGGAAGATACGGAACGGATTGCCAACAAGGAGTATAAAGCTCAGCTGCCTGATTAGTTGTTCTTATGCCGCGGCTGTGCTAGAATAATATGGAGCCGGACCAAAAGAAAGGAAAGCCGATGTTTCCTGAATTATTTCGTCTTGGCAGCCTCAGTATCTCCGTATACGGGGTGATGCTGGGGGCAGCCTTTGCTCTCTGCACCCTGGGCTTTGTCCACGCAGGAGGGAAAAGCGGCCTGGCACAGGAAAAACTCTGGGACCTTGCCTTGCTGGCAACGGTGGTTGCCGTTGCCGCTGCTCGCCTTTTTTATGTACTGGCGGCCCTGCCTGTCTACCGCCACAACTTGCTTTCCTGGTTTGATCTCCGCCACGGCGGCTTCTCTTTTTTCGGCGCCCTGGCGGCGGGTACGGCCGCCGTTCTGCTGTATGCAGGGTGCCATGGCCTGCAGCCCGGAAAAATACTTGACCTGGCCGCGCCTTTCCTGGCCCTCGGGTATGCACTGGTACGTGTAGGCTGTTTTTTTAACGGCTGCTGTTTCGGCCTGCCGGCAGAGCTCCCTTGGGCACTGCCGGCAGCCGCCGCGGACAATCTGCCGCGTCACCCCACTCAGCTTTATGCATCCGTAGCAGGCTTCATGCTTTTTCTGTTCCTGCTTGTGCGGCGCAAGCAGTCCGGTTTTCCCGGCCGGCTTTTTCTGGAGTTTATTTTCTTATACTGCAGCTGTCGTTTTGTCATTGAGTTTTTCCGGGAGACGGACGACTTTTGGCGCATATTTACCATAGCGCAGACAGCCGCCCTGGCCGGGGCGGCAGTCGCCTTTGCCGCTATTTTGGTCCGGTCGCGCATCATCATGAGGAGGAGAAGATGAAGGAATATGTTTTAATCGTCCCGGCGGAGCTTGCAGGGGAGCGTCTGGACATTGCCGTCACCCGGCTGCTTCCCGAATTAACCAGGACGCGGGTCCAGAAGTTAATCGACGCAGGGCATGTCCTCATAGACGGTGCCGGCCGCAAAGCCAATTTCCGTGTCCGGGAGGGGCAGATGCTTGCCGTTTCTGTGCCTGCTCCTCAGGATTCACGAGTTTTACCGCAGGAGATGGAACTGGAGATAATTTATGAAGACGGCGACCTCCTGGTACTTAACAAGCCGAAAGGAGTAGTGGTCCACCCGGCTGCCGGACATGCTGAAAACACGCTGGTTAATGCACTCTTATACCATTGCCGGGACCTTTCCGGCATTGGCGGGGAAAAACGTCCCGGTATCGTCCATAGGCTGGACAAAGATACTTCCGGGGTGCTGGTGGTGGCGAAAAACGACAGGACGCACCTGGCTCTGGCCAAACAGTTTAAAGATCACAGCGTCACCCGTGAATATATGGCTCTTGTCTACGGACAGTTTGCCGTTCGTCGGGGGACAATAGATGCACCCATTGCCAGGCATCCGAGGGAACGTAAAAAAATGGCCGTAGTGCAGGCAGGCACCGGCCGGCGGGCGGTGACCCATTTTGAGGTGCTGGAAATCTATCCCGGTTACAGTTATGTCGCTTTGCGCCTGGAGACGGGCAGGACCCACCAGATACGCGTTCACCTTGCTTCCATCGGCCATCCGGTGGTAGGAGACACTGTCTATGGCTATAAAAAGCAGCGCCTGCCCGTAAGCGGACAATTGCTGCATGCACGGCTGCTTGGTTTTATTCACCCGGGACTGGGGCGCTACATGGAATTTACAAGCGAGCCGCCGGTGGAATTCCAAGAAGTATTGCAGAAACTGCGTGATCAGAATTTCCCTCCGGCATAATGCGGCTTTTCCCGGTAAAGCTATTACCATGACAACCAGACGGGAGTGACTGCTGTGGCGTGGGAATTATTTTACCGGACAGTTTTTCTTTACCTGGCTGTACTGGTGGCCGTCCGTATCATGGGCAAGCGGGAAGTGGGGCAGCTTTCGGCCTTTGACCTGGTGGTGGCCATCATGATCGCCGAACTGGCGGCCATGTCGATGGAAAAGATTGATATACCCCTGTATGAAGGCCTGATACCTATATTTACACTTGTTTTTTTGGAAATCTTTTTATCTTATCTCAGCCTGAAAAGTCACACCATCCGGGGGCTGGTGGACGGCGCCCCCACCATCGTGATTGCCAACGGCAAGATCAGGGAAAAGGAACTGCGCAAGCTGCGTTATAATGTTTCCGACCTGCTCGGTCAGCTGCGAGAAAAGGATGTGGCCAATATTGCCGACGTGCAGTATGCCGTCCTGGAAACATCGGGCGAGCTCAGCGTGCTGCTGAAAAGCGGCAAGCGACCCGTGACGCCGGAGGATTTGGGGCTTCCCGTCAAAGAAGTAGTGATACCCACACCCCTGATCTTTGACGGCCGGATCCACTTACGCAATCTGCAAAACCTGGGGCTGGATAAGTCCTGGCTGGAGGAGGAAATAAGGAAAAAAGGCGTCGCCTGCATCGAGGATGTGCTTTATGCCAGTCTCGATACAAGCGGCCACCTGTATGTCAGCGAAAAAGAGCAGGCGAAGAAAAAACCAACCGGTTAGGCTGCCGGCAAGTTATATTTCCGGGGAGTGAAGATTGTGAAAAAAGCCTTGTTGTTTGCCCGTGAGCTGGTGGCTGCGGCGGTTGAGAAAGGTGCAACGGTTGTCGATGCAACCTGCGGCAACGGCCATGATACTGTTTTTCTGGCGGAGCTGGTCGGTGCTGCAGGGCGGGTTTACGCTTTTGACATTCAGGAGAAGGCCATTGCTGCTACGAAAGAAAGGTTAGGGCAGCATGGCCTGCTGGATAGAGTAACACTGCTCCATGCCAGCCATGACGACCGTGCCAAATGGCCTCCCGCTCCGGTCAGTGCTGTTATGTTTAACCTGGGGTATCTGCCGGGCGGCGACCATAGTCTGGTCACCACTGCCAAGAGCTCCGTGGCCGCCTTGCAGATTGCTACGGACAGGCTTAAACCCGGCGGCATAATTACACTTGTTGTCTATACCGGTCATCCCGGCGGCCGTGAAGAATACAGTGAAGTGCGTCGCTTTCTAACCGGCCTGCCGCAAGCGGAGTATACCGTGCTGGAATACAGGCTGATCAACCAGGTAAACAACCCTCCACTGCTATTGGCTGTGCAGCGCCTTTACGCCGGGCGGCCGTAAGGGCAAACAGCCAGGCACAGGCCGCAGACACGTTGTCCAAAATCCCTTTTCACATCATTCTGGTAGCTGTCACAACGTGCGGGTGTAAAGCGTTTAGTAAAAGGGATATCCGGGCTGAACGGTATACCGCTGATAGCTTTTGCCGGGCAGGCCGCGACACAGGCGCTGCAGCTACCGCAGCCGTCTGCCACCGGTGCGTCAGCCGGCAGCTGGGCGGTTGTCAAGACTGTTCCCAAGCGGATGCGCGGGCCGTATGTGGCATTTACCAGGCAGCCGCTTTTGCCAATCCAGCCAAGACCGGCCAGATATGCTGCGATGCGGTGTGGGAAAATGCTATCCAGCTTCTTTTTGCCGCTGCGCTGTGAAGAAGGAATAGGAAAAGCTGCAAAGCCTTCCGCTTCCAGCCTGGCCGTCAGGCGGATGCTTAGCTCATCAATCAAAGTATTAACGCTGCGGTAGTAATGCAGATAAGTGCGTGTCGGACCCTGCAGCAGTTCCGCAATAACTGAACGGGGAAAAGGAACGGCAAAAGCAATGGCGCGAGGGAAATGATGCAATGTAGGGCTGGCGTAGGCCTCAATTGCCTCCCGCGTCTGTCCCAGGTTCGCCACGCCCGCCAGGGAAGCACCTTTCTCCAGGCAAAAATTTAACAACTCCGTTTTCAGATTTTGCATTATAAAATCTGTGTTTTTCATAGCAGTAGCATAACAAAACTGCAGGTAGAAAGCAATCCTGCGGCTGCCGGAACAATTTGAATCTTATTAAAATTCATACATAAGGAAGGAAATTTCGAGCCTTTTCTTGAATAATATCCTGCATAGTTAATATTCCCCTCCGCCGTTTTATTGTTCACTTCCAGAGAAAAAGAAAAGGAGGAAAACTGCATGTCACGACGTAAGACACCCAAATCTGTTGTTAAGCGTTTACCTGTCTATTTGCGTATTCTGGACAACCTGATCAGACGGGACGTGGATATTATTTCATCACGCGTTCTCAGTGAAGAAACGGGCTTTACGGCTGAACAAATTCGTAAAGACTTGGCTTATTTTGGAGCCTTCGGCACAAGGGGAACAGGCTATAATACCAGTTATCTCCGGGAAAGACTGCTACGCATCATTGGCCTGGACAAGCAGACAAAAATCATTATTGTCGGTTACGGCCACCTGGGAAAAGCTCTTGCCCGTTACAACATAACAAAAAACCCTTATGTCAGAGTTGTGGGGATTTTTGATAAGGATCCAGCCGAAATAAATACCGAAGTTGAAGGTTTGCGTGTTTCTCACATAGACCAGCTTCCCGAAATTGTCCGGGAGTACAAGGCCAAAGTCGCCATCTTGACCGTCCCGGCGGAAGAAGCCCAGAAAGTTGTGGATTTAATGGTGGAAAGCGGCATTACTGCAATCTTGAATTTTGCTCATACCAAACTGCATGTTCCGAACCACGTTTATGTTGATAATGCCGATTTGACCATAGAATTGCAAAGCTTGATTTATTACGCCGAAGAAGATGAAAAATCGCATTATGCGGAATAAAATGCCTTGGTAAGTTGTAAAATTAATTGCCGCATATAACAAAAAAATAGAGACTCATGGCACAACCTCTGATATGTTAAAGGTGACTAAACCACAACATAAAGGAGGCCATGCACATGAGTCAATCCCATTGTACCACGACTTCCCGGCGTTTTAAACACATTACTGTGAAAGAACGCTACCAAATTGAAATTCTTCTCAAGGAGAAGAAGCGCCCCAGTGAGATAGCGAGGCTGTTAGGCAAGCACAAACGAACTATCGAACGCGAGATTGCCC
>JAAYLG010000044.1 GCA_012522075.1 Bacillota bacterium
AATGGGATTGACTCATGTGCATGGCCTCCTTTATGTTGTGGTTTAGTCACCTTTAACATATCAGAGGTTGTGCCATGAGTCTCTATTTTTTTTGTTATATGCGGCAATTAATTTTACAACTTACCTTACTTTTTTTGTTATTCCATGTTATTGTCAGCTGGGATTATCTTGTCTTTTAACGCAAAAACAACAGCACAGGGTTAAAACTTTTTAACTGTTACACAAGGAAACAATTGCAGATGCAGCAGTCTCCCGCTAAAACATCTGCAGCAGGGCTTCAGGGGAAATATTTTCGTCCACGGGAATTCTTTTTAGCGCCCGCAGGCACTGCGGCAGCCCTTTAATGAGCGTGTTCATACCCGGTTCCGTAGTCAACGTAACTTTCACGCCCAGCTCTTTCAGCACAACTTCTGAAAGATCGCTGTATTTACCCAGTGGATATGAGAGGGCAAACACGGTCGTACCTACTTCTGTTTCAAGCTTTTGCCGGGATTGTAAGAAGTCCGCCCGCAGCGCTTCAATAAAGGCTTCTTCGCTTTCACCCGCAAGCGGCACAACCGCCGTTCTGGCCGTCTCGCCCTCATACTCCGTGCTCTGATGCATGTCATAAGTATGGCTTTGAATCTCCACCAGGCCGGAGGAAAGCATTTCACGGGCTTCCTTATACCCGAAATGAGGAATAATGGGATAAGACGTCTCTTTATATGTGTCCTTGCCCACGGAAGATCCGATTACAAAAATAGTCGCTTTCATCCCGTAATTTTGCAAAATGGGGTAAGCAATTTCATAATTGCTGGCATAACCGTCATCGAAAGTAATCACTACCGGCTTGTCCGGCAGTTCCGTCCCCTTTTCCACATAATCAACCAGTTGCTCAAGTGAAACCCCTGTATAGCCCGCCTCCGTCAAGGCTTTAATTTGCGCTTCAAACTGCCTGGCGGAAATGGTCAGCGGGCCGTCCGCCTCTGCCGCCAAATGATGATAAAGCAAAACCGGCACTTCTTTTGTATAAGAGCTGTCATCAAGCTTGTATCCGGCGCGATATTTGTCCGCTTGCTTGCGGGCGTTTTCCGGTGTGACCAAGGTGCCGAAACCTTCCGGCACATAGACTGTTTCATCGCCAAAGACTTTTGCCAGGGCCATCCTGCCCAGGTCATTCCTAAAATGAGTGGCATCATAGAAAAATCTCGGATCCGCATTGATGGGGTGGACGGAAAAATCCCAAAAATTTGTTATCCGGGCAAGCCTGGTATAGATGTCGGCCAGCCGCTCGTAGTCAAAAAGCGCCGCATGTTCATGATAGAGGGGAAAGAATAAAACCACGAGGTTAATATTGTTTGCCTCGCAAAGCTCCTTAATTTCCCGGACGCTGGCAATAAATTCATCGCTGTAGGGCAGCTCATACCGGTTGTACGGGTAGTCCCGGAAGACAGGATACCGCTCCAGATATGACGGCAAATCCTGGATACGTTCAATGTCACGCAAAGACTTGTCGTAAGCTCCCGTTTCAACATTAAAAACGTCAAAGACGCGGGGCAGGTAGCTGTCCTCCTTGCGGCTTTGCAGTTTTTCCAGTCCGTAACGGGGATTGGCAAACAAATATTTGGCATAAAAGGGAAGCAGGGGTGCGCCTTCCGTTTTGGCATGGAGACTGTCCGTCAACGGATCTGTTTCCAGCATGTATTTCTCGGCGTTAAGCACGCCAAGATTTAAAACAATATTTTTTAATTCATAGTTGTTGACAACATAAGTAACGGTACGCGCGACATCATAAATATCCGCACCGTACATGAAGAGATTATAAAAGCTGGCATGCAGATATTTGTTCAGCAGTTCCACGGGGAAGGAACTGGTGGAGGAACTGCCTATCAGGTAAGAATCATATGCTTTGTTGTGCCTGTCCAGGTAAGCAATTTTTGCCACCCGCGGGTTTTTGGTAAAATTGAAAGAATGCCATGCCAAGAAACGATCCCCGAAAGCGCCAAAGGGATCCGTATAATAATTGAAAGCTGCAATGGCAAAAGCAATAAGCAGTATGGATGCGAGAAATAGCAAAAGCCATTTTTTTGATGACATGAACCGACCTCAAAATCAGTATTGTTGGTAAATAAATTCGGAAGCAATATATCCCTCGCGGTAAACGCCAAGCCAAACCAGGGCAACCAGCACCACCATCAGCACCAGCCACTGCAGCAGCCAATGTTTTTGCTCCAGTGTTTTTCTTATTGCCATGCCTTTCTCCTGTAAATAGCCTAAAATTAAAATTACCATACCGCCCACTACCACCAGGCAAAAATCCAGCCGGCTTAAACCAAGCGTCCACAGCGTCCCGCCGGTCAATGCCCGGGCATGAAAAGCAAAAACAGTCTGCCGCAGCATCGCCAGGGCCGCCTTCAGGGAAGCCCCGCGGGTAAAATAGCGCCCAAGAAAAACAAGCAGGTTTGTGCCGACAATCCGCACAACTATCCAGAGCCGGACATGCGGGTCAATGCGGACTTTCTCCAGCAGGCGGGTGAAGTAAGGTGTAATAATGATGGATGCGGAAATAATCAGGCCGTTATAGAGGCCAAAGGCAATGTATTTCAAATTGGCGCCATGCCAGATGCCAATGGTAAAAAACACAATAAAAGAGGCGAGGGAGGTGGGGATTATTTTCCCCGCTTTGCCTTTAATCAGCCCGCGCGTTTTTTTCCCCAGCCTGAAAAAAGGCTTGGAGAGGGACAGAGGGTAAAACAGGTATTCCCTCATCCACTCGCCCAGGCTGATGTGCCACCTCCGCCAGAAATCGGCCAGGGAAGCGGCAAAATAAGGACGGCGGAAGTTCTGAACCAGGTCAATACCCATGGCCTGGGCAATACCTCTCACAATATCAATACCGCCGGAAAAATCGCAGTAAATTTGCAGGCAGTAAAAACAAACCGCCACCGCCACAATGGAACCGGGGTACTGCCGGTAATTGTCAAAGACGGTATTGACAAGCACCGCAGCCCTGTCCGCAATAATAATCTTTTTGCAGTAGCCCCAAAGCAAAAGCTGGATCCCGTATTTGAGCCGGTCATAATCCAGGCCGTGTCCGCCGTACAGTTGCGGCGCCAGCTGGTCGTAACGACTGATGGGCCCCTGAATGACCTGGGGAAAGAAAGACACGAAGAGGGCAAACTTGGCCGGATTGCGTTCCGGCGGGTACTTACCCCGGTAAATATCAATTACATAACCTGCCGCCTGGAAAATATAAAAAGAGATGCCAAGCGGCAAAAGGATTTTAAACTGTGGCAGGGAAAAGACGGCCAATTTTGCTAAAAGGATGTTAAGGCCCCGGGCGACAAAATTGTAATACTTTAAAAAGGCAAGCAGGCCGAAAACGAAAAAAAGTGCTGCGGCAAGAATCAGCTTGCGCTTTTTCCTGTCCCTTGCGGCGGCCAGAAAAAGACCCGCCAGGTAGGTAATGATAGTGGTAAAAATAAGAAAAACCACCAGTTTTCCGCCTGCCGAAGCATAATAAAAGTAACTGGCAAACAGCAAGACAACCCACTGGTACTTTTGGGGAACGATAAAATAAACAAGCAGCGTCAGGCTGACAAAAAGCAGAAAAGCAAATGTCGTAACTGGCATTTTCCTATCTTTCGGCTTGCAGTTTTTTAACCAGGTTCATAATGGCTTCCAGCGAGTTAAAGTTCTCGGGCAGCAAATGTTCCACGCCAATATCAATGTCAAAAGCGTCGTTTAATTCCCCGACTAAAGCAATAATATCAAAAGAATCGAGAATGCCGTCATCAATTAAGTTCTTTTCCCCGGAAAAATCAACGGCAAGATTCATTTCGGCCAAAATTGCCAGCAGTATTTTTTCCATAGCAGCATGTCCCTTCCTGTCAAAATCAAGGCAGATATAGCAACCCTACAGCTTCCCAGCCGTCATCCCGGAAACCTGCCTGCTCGTACAGGCGCCGGGCGGCCGCATTGCCGGGCTGTACCCACAGCCGGACGGCGGTATTTTCCTTCTTTTCCATGGTCATGTTGAAATAAGCCAGCATTTTTCCGGCCAGACCTCTTCTCCGGTACTGGGGCGCCACGGCCAAATGCAAGATCAGGTAAACATTCCGCCTGCGGCTAATCCTAAGCACGCCTTTAACTTTGTTGTCTGCAGCCGGAACACAGATAAACTCTTGCCTGAGAGTCCCTTCTTTTATTTCGTCCACTGTTGGCAGGTCGCCCAGGTAGGGATCGAAACTTGCGGCGAGCAAGGCATGAATCGCCGCAGCATGCCGCCGGTCGGCAAAAACAACCTCCTCCCCCGCCGGGGAGCCCGGCGTAAACGCCGCCGCCGCCACGCTCATTCTCCTGCGGGATAGATAAGCTTTAAAGCCCATCCCCTCCCAGTAAGCAATGATCTCCTGAATGCTTTGGTCGCCCGCCGCGAAAAGAATTTCCATGGCGGAGGGCTTGGTGCGGGGCAGGAGAAAACGGGAATTGCAGCCTGCCAGGTAGTAATACAGCCTGAAGTGATTGCCATGGTCCACAAGAAGCAGGAGGCCTTGACCGGCCTTTGCATAATATAACGCCCCTTTACGCAAAATGGGCTCATATGCGTCCGGCAGCAAGTAATTATTGGTGGCAATTCCTTTTTTCAACCACGGCTTTACAAGGCGCTTAAGCTGCTCAAAATCAGCAATTTTCTTCATTATACAACTCCATTATTTTTACCCGGTCAATCTTCCCGTTGGCATTGTAAGGGAAAGATTGTTTGCGGACAATCACATGGGGCAGCATGTATTTGGGCAGCTTCCTGCCCATAATTTTTACCAGCTCACTGCGATTCGCCGTACCTGTATACTGGAGAACAATTTTTTCTTGCTTTTGGTCATAAAAGCAAACGCAAGCCGTTACACGGGGCGCGCCGCCGGCCACAAGCTCTATCTCCCCCAGTTCAATACGGTGCCCCCGGTGCTTGATCTGCTGGTCTTTGCGACCGCAAAAAACCAGCTCCCCGTATGCATTGTAACGGGCAAGATCGCCGGTACGATACACCGGGTCACGGTAATCGTTATGGAGCGGGTTCTGGACAAATACTTCCGCCGTGCGTTCCGGTTCACGGTAGTACCCCAGCGCCACACCTGTGCCCCTGACACAGATTTCCCCCTGCTCCTCACCGGTAATAAGCCTGTTTTGCTCGTCAAGCAGGAAAACCTCCATATTGCTGCAGGCCCTGCCGATAGGAACAGGTTCGTCATCGGCTAATTCACGGTCAACCACATAGTAGGTACAGTCAACGGTAACTTCCGTGGGCCCGTACAAGTTGACGTAAAGCGCTTGCGGCAAGTATTTGCGCCAGGTATTTAAATGCTTGGCCAGCATGGCCTCCCCGGCAAAGAATACTTTGCGGAGATAAAGCGGAATTTTACGTGTAAAAACGCCGGAATCGGCAACCAGCACCAGCGCCGATGTGGCCCATAAAATCGTTGTGATCCTGTGCCTATTCAAATAATCTATGAGCAGCAAGGGAAACATGAACAGTTTTGCCGGGATAATCACCATGGTAACGCCTTTTTTCAGGCAAATGCAGACATCCTTGACGGAAGCATCGAAATAAAAAGGCGTCTGGTTGCCCAGGATTTCATCTTCGGCAAAAGCAAATGTCTTATCCAGCCACTCTGCCAGGTCGATCATGCTCCGGTGTGAAACCACAATTCCTTTGGGCGTCCCTGTGGAACCGGAAGTATAAATCATATACACCGGGTCGGTGTCAATCATTAAATCCCTGACCTCGTCCAGCGCCTCCGTATTAACGGCTGCCCGGATCCCGTGCTCATAAACAAGGCACGGCGCAAGGCAGCTTGTCCCCTCCAAAAGCTGCAAGTCTTTTTCCGCGCAGATGATCATGGCAGGCTGCATCTTATCAAGCATCAGCTGCAGGCGCTCCTTGGGCAGCCGATTGTCAAGGGGAACGTAAAAATTGCCGCTGTAGACAACCCCGAGCAGAGACACCACCGTGGCCGCCGTACGGTCTGCCAGTACCGCAACCGGCCTGCGCATCACGCCCGGTATTGCCGCCAGGATACTGCTGCCGAGGGCTTGGGCGTAACGTTCCAGTTCAGAAAAAGTTATGCTTTCCTCTTCGTCAATCAAGGCGTTTTTCTGCGGGCAGCGTGCCGCCGACTGCTCCAGGTAAGCCAAAATATTGATCAGCAAGCAAACAGCCTCCCCGGACCGTTTTTCACCGGTAATTTTGCGGAGTAGCGGGCAGCCGGTACAAACAGGGCTGGCCCATGTTAAAGGATAACATCACGTTCTGCAATATGCAAGGCCACCTCCTGGCTGTAGCAGGCTGAGGTGGCCTATTTGCCGTGTTTAAAAATAATTATACCCGGCCAAGAATGCTTTCTTATTTGCTTCCAAGAAGCGGGCAGGCACAATGTCCGCCAGCGCCTGCAGGTAGCTTTCCCCGGGAAACTCAAGGCGGGCGGCCAGCACACCGACCAGGGCCACCGTGGCGGCCTTGGGCTCACCGCAACTTGCGGCCATCTCCAGGGCGGGAATGGCATACAGCCCGCCCAGCAAGCCGTCATCAACCAGCGCCTGCATCTTTGCCAAAATTTTTTCCGGGTAGCGCTCTGCACCAGTAATAACAGGCAGCGGCTTGATTTCCTGGGTGCTGCAGACCATGGTGCCGCCGCGGCGCAAATAAGGCAACCAACGCCACGCTTCCAGTTTTTCCCCGGCCAGAACATAATCGGCCTGCCCCGCTTCAATGAGGGGGGAATGAACCTCGGAGCCAAAACGGACATAAGTCAGAACACTGCCCCCCCGCTGTGCCATGCCGTGGATTTCGGAAATTTTCAGGTCATAACCGTGGGCCTGGATCACGTGGGCCAGCAGCCTGCTTGCCAGGACAATACCCTGACCGCCCACACCGCCCATCAGGATGCTAGTTGTTTTCGTCATTGGCTACACCCGCCTTTCCAATGGCGTTAAAGTTGCAAACCTGTGCACAAACACCGCAGCCGGCACACAGGGCAGGGTCAATGGTGACACTGTCGCCTTCCCGCGCCATGGCAGGGCAGCCCAGCCGCAGGCAGGCGCCGCAGTTTCTGCAGTTGTCATTTATTTCATAGAGCGGTTTTGCGCTTTTATCCAACAGGGCGCATGCCCGGCGGGAGATGATCACGGAAGGTTCGTCCGCGGCGGCTTCTTCCTTGATGGCCGCCTGTAAGGCTTTGATGTCATAAGGATCCACTTCCCGGACCCGTCTGACGCCCAGGGCGCGGCAAATAGGGGCAAGCTCCAGCGTCGTGGTCGGATCTCCCTTGAGGGTATAGCCTGTGCCCGGATTATGCTGGTGCCCCGTCATGGCAGTGGTACGGTTGTCAAGAATAATGGTCAGGGTGGAGCCCCGGTTGTAGACCACATCCATCAGGCCCGTCATTCCGGAGTGGAAAAAGGTCGAGTCGCCAATGACAGAAACTATTTTTCCTTTCAATTCCGGATTGCCTTTTTCATATCCCAGGCCGGCGGAAATGCTTGCTCCCATGCAGATGCAGGAATCAATGGCACCAAGCGGCGGCAGCGCCCCCAGTGTATAACAGCCGATATCCCCGCTCACCAGCAGCTTTTGTTGCCTTAAAACATAAAAAACACTGCGGTGCGGGCATCCGGGACAAAGCACGGGCGGGCGCGCCGGCACCGGCATATCCTCCGGCACGGGCAGGGGGGTCGCAAGCGGCTTGCCGGCAATGGCGGCGGCAATGCGATTGGGATGGATTTCCCCTGTCAGCGGGAAAAGAGCCTTTCCTGTTACCGTAATGCCCATGGCTTTAACCTGGTCTTCCAGGAAGGGATCCAGTTCTTCCACCACATACAGCTTATCCACGCCGGCGGCAAATTCGGCAATTAAAGCCGGCGGCAGCGGATAGCAGATGCCCAGCTTCAGGACGGAAGCCTCAGGCAGAGCTTCCCGTACCTGCCGGTAGCTGATGCCGGCGCAAATAACACCAATTTTCCTGTCCCGCCATTCAATCCTGTTGAGCGGCGATTTTTCCGCAGCTTCCCGCAGGCGCAGCAGCCGCTCCTCCACAGCCGCATGGCGCAGGCGGGCCGCTGCCGGCATCATCACACGCTTATTCGCATCTTTGACATAAGGACGCAGGGGCACTTCCTTCCGCTTGCCCAGAGTCACCAGGGACTGGCTGTGAGAAATCCGGGTGCTGCTGCGCAGCATAACCGGCGTATCAAATTCTTCACTCATCTCCAAGGCGGCCATGACAAAATCCTTGGCCTCCTGGCTGTCGGACGGCTCAAGCATGGGAACCTTGGCAAAACGTGCATAATTGCGGCTGTCCTGCTCATTCTGGGAGCTGTGCATTCCCGGGTCGTCCGCCACCACCAGCACCAGGCCGCCGTTTACCCCCGTATATGACAGCGTCATCAGCGGGTCGGCCGCCACATTGACACCAACATGTTTCATGGCAACCAGTGCCCTGGCACCGGCAAAAGCTGCCCCGATTCCCACTTCCACGGCAACTTTTTCATTGCTGGACCCCTGGGCCGCCACTTCGCGGTAGTGCGCCAGATATTCCAGAATTTCCGTACTGGGAGTGCCGGGATAAGCGGCGGCGACGCGTACCCCCGCTTCATAGGCGCCGCGGGCAATGGCCTCATTGCCGCTTAAGAGTTTTTTTGTCATGCGCGCTCCTCCTCATCATTTACGTCATCTTTCCCTTTCTCCCGTTCCGCCCTTTACCGGAAAAAAGACCCGCCGGCGGTGCCGCGACCTGCATGATAAAAACGGCCCCGCCAGTCTGCGGTGCCGTTTTGCCTGCCTCACAACTGCACTCTCACGCGAAAAAAACTACAGCGCGTAAACTTCAGCGCCGTCCAGCACACGTATCTGCTGTGCCTCAAGGGCCTGCATGGCGGCGGCGGAGTCTTCCACCCTGAAAATAACCAGGGCTCCATGGGACGGGACGCCCATGAAAGCGTAGAGATACTCTATATTGATCCTGGCTGCGCCCAAAATATCCAGCACTTTGGCCAGCCCGCCCGGACGGTCCGGCACCTCTACGGCAATAACATCCGTTTCGCTAACCATGAATCCTGCAGCGCGCAGGACTTTTCCTGCAGCTTCCGGCTGGTCGACAATCAGCCTTAAAATACCGAAATCGCTGGTATCGGCAATGGACAGGGCACGGATATTAATGCCGTTTACACCAAGACAGCGGGTTACTTCCGCCAGTCGGCCTGCTTTGTTTTCCAAGAAAACCGAAATCTGTTTCACCGGCACAGCCATCCCTCCTCTTTGCCAGAGCTTATTTCGACAAAAACGGAAGACATTCCTGCCGTCGAGCAGATTATTTCCGCGCACGGTTAAGCCCAAAAAGGAAAAAGCGTGCTCCGACACGCCTTCCTCCCATGATACCGCTAGCCCGCGGTTTTGCTTTTTATGCCAAGGCTTTGGTTACAGCGCTGATAATCCGTTCGGCCTGAAAAGGTTTAACCACAAAATCCCTGGCTCCTGCATTAAGAGCCTGGATGACCAATGCACGCTGTCCCATGGCGCTGCAGACAATTATATTGGCGTCAGCGTCGATTTCCTTGATTTTAATAATTGCCGTAATTCCGTCCATCACAGGCATGGTAATATCCATGATCACCAGGTCCGGGCGCAGGCTGTTATACAGGTCCACAGCAACCTGCCCGTTTTCCGCTTCCCCTACAACCTCAAAGCCGTTTTTCTCCAGAATGTTTTTCAGCGTCAGCCGCATGAAGGCAGTATCATCTGTAATTAAAATTTTTTTCCCCACAAACTCGCCCTCCCCCGTTAACAATCATTTCTGCCATCAGTTTGTCTCTGTTGAAGTGACAATTTCTGTCAGCCTGATTCCCAGCTGGTCTTTATAGACGACTATTTGCCCGCGTGCAACCAGTTTGCCGTTGGCCATTACTTCTACCGGATCGGCGGCAGCGGCATCCAGTTCCACCACGTCACCGAAAGCAAGGCTGCTTAATTCTTTTAGGGAAATTTTCCGGCGTCCTAGTACGCCTTTAATCTGCACTGTCACGTCCCTGATCGTATCCAGGGGCAGCTTGTTTTCTCCCGCCCCGTCTTCACCGAAAAGCAGCGGCTCCCTGCTTTCCGGTTCCGGGAACGCAGGCGGCGTCGGCTGCGTTGTTTCCACCGCAAAAGGCTCCGGAGCAGCCTCTTCTTTGGTTAAAGTCGCAAATTTTAATACTGCTTGCGCCGTTTGCCAGGGCAGGACCTGCATAAAATCGCTTTCCGACTGCTGCGCCCGCTTAAGGCGGCAGACAAGCCGCACCAGCGGTTCCCGGCTGTCCACAAATTCAGCCGGCAATTCCCCCGCGAGATTGATTTCCGGTGTATCTATATAGGCATTAATGCCGTATGTACCGGCAATATTTGTCATGGCGGCACCCAACATCTGGCTGAATGCTTCCGCCAGAGCGCTTTGGTGCATTTCAGTGAATTCCTCATCCGCTTCTTCCCCTGCACCAAGCAGATGGGCGGCAACGGTGGCCGCCTCCCGCCTGTCCAAAAGGAAAAGACTTTTACCCGCAAGGTCCCCCTGGTAGGCGGCGGCAATCGCAAGCCGAGGCTCCTCATTTCCTGTCTCCAAACCGTCCGGCGTTATTTCCTCCACCGCTTCCACTGCAATGCTGACATCCTGCGCCAGCATGCTTGAAAGAGCAACAGCCGCCGCCTCCAGGGAGCTTTGTCCAAAAAGCAGCAAAGCCTCTCTTTCCGCTTCTGTCAGGTGCACTGTGCCAGCTTCTGCCGCAGGCGTGACTCCCAGCGGCTCAAGCATCTCTTCCACCAGTGTTATGGCAAACTCCTCGGGCACGATCTGCAGCATGGTACTGTTAATCTGATTGCCTACCGTCAGTTTAAAAGCAATTTGTATTACTGCCTGCTCATCGGCAATTTGTACCTGCTCTTTTTTTGCCTGTTGCAAATTGGTGATAAACTCCAACTCCGGCGGGGTAATGTCTATAGTGCGGCCAAACATCTCAGACATAGCTGTAGCAGATGATCCCATCATCTGGTTCATAGCCTCACTGACGGCACTTAAATGAAGCTCATCCAGAGGATCCGGGATCGGCTGCTCCGGGTTGCCCATCATCATATTGGCAATAATGCCTGCATCCCGTTCGGTAAGAATAAAAATATTGGTGCCTTGCAAGCCGCGCGTGTAATGTACACGGATAAGCAC
Source organism: Bacillota bacterium (assembly GCA_012522075.1). Classification (GTDB taxonomy): domain Bacteria; phylum Bacillota; class Dethiobacteria; order Dethiobacterales; family Dethiobacteraceae; genus DUUE01. The sequence continues at coordinate 11,220 of JAAYLG010000044.1, forward strand.
ACAAGGAATAGGATGAGCGTCCCGGACTTCTTTCATTGTCCTGTAGGTCACATGCGGCGTGGTAATCCGGACCTGTTGGCCCAAAAGCTGGGACAGGACTGTGGCGGCAGCACCCATGGCAATGTTGCCGCTCTCACCCAGTGCATCCAATTGTAACGGAGTAAGCCTTGCCACCTTCTCTCCCCTTCCTCCAAACTCCCTTTTCGACATGTATTTGACGGCTGCTTACCGGGAAAACAGGACTTGGTTCCCTCTTATCCCATTTTATGTAAACGTTCCGCTTGAGTGACAATTTTCGTAACGCGAATACCGAAATTTTCACCTACAGTTACCACTGTCCCCCTGGCGATGACCTTGTCGTTCAGCAAAATATCCACCGGTTCGTTGACAGACCTTTCAAATTCCAAAATGGAACCGGGAATCAGGGAAAGTACATCCTGCAGGCTTTTTGTCGCTTCTCCCAGTATTACACGCACTTGCAGCGGAATTTCCAGGATACGCTCAAGTTGCGGTGCATCCCGGCTTGCAGAGGTATGGTCGGACGCAGGCATAGCTTGCCGTTCCCCTTCCTCTTCCCCGCGGCTCCCCGACAAAAGGTCGGGTAGTAGTGCATCTATTTCTTCTTGGGTTAAAAAGGAATCACCCATTATACCGCTCCTCCTTTTCGGCTAAAAGCTGTATGGCCCTCTTGCCTTGGAAAATACCGGCTTGCACCGCAAACATGGGCCTGCCTTCCACCAGTAAATTCATGGGGTCATTAATTTTTTGCTCCAGCAAAATTACATCTCCCACTTCAAACTGTAAAAAATCCTCCAGCCGGACTTCTGTATGCCCCAGGACGGCAGTCAGTTCCACTTCCACCGGTTCCAGCGCCATCTCCAGCAGACGACTGTCCCGCTCACCGGTACGGGAAGCGGAAAACCAGTGCTGTGCCGTCAGGTTGGGGATGGCCGGTTCCAATGTCATATAAGGGAAACAGACATTAAGCAGGCCCCTTGCCTCCCCGATTTCCGTACTGAAAGTCATTAAAGCCACTGTTTCCGTAGAGGCAATCATCTGGTTGAACTGGGGGTTGGTATCTATATTTTCTATGACCGGTTCCAGTTGATAAACATCTTCCCAGGCATAGCGCAGGTTTTCCAAAATTTTTACCATCACCCGGCGCATCACTGTCAATTCAATTTCTGTCAGTTCCCGCACAGTCGCCGGCATTGTGCCTTTACCGCCGAACAGCAGGTCAATAATGGGAAAAACAAATTGCGGGTTGGTTTCCAGCATGGCACTGCCCAGCTTCTCTGCCGCGGTAAAAACAGTCATGACGGTGGGCGTGGGCAGGGAAAAGATGAATTCCTCAAAGGTAACCTGGGAGACAGTAGCCAGCTTGATCTGAATATTAGTCCGCAGGTAAGCAGTCAGGAAATTGGATAGCACCCTGGCAAAATTCTCATGAACAATGCGCAAGGTACGCATCTGTTCTTTGGAAAACTTGTTCGGGCGCCGGAAATCGTAATCCCTAACCTGCACGCTATCCTGTTCATCCAGCCTGCTCTCATCAAATTCACCTGCCGACAAAGCCTGGATTAAGGAATCAATTTCAGATTGTGACAGTACATCTTTCATCAGTCCACCACCATTCCGCATGTTTTCCCCGGCAAACAAATGGCGATAAATCAATAGTTTCATGCATAAATCTTTCTGCCGCTGCTTATACTTTTCTGTAAGGAAATATTTACCGGGGGTGCAAAATGCGTTATCAACCAGTAACGGATCACGATAAAGAATCAGCCGCCGCCGCATACAACCGGCAGGGAGCAGGTTATATGCTGCGTGGTGCCTACCGGGAGGCAACATTTTACCTGTTGTCGGCAGTAGTGTGCGATCCGGACTGCTGGCCTGCCTTTTTTAACCTGGGAAACTGCTGGGTAAAATTGGGTGATGACGAGGCCGCCATCTGGGCATACGAGCAAGCTGTCCGCAATTGTACTGATTACGCCCCGCTCTTTTTAAACCTGGGCATTGCCTACTGCCGCCGGGGTCGGTACGAAGAAGCCCTCCCCTACCTTGAACAAGCCTGGTGCCTGAAATCCGACAATGCAGCCTGTGCGGCGGCACTGGGCTATGCCTGCTTTAAACTTGATGAACTGGGGCTCGCCTGGCACTGGTATGCCAAGGCTGCCCGGCTCAAACCGGAAAAGACTGAATATAAGGCCAGCATGCAGTATATCGGCAGGCTGATTTCAGTGGCGGGGCCGTAAAGAGACAAGGCCGTCCCGGTCCAGGGCAACCCGGACATACTTTACCGTACCGGTAAGGCGCTGTTTGCTTTCACCTACAGTTAAAACGGTATTTTCGTAAGCGCTGTCGATTTCCATATGCCCTTTTTTCCCCACGGAAAGCCGTGTCAAAGCTCCGGCATCGGAGCCTACATGACCGGCTTTAATTTTATTTTCCGCTGTCGCGGAACCACCGCGGATAATGCCTGTAATCTCCACCTCTTTGCCGGCAACCAGACGGCTGTGGATGCTGCCCTGGGCGCGGACTAAAATCTTGCCGCTGGCAGTCACAGTGGAATTTAGGGCGTAAGCAAAAGTTACATTGGCCGTGTTTTCAACCAGGACATTCAGGGCTTCCCTGGCCGCAAGCAATCCGGAGGCGGCGGCCGACAAGTTTCCTTTACCCTTCCAGGTGCGGTAATCCAAGCCGGCGCTGATTTTCGCCGTATCTATAGTACGGGAGAGCACCGGTATTTTTTTTACCGCTTTTTCCAACATAGCCGCAAGCTGCTTGCACAGCTCGCCATATGTGCCGTACTGTAATGATACGGCCCTCTCTACCACCAGTGCAAAAGGCAGCCTGGACATCCTGCCCTGCTTATCCAGTTGCCCCAAGACGCTGGAGAGACCGGAAAGCATTTGCAGGACTTGTTCCACGAGCGGTAGTGTCTCTTTCAGCAGCAAAAAGTCATAACCCGCCTGGACAGTGCTTTGGATCACATTACCTCTGATATTGACCGACTGCCCGGCTGAAACTGTAGCACCTACCACATTGCCCATTATGTCCACATGCCCTGTTGCCGTGATGGTGGTGCCTTCCAGGGCGCTGCCCTGCACCACAATATCGCCGTCAAATGCCAGGTGCGCCGTTTCCAGGGTTAGATCATTTCTATGGATAAAGACGGGCTGGACCTGAAAACGGTGTTGTATGCCGTATATCTCCAGGTGCGGCCGCCCCACGGAAGTAGCATATATTTTCAGGTTGTCGTCGCTTAATTTTGTTCCGGACAGGGCCACCAGCCTGTATTGCCGGATACGCGGCGGCGCCACGCTTTTCCCGTAAACATCCCGGCCTTCTTTACCCGGCGTCCCCGGGATCAGCTCGGCCAAAAGCTGGTCCGGTTTGACAGAAGGAATTTCATAAGCCCGGTGCAGGTCGGCCCCCACGCGATACGCAATTTCACCGAGGAGTGCCTCCTTGGGGACGGCAAAAGCAATGCTGTCATCCTCGCCGGGTTCAGGCGGCCGGCCTGACGCCACCAGGACAGGATTATTTCGGTTGGCCAGCGCCTCCTCAATCCCTTCCCTAAGCACTCCGTTTATAATGCCGGCCTGTCTGAGAGCCTGCAACAAGTCCTCTGCATTTCCCTTAAAATCTGTAAAAACAGTCAGTTCAGCCGACATTCTGTCTTCACTGACGTGGAGGTCCCAAAGCGATTCTTGTTTCATTGCTTACACCCCCCTCCCTGAACTACAGGCAACCTGCTAGCGTTGAAGCTGATTGGCAATCCCCAGCATCTCATCCAGCGTCTGCAGTGATCGTGCACTGACCTGATAAGCGCGCTGACTACGCAACAGGGCGGTCAGTTCTGTTGCCAAATCCACATTGCCTTGCTCCAGCCAGCCCTGTTGCAGGTGTGTCCGACCACCGGGCAGCAGCACCTGCGGCGGGCCGGAATTTTCTGTTGCCGCAAACAAATTGTTGCCCAGTCTGGCTAGGCCGCCCGGGTTGTCGAAGGCGGCCAGCTCCAGACGCCCAAGATCCCGGTTTTCTCCCGTCGGCATGGTAACCGTTATTACTCCGTCGGCGGCAATTACCACTTCACATTCCGGCGCCGGAAGCGGCGGCAGGGGGAGGCGAAAACCGTCTGCAGTTACCAGGTAACCGTTGTTGTCCTTGCGGAAGCTGCCGTCCCGCGTATAAACTTCCTCCCCGGACGGCAGTTGCACACGGAAAAACCCGTCGCCGACAATGGCTACATGCAACATCTCTCCGGTCTGCACCAAAGCGCCCCCGTGAAAATCGGTCCGTATGGCAGCTGTCCTGCAGCCCGTCCCGGCCGTCACCGGCTTTTGCCCCAAAAGAGCAGCCGGGACAGCCGGCCTCCCCGGCCCCTCCATTGACTGGGAGAGCAGGTCCGCAAACAGGACTTCTCCCCTGCGAAAGCCGGCGGTAGTAACGTTTGCCACATTATGCGCAATAACATCCATCCTTTGCTGCTGTGCACTCATGGCAGAGGCAGCAGCATTAAGCCTCCAATACAAAATCACAAACCTCCTTTACCGCAGCGTCCCCACTTCATTCACTGCTTTGCCCAGAATTTCATTCTGCACCTGAATCACCCGCTGGTTTGCTTCATAGGCACGCAGCGCAGCCAGCATCCTGACCATTTCTTCCGCCACGGAAACGTTGGAACACTCCAAAAAACCCTGGCGGACCTGACCGTCAAAAGGCATTGTTTCCGCATCATCCGGCGCTGCAAAGAGCGCATCCTGATCTTTCTGTAAAACTGACGGGTCGCTGAAAACTACCAGCTGCAGCTGGCCTGTAAAAACACCATTGGTATAAATACGGCCGGCTTCATCTATCACCGTTTTTCCCTCAGGCAGCCGGACAGGACCGCCAATACCAAGTACCCGGTCTCCGTTTTCCGTCACGAGAAAACGCTCGGCATCTACGGCAAAGGCACCGTTGCGCGTATAGCGGATGCCCCGCGGTGTATCGACGGCAAAAAAGCCGTCACCGGAGAGAGCAAGGTCCAGGGTCCCGCTGGTTTCCTGCAGTGCACCCTGCTCCCCCGAGGTATGAACGCCTGCAACCAGCACTCCCCAGTCCAGCGTGCCCAAAACCTGCCGTCCCCCGCCGTTTGTACCACCTGCCCGCACCAGCGGGACGGCGGTCTGTGCCAGTTGCACAGCCAGATCTTTTTTAAAACCGTGTGTTTCACTGTTGGCAAGATTATGCGTAATAATTTCCTGCCTGGCCGCCTCCACCATCATTCCGGCAGCCGCCGTATACAGTCCCCTGATCATCCCATTCACCTTCCTTGCCGGAAATTTCCCTGGTTTATCATTTTTTGCAAAACCCGGTTCTTTTCATCCAGTTCGGCGAGGGCGCCTTCCACCGTTTCTGTCAATCGTAAGATGGCCGCGCTCTCCCCGTCCGCCAAAGGAGAATTTTTCTCCCCGTTATACTGCTCTGCGACCGATTCTTCACTTTTCTGTCCCAGCCAAAGAGCTGCAAGCAAAATTAGCAGCAAACCAATAACCAAAAGTAAATACGGCATAAATTCACCCTCCTGTCCTCTTTCTTCAGGAGTCCGCAAGCACCGCACGCAGGCGGCTGATAATACGCGAATGGAGCTGGCAGACCCGGGATTCGCTGATTCCCAGCACCAGGCCAACTTCTTTCAGTGTCAAGCCTTCCTGGTAGTAAAGGGCAAGCAGTTGCCGGTAACGCTCCGGCAGGGCTGCAATGGCCGCCGCCAACCGTTCTTTTTCTTCCTCCGCAATGATGCGGTCCAGGACAAACTCTTCCGTGGCGTTTGTCGGCGGTGCGGCAAAAAGAACCTCTTCCAGGGAAACCGTCGCGGCAGTGTTAATGGCCGCTGTCAGCTTTCTGTATTTTTCCTGCGGCATATTAAGTTCCGCCGCCAGTTCCTCATCGGTAGGTTCGCGCCCCAAGGAGGCGGCTAATTTTTGTTCCGCCGTATTTAGCGCCCGCATCTGCCGGAAAAGGGAGCGGGGCAGCCACGATAGGCTGCGCAGTTCATCCAGCATGGCGCCGCGGATGCGCAGCGAGGCATATGTTTCGAATTTGACACCGCGTGCGGGGTCAAAACGTTTTAGTGCTTCCAGAAGCCCCAGTACCCCTGCCTGCACCAAATCTTCCTTGTTAATATGGGCAGGCAACCCCAAAAGCAGCCTGCCGGCATGATAACGCACCAAAGGCAGGTAACGCGCTACTGTTTCGGCACTTGCGGCGCCGTTCTTTTCCCGGTAAGTTCGGACATGATTCATGGTCAGCACCCTTTTCTTTTATGGCGGTGAAATGCGTTTCCGCAGTTCACGAAAAATATAGGCAATAATCTGCTCTCTTTCTGCCTCACTGATCCCGGCAAACTGGATGCCGATACGGACGTCTTTTGTCGCCCGGTCCACAAACACCCAGTTGATTACACCCTTTACCACCAGATGTTGTTTGCCCTTTTCTCCTGCACCAAGCGGCAGGGTAAACGTTACTTCAGTATTGACCGGCAGCGCTTCCTTCGATACAAACTGCAGCCCGCCTCCGGAAAGGTCAACCACTTTCCCCCTGATTACCTTCTCACTGCCGTCTTCCTTGGCAACACGGATTTGCAGCGGCATGACCAGCGGCAGGCGGACATACTGCCGGCGCTGCCTCCGGGAAAGCAGAGTAGGCCTGGGCAGGACCAAAAGAGACACATTGTTGACCTTTTTCCTTTCCAGAATTTCGCCGATGAAACTGTAGACAGCATCCTTGTGGACAAATTCCACCTTGACTTTGTCTCCCTCGTGCAGGAGCAGGTATTGACCGCTCTTAAACGGCAAGGAAAAGGCCAATTTTTTATCGTCCAGTTCCTGGATCATGCTTTTGAACGGTTCTCCGTCAGGCAACGCGGACACCATGATTTTTTGACCGAGATACAGCCGACTGCGACTCATAGGCAGTCCTCCGGTTCACCCGATTTTTCCCACAAAGCCGCAAGGCGGGCAAGAAAACCACGGATGCCGCGCGGTGCTTCCACAGGCAGCGCCAGCAGGGCATGGGCTATAGCCTGCACATCCTGTGCCGCCTTGGCCCGGGGAAAGCTAATGACAAAGGGCAGCTGCTGCCTCACAGCTCTGACCACATGCTGGTCGTTACTGATAATGCCCAGAAACTGCAGTTCCAACTGTAGGAACTTGCGGCTTACCTCAGCAAAACGTTCGGCAATGGCCCTGCCTTCGCTTTCACTGTTAACCAGGTTGACAACCAGTTTAATTTTCGGCTGCGGCTGCTGTTTGGCCACAACTTTGACAATACCATAGGCATCTGTAATGGCTGTAGGATCGGGAGTGGTGATAACAACAAGCTCATCGGCGGCGAAAATGAAAGACAGGACCGACGGGGAAAGGCCGGCCGACGTATCAATTAGCAGAACATCGGCTGTTTCTTCCAGGTAGAGCAGGCTGCTGATAAGATTTCCCCGCTGCTTTTCAGTGAGATTGGCCAGTTCCGCCAGGCCATTGGCACCGGCAATAATTTTTATTCCTTCCGGCCCGGTAATCAGTATCTCTTCCAGGGTCTTACGCCCCTGGACCACATCATGCAGCGTATGCAGCGGGACAAGGCCCAGCATGACGTCAACATTGGCCAGTCCCAGATCCGCATCCATGACGGTTACTTTTTTTCCCAGGCGCGAAAGAACAATGGCCAGGTTTACCACGAAACTTGTTTTTCCCACGCCGCCTTTACCGCTTGTTACGGTAATGACGCGGGGTATTCTTTTTTTCGCCTGCTTTAGCCTGTCCTGCTGTGCTGCAGACGCCGCCAGTCTACGCAAATGTTCAGCCTGATCCAACATTACATCACCCTCCCAGGATCAGATTCGCCAGCTTCTCGGAATGCGCTACCTCCAGGTCATCAGGCACATTCTGCCCTGTGGTGATATAAGTAACCGGGTAGTTTGTCTTGGCACAGACATTCAGGATTGCTCCGTAAGTTGTCGTTTCATCCAGCTTGGTAAAAATCAAACGGTTATAATTAACCCTGCTGAATTTATCCATAATCATATATAAGTCCCGTGTTTTGGTCGTGGCACTCAACACCAGGAAAATTTCCGGGGCCGGCAAGACTGAGAGGAAACCGGCAAGTTCGGAAACCTGCATAGTATTTTTGGCGTTCCGGCCGGCAGTGTCCACCAAAATGATGTCGCAGGCGGAAAGTTTCTCCAAGGCCGCGGCCATTTCTTTGGGAGCCATCACCACTTCCACAGGCATGCCGGTGATATCGGCATAAGTCCGCAGCTGGTCCACCGCCCCGACACGGTATGTATCAATGGTAATCATGCCGACTTTTTTATTTTGGTAAAAGGCAAAGCGAGCGGCAAGCTTGGCCAGGGTTGTGGTTTTACCGACACCGGTGGGGCCTACAAAAACCAGGATTCTGGCATTGTCCGGCAGCTCCTCCGTACGCAGCTTCTCCCGGATTTTCTTTTGCATAATGATGGCCACTACTTCCTGGGAGAGTTCATTATCCGCCGCAAACTTGTCATGGATTTCGGCGAGAATTTGCTGCGCCAGCTCTTCTTCCACATCATGGGCTATCAGCTGTTGCATCCACTGGTAGAAAGGTCCCTTGGCCTCGATTTCCCTGCGCTGCTGGCCGGAAACAAGCCTGGAAACAAGCTGTTTCAGTTCGCTAAGTTCTTTGTGCAGTTTATCTTCCGCTTTTGCCTGCTCCTGTCCGGCAAGAGCAGCTTGAAAAGGCATGACCGCAGTATCGGCCGCGGCCGTAATTTCAATTTTCGGCGGGGTAAAAAACCCGCGCCAGCCCCGCTCGCGGACCTTGCGGCTCTGGATAATAATGGCGTCCGGGCCAAGCTCTTTTTTAATCAGCTGCATACCTTCCTGAATATTGTCTACGCAATATTTTTTAATTTTCATTCTCACTCACCATCCCCACTGATTCTACATCCAGCCCCGGCACAATTTCATGAAAGGAAAGGACAGTCAGGTTCGGCAGGAAACGCTCCGCCAGGCGCTTAAACGGCAGGCGAATCCGGGCCGATGTTAGGACCACCGGGGATCTCCCCGCCAGCACTTCCCGCTCCGCCAACTTGCCCAGTTTGGCGAAAATGCGCTGGGCAACCTGCGGCTCCAGGACAGGAAAAGCACCGTGCGGTGTAACCGTGATGGCATCAAAAATTTTTTGTTCCAGGGCTGCGTCAAGGGAAATAACATGCAGCCGGCCGTCTGTTGCATACTGGTTGCACAGTGTGCGGGCAAGAGCCTGCCGAACATATTCCGTCAGAGTATCGGCATCCCTGGTTGTACGGGCATGGTCCGCCAGCGTCTCGAAGATAGTCACCAAGTCACGGATGGGAACTCGCTCCCGCAGCAAATTCTGCAAGACTTTCTGAATCTCTCCCACAGTCATAATATCGGGCAGGAGTTCCTCAATAACTGCACTCTGCTTTTCCCGCACAAGCTCAATTAGCTCTTTGACCTCCTGCCGGCCCAGCAGTTCATGGGCGTGGGCCTTAATAATTTCCGTCAGGTGGGTAATGATGACAGTTGTGACATCAACTACGGTATAACCGGACATTTCCGCTTCTTCTTTCTGATCCGGGGCGATCCAAACGGCAGGCAAACCGAAAGTCGGCTCTTTTGTAGGCTGCCCGTGCAGTTCCAGTTCATCACTGTTAAGCGGGTTCATTGCCAGGTAGTGGCCGGGACGCACTTCTCCTTTAGCAATGGCATTGCCTTTTAGTTTAAAGGTGTAAGCATTGGGCGGCAATTGCAGGTTGTCGCGGATGCGGATAGGCTGCACCACAATGCCCAGTTCCAGGGCGCACTGGCGGCGGCAGGCTGTAATCCGCTCCAGCAGGTCGCCACCCTGGGCCCGGTCTGTCAGCGAGATCAAGTTATAGCCGATTTCAATTTCCAGCGTCTCCACCACCAGGAGATTCATGACATTTTCCGGCTGCAGCGCCGTCCGCTCCGGCTGCATGGCCTGCAGGGCACGACGCTCCTCTTCCTCTTTCTCTTCCTGGAATAAGGTATAAGCGGCAAAACCGGTGGCTAAAGCAAGAATAAAAAACGGGAAAAAGGGAATTTGCGGCACAAAGCCCAAAATAAGCAGGATCGCTGCCGCCAGCGCCATTACCCGCGGGAAGCTGAACAACTGGCGCGACAGGTCCTCGCCGAAGCTGCTTTCGGAGGTACTGCGGGTCACAAGCATACCCGCGGCCGTGGAAACCAAAAGCGCCGGAATCTGCGAAACAAGGCCGTCCCCCACGGTAAGTGTTATGTAACGCTGGATGGCCTCGGCGGCGGGCAGACCCAGCTGGACCATACCGATGGTAAAGCCGCCGATAATGTTGATAAGCGTAATGACTATGCCGGCAATGGCATCGCCGCGTACAAATTTGCTGGCACCGTCCATGGCTCCGTAAAAGTCGGCTTCCGCCTGCAGTTCCCGCCGCCTTTTGCGCGCTTCCTGCTCCGTGATCAGGCCCGCATTAAGGTCTGCGTCAATGCTCATTTGTTTTCCCGGCATGGCGTCCAGGGTAAAGCGGGCCGCCACTTCGGCCACGCGCCCGGCACCGTTGGTAATAACCACAAACTGAATCACGGTAATAATCAGGAAAATAATCAGTCCGACTACGTAGTTATTGCCGGTAACAAAATTACCAAAGGCGGCGATGATGGCTCCGGCCTCGCCGCGGCTTAAAATCAAGCGGGTAGAAGAAATATTGAGCGCCAGCCGGAAAAGCGTCACCACCAAAAGCAGGGAAGGAAAGACGGAAAATTGCAGTGTTTCAGTAGCGAAAAGAGTCAAAAGCAGGATTACCACCGAAGCGGCAATGGAAACAGTAAGCAGCACATCCAGAAGCAGCGGCGGGATGGGAATGACAATAATCATGACGACTGCGATTACCGCAGCAGCAATAATTACATCCGCATAATGCAGCAATACCTGCCGGCCGCGCCCGGCATCCACTCTTGCCATAAAATCCTCCTCTCCACTGCGTTAACGCCGCAGGCGGTAAATAGCAGCCAGGATTTCCGCCACCGCCTGGTACATTTCCACCGGGATGGCCTGTCCGATTTCGACTTGGGTAAAAAGCATCCTGGCCACAGTCTTGTTTTCCACGATGGGCACATGATGTTCCTTTGCTTTTTCCCGGATGCGCCGGGCCACATCCCCGGCCCCCTTGGCCACCACTACAGGCGCCTCATCCTCGCCGTCCCGGTAACGCAAGGCCACGGCCAGTTCTGTCGGGTTCGTAATAACTACTGTGGCCTGCGGTATACTCTCCATCATTCGGTGCATGGCCAGGCGGCGCATTCTTTCCCGCATACGGGACCGGACTTGCGGATCACCCTCATACTGTTTCATTTCTTCTTTAACTTCCTGCCGGGTCATCCTTAAGTTCTGCAGGTGTTGCCGGCGCTGAAAGATATAATCGGCTACAGCCAGGGCAAAAAAGGCAATTCCCACACGGACGGACAGACCCAGTATGAGGGAACTGGCCGTTTCCCATGCTTGGGCCGCGTTCTGGTAAAGCAAAAGCAAAAGCACATCCAGCTTCTGTTTGACATACAGGTAAGCAACCGCCCCCACAAGGGCCACTTTCAGCAGCGACTTTACCAGATCAAAAAGGGCCCGCCGGGAAAAAATTCTTCTAAAGCCTTCCACCGGATTGATACGGCTTAACTGCGGATTCAGCGGTTCAGTGGTGAAAAGAAAGCCTGACTGGACATAGTTGACAACAACACCGACCGTCACGGCGGTAAGAAAAATAGGGAAAGTTACAACAGCAAAATCCCAGGCGGCTACTCTTGTCAGCCCGCCCACCGCCTCACTGCCGGGAGCGAATGGAGGAAAACTAAGGTAGCGGGCAAGCATTTCCTTGAGGTAGGAAAAGAGGAAGCTGCCTGCGGCATATAAAACTGCAGTCAAGGCCAACAGGTTGGCGGCCGCTATCACTTCACCTGATTTAACCACCTGTCCCTTTTTTCTTGTTTCCTCCAGGCGCTTGGGGGTTGGTTCTTCCGTTTTTTCACCGTCGGCAAAGAGTTGCAGGTCCAGTCGCTTGGCGGGAGCTAAAAAAGGCTGAACAGGACGGAAAGGTTTTGGTGCATACTGCTGAAAACTGTCTGCAGAAATTGTGACACGTAAGGGAATATAAGATAAACGATTAATAAGGCAACTCCTACCTTTAATGGCATCCCCACCATAAAAACGTGCAGTTGGGGTACAGTTTTGGCCAAAAGGCCCAGAGCCAGGTCGCAGAAAACCAACACCGCCATTACCGGCATGGCCAGCTGAAAAGCAAGCATGACCATTTGGGAAAAATAAGCTGTAAACTGCGGGAAGAGGTCAGGCTGCAGCACCGCGCCGCCCAGGGGGATAAGTTCGGCACTGCGGGCCAGTGCCGCCAGCAGGTAATGATGTCCGTCAATTGTCAGGTAAAGCACAAGGGCAAAGTATTGATAAAACTGGGCGAAAAGCGTAACTTGTGTCCCGTAAACAGGATCAAAGAGACTGGCCGAGGTCAACCCCGTCTGCAGGTCAAGATACTGCCCGGCCACGGTGGCAACCGTAAAGAAGAAAAGAGTAAAAAGGCCGATGGTCAGTCCGACCAGTGCTTCACCCGCCACCATCAGAAAGTAGGACAGGAAATGTGCCGGCAGTTCTGCTACCAGCGTCCGGTTGGCACTGAAAACAAGATAGGCTGTCATGGCGGCCAAACCGGTTTTAAACAGCACGGGAACCCGGACACGGTTCAGGAAGGGCAGCGGGACAAAAACAGCGGTAAAACGGACAAATAACAGCAGTAAAGCGGTCCATTCCAAACTTGCCATCTAAATGCTACATCCCGTAAGTACCAAGCTGCGCAAACAGGTTGGCGGTATAATTTACAATTGTTGTCAGCATCCAGCCGCCTAAGACCAGCAGCCCGAGCAGGATAGCCAGTATCTTGGGAACAAAAGTAAGCGCCTGCTCCTGGATTTGTGTCGTCGCCTGAAAAATGCTGATCGTAAGGCCTACAAGCAGGCTGATGGCCAGCAGGGGGGCCGCCAGGTGAAGAATAGTCATCACTGCTCCCCGTGCTATCGTCAAGACATATTCGGCCGACATAAGCCCCCTCCTCTACAGAAAACTTTCCACCAGTGATTTAACCACCATGTGCCAGCCGTCCACCATGACGAATAACAGCAGTTTAAAGGGCAGCGAAATCATCACGGGCGGCAGCATGAACATCCCCATGGACATAATTGTACTTGCCACAACCATATCAATAATCAGAAAGGGAACAAAAAGCAAAAATCCCATCTGAAAGGCCGTTTTTAACTCGGAGATCACGAAAGCGGGAACCAGGACGCTAAAAGGCACGTCATCTTTTGTTTCCGGCCGTTCAGCGCCGGCTATGTTGATAAAAAGGGCCAGGTCTTTTTCCCGGGTCTGCCTGAACATAAACTCGCGCAGGGGCCGGGTGGCGGCTGTCCATGCTTCTTCCTGAGTTATCTCCCCTGCAAGATACGGCGTCAGGGCCGTATCTTTTATTTCGCTGTAAACGGGAGACATGACAAAAACGGTGAGAAAAAGGGCCAAGCCGATAATAACCTGGTTCGGCGGTGTCTGTTGTGTAGCCAGGGCGTTGCGTAAAAAAGAGAGAACTACCACAATGCGGGTAAAAGAAGTCATTAAGACCAGAATGGCGGGGACCAGCGACAGTACTGTCAGCAGGGCCAAAAGCTGCAGCGTGCCCACCACTTCCTGCGGCTCGGTGGCAGTGCCCAGTTCAATGTTGACATTGGGCAACGGCAGGGGCTGGGCCGCCGCCCGGCCGGGGCACAGGGCACAAAACAAAAGCAATAGTACAAGGCAAAGTATGTATTTAACTTTCATCCCGGCTACCCACTTCTTCCTCTTGCTCCTCGCGGCTGTCGGCAGTCCGCCCCAAGGACATGAGCCTCTCCTTGCTTTTTTGCAGGAGCCCGGCAAAGTCGGCCATCCCCACACCGGCAGGCTCTGTAGCCGCAAGCTCTTCGCTGCTGATTTCCGCCAGGCAATCCACCCGGGTGGGAGTGACACCGAGCAGCAAGTAGCGCTTTCCCACCTTAACCAGGCAGAGTGAGACCCGCACACCAAGGGCAAGGCGTTCAACTACACGCAGGTTGGCACGGCTGCCCGGACGGCGTCCGGCAAAAAGCGGGAGCAGGTAGCGTGTAAAAATGAAAAGCAGGACCAGGACAAAAACAAGTGATACGGTTATCTGTAGAAAAGCCTGGAAATTGTCCACGTTCTCACTCTTTTCCAGTTTTGGCGGCGGCCGGTGTAACTTCGGCAACACGGCAACCAAAATTTTCATTGATCACCACAACTTCGCCTGCAGCCAGCGGCTTGCCGTTAACCAAAAGCAGGGCATTTTCTCCTGCCAGCCTGTCCAGCTTAATGACGGAATCTTTCTGGAGGTTGAGTATTTCCCGCACTGTCAGCCTTGTCCGCCCCAGCTCCAGGGTAAGCTTCACCGGGATGGAACCGAAATAGGACAGCTCCCGCTGCTCACGGCGGCTTTCCTGCGGTGTCAACTCAGGGAACTCAATGTTTTTAATTTCATGCTGTTGCCTGCCCTGCTTTGGCGTTCCGGTTTCAGCTGCAGCGGCACCGGGCAAAGCTTCCGGATCAGGTTGCTGCAGTTTTTTCATCAACTCTTCAATTTCCGTCTGTGATAAAAATGCTGAACTCATACACCCTCCGCCTTTACTGCACCAGGAAGTCGGTAAAATAGATTTCTTTGATAATACCTGTTTTGAGGACGGCATTTATCCTGTTTTTCAGGTCGCGGCGCAGTGTTTCCATGCCGCCGTTTTCCGCCAAGTCTTCAGCCGTACGCTGTCGCAGCGTGAGGATAATCAAGTCCCTGATTTGTGCCTGTCGCCGTTCAAGTTCTTTTTGCAATTTTTTGTCCTCATAGGCCAGCACCAGCCGGACTTTCAGATATCTCCTCTGCCCGCTGTCCGCCAGGTTGACAGTATATTCTTCCGGTCCGAACAGTTCACACTCACCGTCAACAGACTGCCTGGTTTGCCTCTGAACAGGCAGTGCGTATAACGGCCGGCCCGACAGGAAATTAAATGCGAGCAGTGCCGTATTAAGCAGCACTATTATGAGCAGGACAATAACAAGTATTTTCATACCGCTACCGGTTTTTTTTATTTCGATCTCACTCATCGAGCCCCGGCCTCCTTATCACGCAAATTAACATTGGAAATAACGATATTGACCCGGCGGTTACGGGCACGGCCTTCAACCGTGCTGTTGTCGGCTACAGGATGGTATTCACCGTAACCGGTAGCCAGGAAGCGTTCCGGGGCAATATGGTAATTGGCAATCAGGAAGCGCACCACCCGGACCGCCCTGTCTACGGACAACTCCCAGTTGGACGGGTAGCGCGGCGTATTAATGGGGACATTATCCGTATGGCCCTCCACGATAATTTGGTTGGGCACACTCCTGATAATGCCCGCCACTTTCCGCAACACTTCCGCCGCCTCGGGTTTAATATCCGCCTTGCCAGAATCAAAGAGAATATTGTCCCGGATTTCCAGGATAACTCCTCTGTCCTCCAGGCGGGCACTAATGGTATCCTCCAGGCCTTGCTGGCGCAGATACTCCTTCACGGCTGCGTAGGTAAGATTAATATTATCTTCCGGATCAGGCTCCACGGGCGTCACATCCGGGTTAGGATCCGGCGTCTGTTCCAAAATTCCTTCCTGGCCCAGAAAAGTCAGCTGAATTGAGGCGAAAATCTGCTGGAACTTCTGTATATCAATCACGGAGTAGGAATACAGCAGGACAAAAAAGCATAACAGGAGCGTAACCATATCCCCGTAAGTTACCATCCATTCCGGCGCGCCGCCGGAAGAAGGCGGTCTTTTGTTCAGCCAATTACGCATGGTCATACACCATCTCTTCATTGCCCTCATTTTCTTCTTTTTGTTGCTTCTCCAGCCTCAGGCGCTCTTCAGGGGAAGCAAAAGCTTTCAGTTTTTCCTGCAAAATCCTGGGGTTGGTTCCCGCCTGAATTGCCAGCACACCCTCAATTATTGCCGCCCTGATAGCGCTTTCCGCTTCACTGCGGATGGAAAGCTTGCCCGCCAGGGGAATAAAGATCAAGTTGGCCAGCAAGGCACCGTAAAAAGTGGTGAGGAGGGCAACTGCCATCCCGGGGCCGATACTGCTGGGGTCGTCCAGGTTGACCAGCATCTGGATCAGGCCGATCAGAGTACCGATCATACCGAAGGCCGGAGCCAGTGAGCCCCAGGAACGGAAAACATCCTGCCCCAGGCGGTGCCGGGCGGCCATGGCTTCAATTTCCGTCTCCATAATATCGCGAATCATTTCCGGATCGAGCCCGTCAATTACCATCTGCATGCCGCTGGTGAGAAATTCGTCATCCAGTTGCTCAAGGTCATCCTCCAGTGCCAAAAGTCCCTCCCGGCGCGCTTTTTGTCCCAATGCCACAAAGATTGAAATATATTCGCCGATATCTTTCACGTCTTCCAGAAAAGCTTTTTTGGTAATCTGGAAAACCATCTTCATTTGCGGCATTTGGAAGTTGATTAACAGGGCGGCAAAAGACCCGCCTACAGTAATCATGAGAGAGGAAAAACTCCAGAAGATGACCAGGCTGCCTTCCATGGCAATGGCACCGAGTACCAGGGATAGTCCGAGGACTATCCCCAGTACTGTTAATAAATCCATGCGTTTTTGCATGCCGAAAAACCACCTCTCGTTATTACCGCTTCAGGTTTACCACTTCCTGCAGCAGCTCGTCCGATGACGTAATAACACGTGAATTTGCCTGGTAAGCCCGTGTTGTTGTGATCATTTCCGTAAATTCATAAGAGAGGTCCACATTGGACATTTCCAGGGCGGACGTTTCAATGGTTCCGCGGCCTTCATTCCCCGGGGTCCCAACACGTGCCAGGCCGGAGTTGGCCGAGACGGTATACATATTGCCGCCCACTTTTTGCAATCCCTCAGGATTGGGGAAAACTGCCAGGGCAATCTGCCCCAGGTCTTTAACCATACCGTTGGTATAGATACCGCTAATCACGCCGGTTTTGCCGATAACAAACCCCTCCAGCTCTCCCGCCGGAAAACCGTCCTGATAATTGGCTTGGGCGGTGCTGCCCACCATGGGGTCAGCCACCAGCTGCGTCAGGCCGCTAAAATCAAGGGTAATATTAAGATCATTGACACCGGTAAGGCTGACCTGCAAAGTAGATCCACTTACAGTGCTCAGTGCGCCTTCTTCGTTGAATTCAATATCGCCTCCACCAGTAATAGAAGTTGAAATGTCTGTTCCGCTTGCATCAGTCATCGCAGCATCCCAGTTCCAGGTGTTGGTACCGGTTTTCGTAAATGTCAGCGTCAAGGTATAAACCCCGCCCTGGGAATCATAAACCAGCACATCCGTGACATGCTCGTCGCCCGCTGCAAGCATGGCATCCAGGTTCCCGGCAATGGTGACATTTTCCGTCGCTTTGGCCACATAATCCTCCCCGAGGGGAATGTTGAGCGTCCCCAGCGGGCCGGCAGTGTCAATGTTGCCGGCAGCGTCCGCCATCCACCCCAGGAGCTTGACGCCTGTGGCTGAATTGACCAACTCGCCGTTGGCCGCCCGGGAAAAGGAACCGTCGCGGGTGTAATAAATATTCATCCCGTCAGTGACCACAAAGTAACCGCTGCCCTGAATGGCCAGGTCGGTATAATTTCCCGTATACTGCGGGCTGCCCTGGCTGTGAATGGTATCAATGGCGCTCACAGTCATCCCCATGCCAACCTGGGCCGGGTTGGTCCCGCCCCGGCCGCCCAGGGGAGCGCTGGCACCGCGGAGAGTCTGGCTGAAAACATCCTGAAAACGTACACGGCTGGCTTTAAAAGCAACAGTGTTCACATTGGCAATATTGTTGCCGATAACGTCCAGTTTCACCTGATGGTTGCGCAAACCGGAAACAGCAGTAAACAAAGATCTTTGCATTTTTTTTGACCTCCTTTTCATGTTTGGCCGCTTCTGTCGGTCCACGGCCGGTGGCTTCCTCAAAGAGGTCCAGCCACATCAGCGGATAATCACCGCACTGTCAATATTGGTAAAAACATGTTCTTTTAAGTCATCGCCCTTCATGGCGGTAATAATGGTTTTGCTGCCTATATTGGCTATCAGGGCCAAGTCGTTGTACAAAAGCAGCGAAGAACGGGCACCTTTTTGCGCCGCCTGCCGCATGGCAGCGCCAAGCCGCTTCAGGTCGCTGTCTTCCAGAACAATGCTCCGCTCCTGCAGGCGCTTGCTGGCATGGGCGGAAAAGCGTACACTTTCGCCGGCTGCTGCCAGCTTGTCCGCCAGCACCCGGGCAAAGTCCTGCCCCGCCCGCTGCGTACCCGGCTTTGGCGGCAAAGAAACTCTTTTGGCTTCCGTTTGGGCTGCAGGGTGAGTTTGTCCTGTGATCTTGTCAATGCCCATTAAGCTTCACCGCCTGTCGTCACTTTCAACACGTCCTCCAGCGCACAGGTTTTCCCGTCAATGACAAGCCTTGTCTGCCCGCCGGCAAATTCCACCGCCGTCACCGTCCCTTCCACCTCTTGCCCGTTTTCATCAAGGGCGGTGACCAAAAGACCGAGATAAGCCGGAGCCAAATTGCGGGCGGCTCCCTGCAGGGCCAGCAGCTTTTCCACTTTGCTATTCAAGTTCTGCATTTGCTCCAGGGCGGAAAACTGTGCCAGCTGGGCGAGAAAAGCACTGTTATCCTGAGGGCTCAAAGGATCCTGATAACGCATTTGAGTCACCAAAAGCTGCAGGAAAGCGTCCTTCCCCAATTCCTGAGCCGCACCGGTTTTTTTCTGCGAGCCCTGCGTAAGTGCCCGGTAACCCGTCAGGACAGCAATATTCGTCATTTTTTCACCTCCCTAAGCTCATGCCAGGATATTAACCCTGCCTGCCGGAGCAACCGTATCCGCCGCATCACCGGCCACCTGTTTCTCCTCCACCGGCTGCCCTAAGAATTGCACCGACTGCCAGGACTCCGCCTGCCGTCCGGGATTTTGTTCCTGTCCCACAGTGACGTTAAAGGAGGCAAGTGTTACCTGCTGTGCTTCCAGGCGGCGGTTGATCTGGGGCAGGGAAGCATCAAGCAGTTCTTTGACCCGGTAATTGTCTGTGACAATTCTTGCCGTCAGCCGGCCCGCCTCCAGCTTTAGGCGGATTTCCACTTCCCCCAGCGTCTCGGGCTTTAGACGGACATAGAGCTTCTGCTCGCCATCTTTGCGGATGGAAAACTCCATTTTTTCCATAACCTGCTCCAGTACGTCTGTAGACAACCCGGGCCGCTCTCCTTCCTTGGGGGCTTCTGCTGCCGCCGACGGATTGCCTGCCCGAGCGGCATTCACCGCCTGTGCCGCCTCGACCTGCTTCATCGCTTTGCGGCCTGTTGCCGGCAGGCTTTCCGCCAAGCCGGGCCGGATTTCCCCTTCCAAATCCCGGGCGGCCGTTTTTTCCGGCAAGGTTTCCCGCCGGCCTTCCGGTGCAGGGAAGGCAGCTTTTTCCACCGGCTCGGCCGCAGTCTCCGGTAGTGCCTCCAACACAGGCTGTCGTGTCATTTCCGCCGGTAAAGGCAGTTCCGCCTGCTCTCTATTGGCAGCGGCGGCTAAACTGTCCGCAAACTGCGCCTCGGGCCCCGTGGGCTCCTTTGCCGGAAAAGCTTCCGCCGTCGCTGACGGCACTGCACTTGCCGACGGCACTGCAGTTTCTTTCGGTACTACAGTTTCTGACGGCACTATAGTTTCTGACAGGACTGCACTCCCGGACGGTACTGCAATCCCCGGCGGCACTCCACTTGTCGGCGGCAGGGCACCCTCCGGCAAGACTGCATTCCCTGACGGTATGGCAGCCAGTCCGGCCTGCCAAGTGCCGCCCGCTGCTTCCGCCGCAAAGCTTACCGCAGCAACCCCGCCGGGCAGGGCTCTTCCTGCCTGTTCTGCCAGCGCCGCCGCTAAAAACAGCTTCCGCGCAGTCAGTGCATCAAATCCTGCTCCTTTTTGTTCTGCTCCCGCTGTACCCGGAAGAGAACACGTAGCCAACATTGCCGGTAAAGCCTGCTCTGCCAGGTAAGCATTGAGAGCAGCCTGTCCCCTGCCCTGCAAGGGTTCACCGGCGGAGGGGGAAGCGCCCTCCTTTTCCGGCAAAGCATCTCCCTGTAGCGGCAAAAAATGCCTACCTGCCGGAAAAACCTGCGGCAAAAGCAAAGCAAGCACAGCGGCAAACCCGCCTGTCCTGTCTTCACGGCTACCGCTTTCCGGTACAGCCGTCGCCATGTACGTCAACTCCGGAGCCAAAGCCGTCATCACGTTCATTTTTCTCACCTCCTTTCACTGCTCATGCCTGTATATCAGCGGTGCGTACGGAGAAAAACCGTCCGCGCCAGCTCATCCATGCGCTGTTGTTCCTTGCGCTCCTCCTGCTTAAGGTACTCCCGCTCCGCCTTCTCCCGCAGCTTGTCGAGAATCTTTCTGTCCTGCATTGCCTTTTCCGTCCGGCGCTGCTCCTGGCGCAGGCAAGCTTCCTTTTCCTTTAACTCCTGCCGGCTGTGTTTGAGGCGGTCCGTCAACACACCCGCCAGTTCACTGGCCATCAGCAGCCGCGGCAGGTCAAGCTCCGGGGATTGCAGCCCGGTATATTCTTCCTGACAGCGGGAGAGGGCATCCTGCACCTGCTCCACAACCAGCCTGGCTTGATCCCTTTCTCTTAGTGCCCCGGCCAGGCGTCGTTGTGCCAGCTCTTCCTGTTTCTTGCGGTAATCGAGAACTTTTTGCAAAGAGAAAGTATACATACCCTCACTCCCCGGCAAAAAGTTGCTGTAATTTTGCCAGGGAATCGTCCCAAGCTTCCGTTTCTTCAATCCCCTGGCGCAGCAAAGCCTGCATCTTATCAATGTAGGAACGTGCCTCATCCAGGCGCGGATTGGTGCCTTCCACATAAGCCCCGATGTTAATCAGGTCTTCCGACTCCGTATAAGTGGCCAGGTAATCCCGGAAAAGGCCGGCCAGCCGGTTGTGCTCCGCATCTACCAGGTCGATCATTAGACGGCTGATACTGTGCAGAATGTCAATGGCGGGAAAATGGTTTTTAGCAGCCAGTTCCCGGGAGAGAACAATATGGCCGTCCAAAATACTCCTGACTGCATCGGCAATAGGTTCATTGAAGTCATCGCCATCCACCAGTACGGTATATAGGCCGGTAATGGAGCCGCGGCTGGAAGTGCCCGCCCGCTCCAGCAGGCGGGGCAGCAGCCTGAACACGGAGGGAGTATATCCCTTGGTGGCCGGCGGCTCGCCAATGGCCAGGCCCACTTCCCGCTGGGCCATGGCTAGCCGTGTCACCGAGTCCATCATCAGCATCACATTTTTGCCCGTATCACGGAAATATTCCGCAATGGCCGTTGCCACCAGGGCCCCTTTGATGCGCAAGAGCGGCGGCCTGTCCGAAGTTACGGCTACAACCACGGAACGTTTAAGCCCCTCGACCCCCAGGTCGCGTTCAATAAACTCCAGGACTTCCCGGCCTCTTTCCCCGATCAGCGCAATCACATTGACGTCGGCTTCACTGCTTCTGGCAATCATACCCAATAGAGTGGACTTCCCCACGCCGCTGCCGGCAAAAATCCCGACACGCTGCCCCTGGCCGCAGGTCAGGAATAAATCTATCGCCCTGATACCTGTGGGCAGGATTTTTTTAATTCGTTTTCGCTCCAGCGGGTTGGGCGGATCTTTCTCCACCGGGCATAAAACTCCGGGACCGGTGACGGGGCCTCCGTCCAGCGGCTGCCCCAGGCCGTCCACCACCCTGCCTAAAAGGGACGGCCCCACCTTCACGGCAAAAGCTTTTCCCGTCGGGTACACCGCACAACCGGGGTGGATCCCCTGCAAGTCGCCCAGGGGCATCAGGAGGGCACTGCCGTTTTTAAAGCCCACCACTTCCGCGGCTACAGGCTCGGCCTGGGAATTCACCTCTATGAGGCAGACCTCCCCGATAAAGGAACGCAGCCCCCGCACCTCAATGGTCAGCCCTACCACTTGTGTCACCCGCCCGGCGACACGCACAGGCGAAAACTCCTCTACAACCGCAAAATATGGTGCAAAGTTCAGTTCAGCCATCATGCTTCACATCCTGCAGTAATTGTTGCAGCTTCTCCAGCTGTTCCTGCGGGTTGCATTCAATGACGCTGTCGGTTGTCTCCAATTTGCAAGTGCCGCGCGGTATGGCTGCATCTTCCAGAATGAAGCAGACAGCCTTATCCTGCAATTTTTCCTGCCACCCGGCAAGCTGTGCGCGGCAAACAACGGCATCATCGGGATGCAGGCGGATGATAATCTCACCGCTTTCCGCAAATGTCATGAGGGCGGAGTGTACCATGGCGGCCACTGTTTCCGGATGCTGCTGCAGCTCTGTTTGCAACAGCTTCCCGGCGATCCGGGCAGCCAGCCGGACTACTTGTCCTTCTACGCGGGCCAGCATCTCCTTGCGTATCTGCCTGGCTTCCGCCAGCAAACGCTCGGCCTCAGCCACAAGTTTTTTCCGCTCTGCTTCCGCCGCCGCAAGCCCTTCCTCCCTGCCGGCGGCAAAACCGGCTTTTTCCGCTTCCGCCCGCAGTTTTTGCGCTTCCTCAGCCGCGGCGGCCAGCATGGCTTCACATTCCGCCTTTGCCCGGGCCAGCAGGTCTCCACATTCGGCCCGGGTGGCGGCCAGAACTGCCGCTGCTTCTTCTTCCCTCGACCCGCACGCTATCTCCCCGTCTTGTGCGGCAGGCTCCGGAGAAACACTGCGCGCCGGTTCCTTGGGAACAACAACCAGCAAGGGCAGCTGCAAACAATCCTCCTGACAGGCTATACTTTCACCTTTGATAATTCTAGACAACAATTGCATCCTCTCCGCCTCGAGAAATAATAATTTCACCGGCTTCATCCAGCCTGCGCACCACACTGACAATCCGCTGCTGTGCCTCTTCCACTTCGCGCAGGCGGACAGGCCCCATAAACTCAATGTCTTCACGCAGCATTTCCGCAGCGCGCTTGGAAACATTGCGGAAAATCCGCTCCTTGACTTCTTCACTGGAGCCCTTGAGTGCCATGGCCAGGTCTTTCTGGTCAACTTCACGGATAATCCGCTGGATAGATGCATTGTCCAGAGAAATGATATCTTCAAAGATGAAGAGGCGTTTACGGATCTCATCAACCAGTTTGGGATGGTCGACTTCAAGTTCTTCCAGGATCAGTTTTTCTGTGGCGCGGTCCACATTGTTTAATATATCAACCAGAGCCTGAATCCCGCCGGCCACGGCATAATCCTGCTGCACTACGGAAGTCAGGCGCTCCCTTAGCACCTTTTCCACTTCCCGCAGCACTTCCGGCGAGGTTCGCTCCATCATGGCAATGCGATGGGCAATATCGGCCTGCTGCTCTTCAGGCAGGCTGGACAGTATCTGCGACGCCTGTTGTGCATCCAAATAAGAAAGAATAAGGGCAATAGTCTGGGGATGCTCGTTGGCTATCATGTTGGTAAGCTGTTTGGGGTCCACTTTGCGAACAAACATAAAAGGCTTGATTTGGGAAGCATCCCGCAATTTTTTAATTATTTCATGGGCTTTCTGGCTGCCCAGGGTCTTTTCCAGCAGCGTCCGGGCGTATTCAATCCCGCCGTCCAGCATGTATTTCTGAGCCTGATTAACCAGCAAAAACTCTTCAAAGACCTCATCTATGAGGGATATTTCAACCTTGGATGTGTTGGCTATCTCCAGCGAAATTCTCTCAATGTCGGCTTCATTGAAATGTCTCAGAATTTTTGCCGATATGGTGGGCCCCAGGGCCATCAACAGGATGGCAGCTTTTTTGACGCCACTAATTTTACCACGCACAAACACAGCCCCCTACTCTTCGCTTAACCATGCTCGGATCAGGAAAGCGGCCGTCTCCGGCTCCTTTTCCGCCAGCTGCCGCACGCGCTTGCGGAGGCGGCTTTCTGCGCTGGTGGCTTCTATGGCAACCAAATCTTCCTCCTCTTCTTCCGCCGGAGCAGGAACCTGCGGCACTTCTACCGGCTCGCCCTCCAAAGCACGCCTCCGCCTGTCGGTCAGTAAACGCAAGCCAAAAATCAACACCAAAATGGCGGCCAAAGCATACGCACCCATGGTAATATACTCCCTGATACGTTCTCTTTGCTCGGCGGCGGCAAATTCTCTCTCCGCTTCTTCCGCCAGGGAAGTATCAAAATCCATCCCCGAGACGCTGATACTGTCACCGCGCTCTTCCTGGTAGCCGATCGCCGCCGCCACCGTCTGTTCAATCTGCTCGATTTGCTCCAGTTTCAACTGTCCCGTTTTCGTGTTGAGAACAACGGCTGTATGTAAACGTTGCAGGCGTCCCGGTGCTAAAATTTGCTTTTCCGTCGTTTCGTTCAGTTCATAATTTGTCGTTTCATCAGTGCGCTCGTAATTCACTTCCCCCTGCGCACTGCCAATAATATAACCGGGAATATTGCTGTCAGTGCCCGCTTCGCCGGGCTGCAGTCCCCCGCCGCTGCTTTCCCAGGTTTCCCTGGTTATTGTCTGGCTGCGGGGCACGCCTTCCGTACCGAAAGTAATCATGGTTGTTTCCTGCGAATCAAAATCAAGTTCGGCAGTTACCATGGCAATGGACTGGCCCGGCCCCAGCACCCTGTCCAAGAGGCGCTGCAGCCGTCTCTCCAGTTCAGCTTCAAACTCCCGGCGCACGGCAAACTGCTTGCTTGTGGCATCTGCCGCCTGTCCGGCAGGATCGCCGAGGCTGACATCGCTCAGGAGGTTGCCCCTGGTGTCGACAATTGTCACATCTTCAAATTTCAGGTTTTCCACACTGCCGGCCACCAGTTGCATAATCCCCCGCACCTCTGCCGGATCCAAAACAGCATACGGCTTCAACTTCAGGACAATGGAAGCGGACGGGGAGGCAGAATCCCGTATAAACAAACTGGTCTCCGGCAGCGCCAAATGGACCCGGGCCTGCTCCACTTCCTCAAGCTGTACTATTGTCCGCCGCAATTCTTCCTGCAGTGCCCGCTGGTAGTCCATGCGCTGGCTGAAATCAGTCACACCCAATTTCGTCTGGTCAAAAAGTTCAAAACCTGCACTGTTGCCAAGCAGTACACCTTCACTGGCCAGCTGAATTCTTAATTCGTAAACCCGGTCTTCCGGGACAAGAATGCTGCGTCCTTCCTGGCCCAGTTTATAGGCAACACCCATGTCCTGCAGCTTCTTGCAGATCCTGCCCGCATCCTCCGGCTCGAGGTCGGCAAAGAGCGGCGCAAACTTGGGTCGGAAAAGTGCCTGTCCCACAAATATCAACATTAAAAGCACGGCAACAATGAGCAACACCGCAGCAATTTTACGCTGCATGCTCATCTGCCCGATTCTCTCCTGCCATTGCTGCCAGATGCCCGGGGAGTGGCTCGCTTCCGCCACGGTCCTTCACCCCCTGAGAAAAATTACTTCGATCTGCTCACTTTAAATTTGCATGCGTGCTATTTCCTGATACGCTTCAATTACTTTGTTTAGTATCTGGACTGTTAACTGCATGGCAAGCATGGCCTGCTCCACGGCAATCATCACCTGGTGTACATCTTCCGCCTGTCCGTTTGCCAGCTGCAGTGTTGCTTCGTCCGCTTTGAGCTGCAGCTTGTTTACCTCGCTGAGAGCATCTTTCAGCATCCGGGCAAAACCGCCGTCCTCCGGCCGCACTTTTTCCTGCACTTGCGCTTGCTGCCAGGCAACCGGTATATAAGGGTTAAGAGCTTCCATTTTCATCTCTTCTCACCTACCCCCTGCCGATTTCCAACGCTTTCAGAAACATGCTCTTGGCTGCATTTAAGGCGGTAACATTGGCTTCGTACGACCTGCTGGCAGTAATCATATCCACCATTTCCTGCAGGATATCCACATTGGGATAGGCTACATATCCGTCCTCATTGGCATCAGGATGCTGCGGGTCATATTCCAGTCGCCCTTCAGTCCTGTCGACTGTAATGGCGGCTACTTTTACACCTCTCCCGGCACGGCCCGCCCGGTCCAGTACTTCGGCAAAGACGGCGCTTTTGCGTCGGTAGGGGCCGCCCTCCGCCGTCCTTGTTGTCCGGGCATTGGCAATATTGCCGGCAATCAAGTCAAGCCTAAGCCTTTCCGCCGTCAGGCCGGAGGCAGATGTCAGCATGGCTGAAAACAGAGACATTTGTCAGCCCCTCCCTTCAGTAATTACATATCTTAAGAGGCCAAAACGCCTGCTTAAAACATCAGCTGCCGCATTGTAGTGCAGCTGGTTCATAGCCAGGAGCACCATTTCCCGGTCCACATCCACATTGTTGCCGTCCGTCCGCATAGTGCTGCTCGTGTCGTTCACCACGCGGTAAGCTTTCTCTTCAGCCTGTTTGCGCGCCAGGTGTTTTTTGTTTGTCCTGGCCAGCGGCAGCTCGGCTCCCGCCCGCCTAAGCTCCTCGGCAAAAACAACTTCCCGGCGTTTAAAGCGGGGCGTATTCACATTGGCCAGATTATGTGCATATACGCGCTGCTTTTCCGCAGCCGCATCCAGGGTTTGCTGCAAACGCAGCACACCAGTGTCCGCCCACAACCCGTACATGTCCTCACCTCTTCCACGTATTCCCTAAAACAAGCAAAAAACTCCAGGTGTCGGCCTAGAGTGAATTTAGGACCGGCAACCCAGCCGCCATAACCGTTTTGGTTTTAGGCCTGTGGCTTTGCGTCCCTGCCTTTCGGCAGGTTTGCCCTTGAACATCCTTGTTTTCAATTTTAGCTGCCGGTTTCCATCCGGCAGAAACCATGCGACAACTTTCCTATTTTTCCAACGTTTCTCAACAGCTTTAGCAACAATATTCGCTAAAATTTGTGAATTTCCTGCTTAATTTTCAAACAAATTAAAAAAAAGTTAGTAAACACTAACTTACTGCAAGAATTTTTACAAAAAAAGGCGGATGGAATATTTCCCCAGCCGCCTATAAATAATAATCGAGCAAAAACCCTACATTCTGCACAGCGTCAAGCAGCGAATCTGCCTTGGCGAACGGCAGCCGGGCAATAAGCTTGCCCGAGCTTTTTTCCTTCACCACAATCACTTCCGGGTCCGCTTCATCCGTCAGAAAAAGCAGATCAAGCCCCTGTCCTTCAACAGCTGCATTCAGCTTTTTTACCAGCGCCGCCGCTTGTCTGCCGCCGCGCTTTTTTTCTTTTTCCCTTTCCCGTTCCCCACCGGTGGCAATGACCACCTGGTCCGTTTCCTGGACTGACTTCTGCTGCACTTTTTCCTGGATGCGGTTGATGATAACCGGGTCTACGCCTTGAACACGCATAAGCATCTACTCCTGCAAAAAAGCGACACATCGCCGTGATATTATTTTATCGGCAAAAATGCAATCCTGCTTTACCGTCGCCGGCCGCAAATTCCTGCTAAAGTTTTGCCCGCATCGTCCGAATAAAAGAATAAGAAGCCAAAGAACCGAGGTGAGAGGATGAGAGTTGAGCCGAATATCAGCTACCGTGGTTATGAAGACAGGCCGGTTGTGCAGCCCCGTGACATACGAATACAATCCTTGCCCGAACAAAAGCCCCGGCCGGAAAATTCACAATACTCGCCGCAGGAAATCGAAAAAGCAATCGGACAGGTAAACAAAACTATCGAAGCTTTCAATATCGGCATCCGCTTTAAACTGCATGAAGGTGCAGGCCGTTTTATGCTGCAGGTGATTGACCTGGAGCGCAATGAAGTCATTAAGGAAATCCCACCCCAGAAGCTCCTGGACCTGGCGGCCGGCATCAGGGAAATGATCGGTTTGCTGCTGGACGAGAAAAAATAGTAACAGGAGGGGAAGCATGCTGACAAATCCATACCAGGCTTACCAACAAAGTATGGTAGGGACGGTTTCACCGGAACAGCTTGTACTCATGCTTTACAACGGTGCACTTCGTTTCCTGAAACAGGCGCAAAAAGGCATGAAGCAACATAACATCGAGCAGACACACACCAACCTCATCAAGGCACAGAACATCATTAGCGAACTGATGATGAATCTGGACATGAGCCAAGGCCAAATAGCGGCAAACCTGCATGCCCTGTATGATTACATGCACCGGCGCCTGCTTGATGCCAATATAAAAAAGGATATGGCACCGCTGGAAGAAGTGGCGGGCATGCTTACAGAACTGCGCGATACCTGGAAAACTGCCTGCCGCCTGAAATAAAAAACACGCACGATGGCCCTGCGCCATCTTTTTTTGTTTCCGCCTAAAGAAAAGGTTGATACGGCCGATAAAACGGTTAGAAAGGCGAAAGCGGAGGGATGATAATGCAGCAACAGCTAACAGGCATCTTGCAAAAAGAATGCAGCCTGCTTGGGGAGCTCAAACAAAGCCTCTTGGCCGAACGGCAGGCGCTGCTGGAACGCAACGCCGAGCAGCTACACACCCTCTGCAACAGGAAAACTGAACTGGAAAAATCACTGCAGCAGCTGGAAGCGGAGCGCCTCCTGCTCACAGGACAGCGCAGCCTCAAGGAACTTGCCCAAGATCTTGAACAGGCCGAACTGCTGGAGCTTGGCGAGAAGCTAAAAACGCTGCTGCGGGAAAACCGAAAACTGCAACAGGCAAACCTGCTCTTAATCAAATGTGAACTGGCCGTCTGGGAACACGTACAAAACGTTCTTTCCCCCAAGGCCAAGTCCTATACAGCCACAGGCAGTCTGGAAAAAGGAAACACGGAACACGGGCTTATTGCCCACCGCGCTTAAATGCCCATAAGGAGGAATACCATGTCCACTTTCTTTGGTTTAAATATTGCCCGCCTTGGGATGCAGGCACAACTGAAAGCACTGGAAGTTACCTCACACAATATTGCCAATGCCAACACTCCCGGTTTCAGCCGCCAAACGGCCCATATGATTCCGACCGCGGGCGTCTCTTACGCTAAAAAAGGAATGCTGGGCAGCGGCGTTATAGTGGATGAAATCAAAAGAATCCGCGATTCTTTCCTGGACAGGCAGGTCCGCCATGAAATGCAGACGCTGGGCCAGTGGCAAGCGCGCAGCTCTTATTTAAGCCAAGTTGAGCAGGTCTTCCTCGAGCCTTCGGAAAGCGGCCTCAATTCCGTCATCAGCACCTTTTTTGACAGCTGGCAGGAATTAAGCCTGAACCCGGAAAGCTCTTCCGCCCGCTCGGCCCTCATTGAAAATGCCAACTTCCTGCTTAATTCCATCAAACACACTTACAACAGCCTTACTACCATCCGCGATGACATTACAGTCAATATTGAACTGAAAGTCAGCGAAATCAACAGTCTTGCCCGGCAGATCAGCGACCTGAACCAGCAAATTGTCCGCCTCTCTGCCCGCAATGACCACCCCAACGACCTGATGGACCGTCGTGATCTGCTCATAGAACAGCTTGCCAAAATCATCAATTTTTCCACCATAGAAAACCCCAACGGCAGTAT
>JAAYLG010000009.1 GCA_012522075.1 Bacillota bacterium
ATTAAATGAACCTGGCGTAGTGTGAGTGATGTGAGGCTCTCCCAAAACCTATAGTGGCTTGACACGATCGCCGCAGACAAAGTATTTGTTTGCAGGAGGCTTTCTCTGCTATAATAGGAGGAGACTGCTTCCGGACAACTTAACAGTACCGAAGGAGAGAAAGCGAATGGTACAAAGTACCGAAGTTACTTCCAATTTTATTTACAATATTATTAGCAAAGACGTGGCGGAGGGGAAAAACGGCGGCAGGGTGCATACCCGTTTCCCGCCCGAACCCAACGGCTATCTTCATATCGGCCACGCCAAAGCCATTCTTTTGAATTACAGAATGGCCAAAGCCTTTAACGGCAAATTCAACGTGCGTTTTGACGATACCAACCCGGTGAAAGAAGAACAGGAATTTGTGGACTCCATTCTGGAAGATCTCCGCTGGCTGGGTGTGGACTGGGAAGACCGCCTGTTTTACACTTCCGATTCTTTTGAGTTGAAATACGAGTTTGCCCGTCGCCTGATCAAGGCCGGCCGGGCTTATGTATGTGATTTGAGCCAGGATGAAATCAGGCAATACCGCGGAACCCTGACCGAGCCGGGGAAAGAAAGCCCTTATCGCAATCGGAGCGTGGAAGAAAACCTGGACCTTTTCGAACGCATGCGCAACGGGGAGTTTCCGGACGGCTCACGGGTGCTGCGGGCAAAAATTGACATGTCTTCCGGTAATTTAAACATGCGGGATCCGGTGCTCTATCGTATTCTGCACACCTCGCACCACCGCACCGGAAACAAGTGGTGCATCTATCCCATGTATGATTTTGACCATCCTTTTACCGATGCCCTGGAGGGAATTACCCATTCCCTCTGTTCCATTGAATACGCTGATCACCGGCCGCTTTACGACTGGGTGGTGGAAAACGCCCTGGAACTGATGCCTGAAGTCATAAAAACACGTTCCCGGCAGATAGAATTTGCCCGCCTTAACCTGACTTACACAGTGATGAGCAAGCGCAAATTACGCCGCCTGGTGGAAGAAGGGCATGTCTTTGGCTGGGACGACCCGCGGATGCCGACAATTGCCAGCCTGCGCCGCCGCGGCGTCCGCCCTTCTGCCATCGCCGATTTTGCGGAACGTGTAGGTGTGGCACGGGCTGACAGCGCTGTGGATTTGGCGCTCCTGGAACACTGCATTCGGCAGGACCTGCACAACCACGCCCACAGGATGATGGCCGTGCTCGACCCGCTGAAAGTAGTTATTACCAACTGGCCGGAAGGCAAGACGGAAATGCTTGCCCTGGAAAATTTGCCGGGAGATGAAAGTGCCGGTGTGCGGCAGATCCCCTTCGGGCGGGAGATCTACATTGAGCGGGATGATTTTATGGAAAACCCGCCAAAGAATTTCCACCGCCTTGCTCCCGGCAGGGAAGTCCGTTTAAAAGGCGCCTACATTGTTAAATGTGATGAAGTCATCAAAGACCGGGACGGCCGGATACGAGAACTGCGCGTTAGCTATGACCCCAGGACAAAAAGCGGCAAGGATACCAGCGGCAAAAAAGTCAAAGGTGTGATACACTGGGTTTCAGTGGCACACGCAGCCAGGATAACTGTGCGCCTTTTCGAAAATCTCTTTACCCAGGAGGATCCCGAAGGAGAAAACGAGGAAGAACTTTTTGCCAATCTTAATCCTCACTCACTGACCGTCCTGGAAAATGTGCCGGCAGAACCGGCGCTGGCTGCAGCCGCTCCGGGCAGCCGCTTTCAGTTCATGCGCAAAGGTTATTTTTACCTGGACCCCAAGGACGCAGAAGCAGGGAAAATAGTCTACAACCTGACGGTAGGTCTGCGGGATTCCTGGGCAAAACAGATGCAAAAGAGGTAAAAGTAGTAAAACCCCCTCAGTACGGTTCTGAGGGGGTTGTTATTACTGTTTCCGTTCGGTAAAAATCAGGACTGCATCCCGCAAAAAAGCGGCTGCGCCAGGCTCGATCGCATCGTAATAGGCGGCAAAGCGCGGATCATCCACATACACCCGGGCAAGACCCGCATGGGCTTCCGGACTGTAATAACCCCAGGCGCAGGTCAGCCACTCTTTGTGCAGGGGGCGGCAGCCTTTTGGGCCAGGGGTCCCGCCGGGTCCCCCGTTTTTACCGCCTCCGCCAGGGTGTCTTTAACTTACCGCCGGCAAAAAAATGCAGCAGTAAGGGCGAAGGCATAAAGCCTTCGCCCCGCTCACAAAAAACTAAACCATGATCCGGCAGATTTGCTCCGACAGTGCCAACGGGTCTTCCACCGGCAGACCTTCTATCAATAAGGCCTGGTTATAAAGCAGGTTAGTATAAAGCTTAAATTTTTCCGTGTCACCGGCAAAAGCCTGCTTCAGAGCGGTAAAGACTGGATGGTTTGTATTTATCTCCAAGATCCGCTCCGCTTTAATGTCCGGCTGGTTCGGCATGGCACTTAAGACCTTTTCCATTTCTATGGTCAGATCACCTTCACTGGCCAGGCAGACAGGATAGTTCTTGAGGCGCCTGCTGGCCCGAACCTGGCTTACTTTGCCTTTCAGGATTTCCGTCATTTGTTTAAACAAAGCGGCATGTGATTTTTCTTCTTCCTCTTTGTCCCCGCTCTCCGGCAGACCCAGGTCACCGCTGGCGACCGATTTAAATTCTTTTTCTTTATAAGTACCCAGCATGCGGGCGGCAAATTCATCAATATCCTCGGTGAAATAAAGAATTTCATAGCCCTTGTCCGCCACCAGCTCCGTCTGCGGCATTTTTTCAATCCTTTCCACCGAAGACCCGGCGGCATAATAAATATATTTCTGCTCCTCGGGCATACGTGTTACATATTCATCCAGGGCAACAAGCTTTTTCTCGGTGGAAGAATAAAAGAGCAGCAAATCCTGCAGGAATTCCCTTTCCTGTCCAAAACCGGCGTATATACCATATTTCAGCTGGCGGCCAAAGGCGCGGAAAAATTTTTCGTATTTTTCCCTGTCTGTCCGCAGCATGTTTTCCAGTTCACTTTTAGTTTTATTTTTAATGTTTTTGGCAATAACTTTCAGCTGCCTGTCATGTTGCAACATTTCCCGGGAGATATTCAGAGAAAGGTCTTCCGAATCCACCATCCCTTTAACAAAACTGAAACAGTCCGGCAGCAAGTCGGGACATTTGCTCATGACAAGAACGCCGTTCACATACAGCTCCAGCCCTTTTTCATATTCACGGGTATAGTAGTCAAAGGGAATCCGCTCGGGTATATAAAGAATGGCTTTATAGCTGACTGCGCCTTCGGCGCTGATATGAATATAGGTGAGGGGTTTATCAAAACCGTAACGTTTTTCCGCATAAAAATTTTCATAGTCCGCCGCCGTCAGCTCGTTTTTGTTCCTCCTCCAAATGGGTACCATGCTGTTGATGACTTCGTCTTCCTCATACGTCTCATACTCGTTGTCGCTGCCTGCTTTTTTTCTGGTCTTGGTAACCTTCATAACTATGGGATAACGGATAAAATCGGAATATTTTTTGATTAGTTCCCGCAGGCGGTATTCGCTCAGGAATTCATCATAATGTTCGTCCCCGGTGTTCTCCTTCAGTTTAAGGATTACTTCCGTTCCCACTTTCTCTTTTTCACACGGCTCAATAGTATAGCCTTCAACTCCTTTGGACTCCCATTTATAGGCCTGCTCGCTGCCAAGGGCGCGGCTAATCACCGTGACTACATCGGCAACCATAAAGGCGGAATAAAAACCTACGCCAAACTGGCCGATGAGGTCGTAGCCGTCCCGGCTTTCATGTTCCTGTTTAAAGGCCAGGGAACCGCTTTGAGCAATTATCCCCAGGTTTGTTTCCAGCTCTTCCTTTGTCATACCGATCCCGGTATCCAGCACGGTCAGTGTCCGCTGCTTGCGGTCCGGAATAATGCGAATGTAATAATCATCTTTGTTAAAAGTAATTGTCTCGTCAGTCAGTGCTTTGTAATAGATTTTATCAATAGCATCACTGGCATTGGAGATTAATTCCCGTAAAAAAATTTCCTTGTGCGTGTATATAGAATTAATCATCAGGTCAAGGAGACGCCGCGCTTCCGCCTGAAACGGCTTGACTGTCATAGACACATCCTCCTTCCTGTTGTGGGAAAGACGCAAATTAGCACTCTTAGTCGGAGAGTGCCAATTTTTTATATACCAGAAGCAAATGCTCCTGTCAACTTTTCCGTCTGGGTATGACCGCCGGTTGCGGCGGCCGCCCAACTTACAACCCGGCCCGGTCTAGACAGAGCCAATAACTTCTTCCAGCGGGTAATACGGCTAGCCGTGAGCCTCCGCCACCGCAGCATTGGTTAGCTTGCCGCCGACCATATTGACCCCTTTGGCCAGAGCCTCATCCTCCAGGACCGCCTGTTTCCAGCCTTTCTTTGCCAGCTCCAAAAGGTATGGCAGAGTGGCGTTTGTGAGGGCAAGAGTTGAAGTGCGGGGAACTGCCCCCGGGATATTGGGGACCGCATAATGTATAACGCCATGTTTAACAAAAACAGGATCGGCGTGGGTGGTGGGATATTTGATCGTTTCCACACAACCGCCCTGGTCGATAGCCACATCAACAATCACGCTTCCCGGTTGCATTTTTTTCACCATATCTTCGGTAATGACTTTCGGCGCCCTTGCCCCTGGAACAAGGACTGCACCGACAACCAGGTCCGCATGCCTGGTGGCTTTGGACAGGTTGTAGCGGTTGGAATAAAGCGTTTCGATTCTGCCCATAAAGATATCTTCCAGGTAACGCAACCTGTCTACGTTAATATCAACTACCGTGACTCGGGCTCCAAGCCCCATAGCCCTTCTGATGGCTCCCATCCCTACCGTGCCGCCGCCGACCACTACCACCGACCCCGGGGTGACGCCAGGCACGCCTTCCAGCAGGATCCCTTTGCCGCCACGGGTTTTTTCCAGATAGATTGCCCCTTCCTGGATTGCCATGCGCCCGGCCACTTCACTCATGGGGGTTAGCAGTGGGAGGCTGCAGTCTGAACGCTGGACTGTTTCGTAAGCTATGGCGGTTACACCGGAAGCCAAAAGCGTTTTTGTCAACTCCAAGTCGGCCGCCAGGTGCAGGTAAGCAAAAAAGACGAGACCAGGCCTTAAATATTGATATTCCGATTCATGCGGTTCCTTGACTTTTATCATGAGTTCGCAGTTATTCCACACGTCGGCAGCGTCGGTTATGACTTCCGCTCCTGCCGCTTTATAACTTTCATCCGAAAATCCCGCACCGTACCCGGCACCTTTTTGCACCAGAACACGATGCCCGCAGGCAGTAAGGGCGTCTACGCCCGCAGGAGTCATTGCTACACGGTTTTCTTGTTCTTTTAGTTCTTTGACTACTCCGATAATCATTTTCTCGTCTCCTTAAAACGATAAGATCAACACTGCCAAAAGTATATCAAAAAAAAAGGAATCAGACTAGATAAAGATATTTATCTTGTAGCAATTTTGGCCTGATTTTTTTGCCACGGCGGCGGTGATAAGCTGGCGGTTGGTTTGTTTTTGTTTAAACCTCTGTTCCTGTTTAAGGTTGCTGTCGGCAATCTGCCGGACAGAGCATTTGCAGGCGCAGTCACATTTTGTATTAAAGCTATGATTTGTCCCAGCTGTTGATTGAAATTTTCCTGTCCCGCCGCCTGGGCATACTCCAGGCTGCATGCTTCATATTACGACGCAATAGCCTATTGGTGCATTTTTCCGTAAAAAAACTTTCTGCCCGCGGAACAAAAAAAAGCACCCTGCCTCTGCAGAGTGCTTTGTGCTTTGCCCCTTACAATTCCTTGCGGTAAACGCGGTAGATTTTGTAAAGCTGCCCGCCTGCTTTATAGGCGTCCAGGTTCATCCGGGTGTTAAATTCATGAATGGTTGAACCTTCTCCGTGGGTGAAACCTAGGCGGAGGGCATTTAACATAGAATAATAATAAAGACAGGCGGCTACCCCTTTATTTTGCCGCGCCGGAGTAACCATGAGCGCAAAAAGGCGTACGCCTTTTATCTTCCGCCGATACCACAGAAACTTCAGAAACCCCGTGGGAAAAAGTCTCCCGTTTAATTTTGGCAA
This sequence comes from Bacillota bacterium, assembly GCA_012522075.1. Taxonomy (GTDB): domain Bacteria; phylum Bacillota; class Dethiobacteria; order Dethiobacterales; family Dethiobacteraceae; genus DUUE01. The sequence goes on from JAAYLG010000009.1 coordinate 6,096, forward strand.
GACTTCATTGTAATCGGGCAAGGTTACGGCAAAACCTACAGGTGCGCCGGCTGCCGTTTCCGCAATTAAAACCAGATCGGGGATTGCCAGCAGTTTCAGCTTCTCCGCTTCCGCTTTCAGCTCATCAATGCTGGGAGGAATCATATCAGGCCAGTCGGGCATGGCCTGATCGGTCACGTATTTCAGCACCAGTATTTCCTCGTCCAGACGCTTTAAGTTTATGGGGCGGATGCGATAACCGTAACGTTTTTCAATTAATTTAACTCCTTCGGACAGTCGTTTTGGCGGACCGTCCCGGAAATCGTAATAAAAGGCGTAACGGTCAAAATCTTTACGAAAGCCGTATTGCTGAAAAAAACTGTGATAGTAAGGCGGGTTATAAGTATCGAGCAGGACAGGCGGCGAATCATAACCTGCAAGCAGCAGACCCCTGTAATCATCCCCGTTGCTGGGGGACTGGGGGCCGGTAACTACGGCGGCTCCCTGTTCACGTAAGAAAGCGGTCCCTGCATCAAATAAAGCTTGTGCCACCTTGTAATCATTAATACTTTCAAA
>JAAYLG010000045.1 GCA_012522075.1 Bacillota bacterium
AAGGGATTGCCGATACTTCATGTCTTGTGTTATGCTGTTCATGCAGGATGAGGCACTCCTTTCGGTACTGTTTTGTTGTCGTAACTTAACAATAACCGAATTGTCCTCATCTTGCATTCTTTTTTTAAAGCCTAGTGTCCAAGATCTATTGTAGTCCTACAGACAGCCCTTAATTTGGGAAACAAAGCCTTCTTGACAAACTTAACAGACCGGATATAATGTGAATAGACAATTTTGCAAGGGGGAACATTTCTCGTATGTCTCTAGTGGTGGGCGCCATTGTTGAAGGGGTGGTCACCGGTATCACCCACTTTGGAGCCTTTGTACAGCTTGAAAACGGAGAAACCGGCCTTGTGCATATTTCTGAAATTGCAGACACTTATGTAAAAAATATTCACGATCATCTGCAAAAGAAGGACAAAGTCCGGGTCAAAATTCTTTCTGTCGACGGAAATGGGAAAATCGGCTTATCTATTAAACAGGCGGCGGAAGGCTACGGCACCCACGGCAAAAGCCCCCGAGTCTCGTTTGAAGAAAAGTTGAGCAAATTTCTCAAAGACAGTGACGAACGTCTGCAGGATCTGCGCAGAAATACGGAAGCAAAGCGCGGCGGCAGAGGTTCCTCATACAGAGCTCATGTGTAGAGGGTATCCCGACGGGATACCTTTTTCTGTCCCGTCTCTTTTTGACCCGGTCGTCGGAAAGGAAGATCAGCCTTGCGCTGTGCAGCCATTGATGTGGGGACAAATACCACCCGTTTGCTCATTGCCGAAAAAAAAGGTGGCAAATTGCAGGAAACTTGCAGAGATCTTGCCACCACACGCTTGGGCTCCGGCCTGCGGCGGACAGGGAAGCTATCGGCAGCGGGAAAAGTTGCAACGGTGGCTGCTGTCCGTGACTTTGCCGCAAAAGCCCGTCGCAGGGAGTGCGACTTTGTCCGGATCGTAGCCACCAGCGCCATGCGGGAAGCGATGGATGGGCCGGATTTCGCCCGGGAGCTGGAAGCCGCAGCAGGTTTGCAAGTAGAAATCCTGCCGCCGGATGTGGAAGCATGGTACAGTTATCTCGGTGTGACAAAAAGCCTGGTAACAAACAGGCAAACACTCATTTTTGACTTGGGCGGCGGCTCTTGCGAACTGCTCTGGGAGGAAAAAAACGGGTTACAAACACTGTCTTTCCCACTGGGTGCTTTATACCTGACGGATGCTTACCTGCAACACGACCCGCCGCTTGCGGAAGAAGTTGCCGCTGCCCGCAAACATATCCGGCGCTGCCTGTACGGTTGCGTGCCGCCAGCCGTCAAGCTGGTGGGTGTGGGAGGTACCGTTACTTCACTTGCAGCAGTTGTCAAGCAATTGCCGCTCTATGATCCGGCGCAAATCCACGGGTTTTATCTGGAAAAAAGGCTGGTCGAGGAAAAATTGCAGTTGCTTCTGCAGTTAAGGGAGGCGGAGCGGGCGCTTTTGCCGGGAATGCAGCCGGAACGTGCCCGGATTCTGCCGGCGGGCGTGCTGGTGGTGGACGAGTTGCTTTTGGCCGCCAATGCACCCGGTTTTACCGTTTCCGAAGGGGATTTACTGCTTGGCGCCCTCTATGCGGTTATTTTACCAGCATCAGCCTTGCCCCGGCCGCCAGGAGAATAATCCCTGCCACTTTTAAAAAAGAAAAGGGGACCCGTTCCAGGCCGAAAACACCGAAATGGTCCAAAACCAAGGCGGTTCCCACCTGTCCGACAATAATGGCCGTGGTGGCGGCAGCCACCCCCACCCGGGACATGCTGGCTACTACTGCATAAATGATGACAACTCCCAGGGCCCCGCCCAGGTACAGATACCAGGGCGCGGTGCCGCACTTGGACAGGTTGCCCTGCCCCAGGCGAAAAAGAAAAAGCAGGGTTGTCAAAATGGCCAAACCTACCAGGTGGACAATAAATGTCGCCTCCAGCAGTCCGATAATTTTGCCCAGGCCCGTGTTCAGCGACCCCTGGAAAGCCATGGCAATACCGGCTGCAAAAGCAAGGAACAGTGCAAGCAGAATCATGTGGGCATCTCCTTTCTGCTTTCTACCGGGCGTGCCCGCCACACAGCGGGCACGCTTTTTTTAGTGTGCACAGCGTCGCAGCCTCCTATGCGGGAAAACAGTACGCAAGACGGGTTGCCGCCCTGCATATCTTTAATAAGAAAGGAGGTCGGGCCGATGCTGACAGTGGCACTGGTCGGCAACCCCAATGTAGGTAAAAGCCTTTTGTTTTATCACCTGACAGGCAATTATGCAACTGTTTCCAATTACCCCGGAACAACAGTGGAGGTGTCCCAGGGGCGGACAAACTTGGCCGGCAGGACTTGTCTAGTTTATGATACGCCCGGAATGTACAGCTTGTCGCCGGTAAGTGTGGAAGAAGCCGTCACCAGGAGGCTGCTGTGGGAGGCAAAGCCCGATCTGGTGGTTCATGTCGCCGATGCTAAGAATTTGCCTCGCATGCTGCCCCTCACCCTGGAGTTGCTTGCCGCCGGCTTTAATGTCATTCTTGTTTTGAATATGATGGATGAAGCGGAAAAACTGGGAGTACGCATCAGGCGGGCGGAATTGAGCCGCCGGCTTGGTATTCCCGTACTCCAGGCCGCTTTTGCCCACGGCCGCGGTCTGGCGGCGCTGCGGCGGGAAATGGCGGCTTGCCTGCTTGGCGGGAAAGCCGGCGGCCACGTTTGCCGGGAACATCCCCTGGCAATAAAAGCCGGCCGCTGCCTCAAAGGCAGATACCCTTTTGCCGCCGCGGTAGTGGCACGCCTTTTTTTGGAGCAAGACAAGGAAATACAGGCGGCGGTGGTTGCAAGGGAAAACAAGGCAGTGCTGGCGGATTGCCTGACACTCTTTGCCGATGAACTGGCGCAGCAGGAAGCGGGTTTTTTTGCTGTTTGGCGCTACCGGGAGGCGGAAAAACTGTTGGCCGGCGTTTTTTACCCCGGGAGTGAAAAGCCCGGGGGTGGTTTGGTGGACAAACTGACTTTGGATCCCTTGGGAGGACTATTGCCGGCTGCCGTGGTCCTTTATGCCGGCTTGTATTTGTTTGTGGGGCGATTTGGTGCAGGGTACCTGGTGGACATGATTGAAGGGGTGCTGCTTGGGGAAATAATCCTGCCCAGGCTTACAAATTGGCTTTCCGCCCTGAGCGGCTGGCCGTCCTTCCTTTCCTTGCTGACCGGCGAATTTGGCCTGTTGACACTTGGCTTGCGCTATGCAGTAGGCGTTGTCATGCCCATTGTGGGGACATACTTCTTTTTCTTTGCCTTGCTTGAAGACAGCGGTTATCTGCCGCGTCTGGCCTATCTGGCCGATGCGGGTTTGAAAAAATTGGGGCTTGGCGGTAGAGCCGTCATTCCTCTTGCCCTGGGCTTTGGCTGCGGCACCATGGCAGTTCTGGTGACCCGAGTGCTGGAGAGCAGGAGGGAGCGATTGATTGCCACTTTTCTTTTGGCGCTGGCCGTTCCCTGTTCCGCCCAGCTTGGCCTGATCATGGCCCTGCTCTCGCGGGAACCTTTTGCCCTTTTGCTTTGGGCGGCTGCAGTGGGCGGCATATTTTTTCTGGCCGGCAGCATGTTGAATCTACTACTGCCCGGGCAGCCGGCACAATTTTTCCTGGAGCTGCCCCCCCTGCGTCGGCCTGCCCTGCAGGCAATTCTGCAAAAAACTATGGCACGAATGCGTTGGTATTTTGCAGAAGTTATCCCGGTTTTTTGTGCCGTCAGCTTTGTGTTATGGCTGCTGCAGCAGACAGGGTTCCTGGCGGCACTGACAGCCGCCCTGGCGCCGCTTTTAGGCCGCATGGGCCTGCCGCCTGCGCTTGGCCGAGTATTTTTATCAGGATTTTTCCGCCGTGACTACGGTGCCGCCGGCCTCTTTGACCTTTACCGGGAAGGTGCGCTTAGTGAAGGCCAGTTGCTGGTGGCTGCCGTGGTGTTGTCACTGTTTTTACCCTGCCTCGCCCAGCTGGCCATGATGATCAGGGAGCGGGGACTTGCGGCTTCCGTTTTGATTGCCTGTGCCGTGGCCCTGCTGGCCGTTGCGGCAGGCATCCTGCTGCGCATCTTGCTTTGTTTGCCCGTACTGTGAAGGGAGGGGGGTCGAGAGGATATGCTGCCCCTGCTGAAAAAACCTGCCGGATCCGTGGCAGTAATTGCCGAAATTGCTACTTGTGACCGCACAGTTATCAGAAAAATGAGCAGTCTCGGCATTGTCCCCGGAGTTTCTGTTACTGTCCTGCGTCACAGCCCCGCTGTACTTTTGCAAAGCGGCCACACAAAAATAGCTTTGGATCGCAACCTGGCGGGCCTTGTTTATGTAAAGTAAAACTGTCTTTAATGTCGAAAACTTTTTTATGACAACCCCCCTATTGTGACAAATTCCTGGCAGCCAAACCTTTATAATGTTTGTAAGCAGGGAGGGGTGTGACAGATGACAGAACAAATTATTACTGTGGAGCCGTATATCCGTACCGGGCGTCGCGGGACAGAGGTGCCGCAGAAAAACTGGCGGCTGCCGGCACTGGCGGTATCACGGGAACTTGTAAGTTGGGAGACGGCCGGTTCACTAGCCGCAATTTCTTTATTGACACGGCTGCAGTTGATGGATGAACTTGCTCCCTTCGGTCTGGCTATCTGGGCAGCTGCAACGCGTGATGAGACACGCCGCCTGCTTGCCTACGGGTTGGCACTTCTGCTGGCAGCTGCGGCAAGCGGCGGTTACTATGGCTGCCTGGGGCAAGCTGCCGGTATGGTTGTTTTTGTTGTGCTGCGTTATTATCTGCGACGAGTGCGGCTGCCTTTTGCCGTCGTAGTCGGGATTGCTTTCAGTGTCACCTCACTGCTTGTACGCCTGCCCGGCCTGCAGCCGTATGATTTGCTGCTGGCAGGTCTGGAGACGCTCCTTGCCGCTTTGGGGGCGTCAGTATTTGCTGCAGTTTACAACAATCCGCCCCGAAGGTTGCTTGCCGTTAAGGATCCGGAAGGGATTGTGGCATGGACAGTTTTTCTCGGGCTGCTTCTGCTTGCTCTAATGCAGGAAGAAGCCTTCTTTGTCCGTGCAGCTACCGCTGTTGCCGCCTTGGTGGTTCTTTACGCCGCAGACTGGTACGGAGCGGGGCCGGCGGCGGCCGCCGGCGCACTACTAGGGTTTTTCCTGGGCATTCAGGGGACAGGTTTCTTTTGGGCGGCTGTTTTGACCTTCGCCGGTTTTTTTGCAGGCCTTTTCCGGCAGTACGGCCGGCTTGCCGCAACATTGGCCTTTTTCTTGGGAATGGCCGCCCTGCTGGTATATGATGCAGGCTGGGCTGTGGTACAGGGAGAACTGATTGTCGGCGCTGCTGCAGGGGCTGTTTTTGTTCTCCTGCCGTTTTTTGCCAAACATGACGGGCTGCCTGCGGTGCTTGGCAGCCGGCAGGGGCGGCGGGATGAAGGGGAAGTGCTGCGTGCACAGATGGCAGCCCGCATTCATGATTATGGGCTGGTTTTTCGTGAACTTGCCGCTGCCTTCCGGGAGACGGCCGCACCCGGGACAGAAGCTGCCGAAACGTTTTCCCCGGTGGACAGGCTGGCGGGGCTGGTCTGCAGCAAATGCACGGCACGGCAACGCTGTTGGGGAAAGGAAATGCAGCGAACTTCCCAGGCACTGCAGCGCATTTTTTCCGACTTGGAAAAGGGACAGCGTTTGCAGGAAAGCCACCTCAACGGGTCTGCGCTGCGCCTGTGCCGGAAAAAGGAAGAGATTGCTTTAGCCCTTGCACTGCTTTCCGAACTGCAGTCCAGCTCTCAAACCTGGCACAGGCACCTTGTGGAAAACAAAAAAGTGGTTGCGACGCAACTTTTGGGTTTGTCACAGGTTATGATCAATCTGGCAAAGGAAGTGCGTACCGGGCCGGCAGAAATCCAGGAGAGATTACTGAGGCGCTGTTTCCATGTTGAACTGGGAATTGCCCAGCTGGCCAAAGGCGGGCAGGAAATATGCGGCGATTATTACAGTTATCTTGAACTGCGCGACGGCAGGCAGGTACTGATTTTAAGCGACGGTATGGGAACAGGCAGCAGGGCGGAACAGGAAAGCAGCGCGACGGTCCGCCTGGTGGAACAGCTGTTACTGGCCGGTTTTCAAAAGGATGTGGTGGTAAGAACGGTAAATACCATCCTGCAGTTGCGTTCGCGCGAGGAAGCTTTTGCCACGTTAGATGTGCTGCTGGTGGATACGGAAAAAGGAGAAGCGGAGTTCTTGAAGACGGGAGCGGCGCCCAGTTTTGTTAGGACGTCGGACAGTCTGCGTGAAATACAGAGCGCTTCCGTCCCCCTCGGTATCCTCAACGAGGTGGAGATGCAGGAAAGTCGTGTCCTGCTTGCGGATGATACCCTGATTGTGATGGTGTCGGACGGTATTTTTGAAGTTGCTCCCGAGCAGCCTGACTGGCTGCAGCAGTATCTGACCAGGCAGAAACATACCCATCCGCAGGTGGTGGCGGACGAAATTTTAACCCAGGCATGTCGCCTTTACGGCTCCGACAAGCTGCGTGATGATTTAACGGTGCTTGTTTGCCGGGTCAAACGGCTGAAACATAAAGTCAGGAACTGCCTGAGCGCTTGATAGTAAAAACTGAACCCTGCGGGGTTCTTTTTTATTTTAGAACCACCTTGGACAGATTAAATCTAAACTATTATCACGGGTAGATAAAAATCACTGATTGTACCAGGTGTTTCATGTAAAGCAAATGTTTCAAAGAAAAGAGTTTATCTTCCAATCACAATTTTCCGTAGCTTGGAGGAAGATGGACATGCCGAGGCAAAATATGATACAACAGTAGTATCTCACAGCCGGGGTGAGGCCAATGTTGAAGCAGGTGAAAAAAACACTGGTGGAGAACAAACTGGTTTCCCCGGGGCAGAAAATTGCGGTTGCCGTCTCCGGCGGACCCGACTCCTTGTGTCTGTTGCATGTTCTGCACCGTTTGTCTGCAGAACTGGACATCACCCTGCATATGGTACATGTCAACCATGGCCTACGTCCGGAGGCAAAGACGGAGGAGGTTGTCCTGAAAAAGTGGGCTTTGCGCTTGGGGCTGCCGCTGACGGTTTGCCGCATCAATGTGCCTGCAATGCGTCGCACGCTTGGGGGTTCCACCCAGGCTGTAGCCCGCCTTGGCCGTTACAGAGCATTACTGGCGGCGGCAAGGCGTGCCGGCGCTTCCGCCCTTGCCACTGCGCACCACCTGGATGACCGGGTGGAGACATTGCTTTTGCGCCTGCTTGCCGGCAGCGGGACGGACGGGTTAAAAGGGATTCCACTGCGCCGGTCCGCCGGCGGCTTGGAAATTATCCGTCCCCTCCACCAGGTAACAAGGAAAGAAATAGAAGCTTATTGCCGCAGGCATCGTCTGTTCCCGCTCACGGATCCTACAAACCTTGAACCTGTTTATCTGCGCAACCGCATTAGATTAAAGCTGCTGCCCTTCCTGGAAGAGGAATTCGGTTGTCACATCAGGCGTACCCTGGCGCGTACCGCGGACATCCTGGCGGGCGAGAACGAACTGCTGCAGCAGTTGACGGGAAGCGTTTACCGTCGGCTTGCCACCGGCAACCGCGAGGAAGGTATACTGCTTGTGCTGCCACTTTTGGCGGCGCAGCCGGAGCCCTTGCAGGCACGGCTGCTGCGCCGTGCTTTATGGGAAGCGGGGGCGGAGCGGGTTACCGCAGCTCATATCCGGCAAATAAAGGCTGTGATAAACAGCAAGTCACCATCCGCCCGATGTACTGTGAGCGGCAACATACATGTCCGCCGAGAATATGACAAGTTGCGGCTCGGGGGCCGTCTTCCTGCAGTGCAAGCCGCCGGACAGACTGTCACCCTGCCGGTGCCGGGCAGAGTTTATCTGCCGTGGTGTGGAGAGTGGCTGCAGGCTGAATTTGTTTTGCCGGAAGCGGGACCTTTCCCTCCCGCCACCGCCAAAGAAGCTTACCTGGCCGCCGACAAACTCTTTTTTCCTCTGCAGGTGCGTCCTCGCCGGGCAGGAGACCGGGTCAGGCTATTTGGCCGTCCCGGCAGCCGTAAACTGAAAGACATCTTGATGGATGCCAAAATACCACGCAGTATGCGGGATACTATTCCCTTGGTACTAAGTAAAGAAAAAATTATCTGGGTGCCCGGCATAGATATTGCGGAATGCGGCCGGATTACATCGGAAACGCAGCGTATTCTGCATCTGTCACTTGAGAGCCGGGAAAAAACAGAGAAGGATGGTGTTAGTAATGTCGCACAAGACAGTGAAAAGAGTCTTGCTTGACAGGGATGCGATCCGGGAAAAAGTGGCCGAACTCGGAGCACAAATCAGCCGTGATTACGCGGGAGAGAAACTGCTTTTAATTTGCGTTTTAAAAGGGGCGGTAGTTTTTCTGGCCGATTTAATGCGTGCCATTACCGTACCGGTGGAAATTGACTTCATGGCCGTGTCTTCATACGGGGCGGCCACCGAATCTTCAGGGATAGTCCGCATTCTCAAAGACCTGGATTGCAGCATAGACAATAAACATTGCCTCATTGTTGAAGACATTATTGACAGCGGGCTGACACTGAAATATCTAAAAGAAAACTTGCTTGCCCGCAAACCGGCGTCACTGCGTATTGTCACCCTGCTGGACAAGCCGGAGCGACGGCAGGTTGATATTGCCCCCGATTACTGTGGCTTTCAGATTCCCGACGAGTTTGTGGTGGGGTATGGGCTTGATTTTAGCGAACAATACAGGTCACTGCCGGACATCTGCGTTTTGGGAGAATAAAAAGAGTTGCATCATTTAATTGACTTGTTGTGGGAATAAATACAATCTGCCTGAAAAGTGATTACCGGAATAGTTTTCCGGTTTTCTTTTGGCAGTAATCAGGTGATTGTCCGGGACTTCAATGTGTGATAAGATGTTCTTGGTGTAAAAAGTTGTGATTTTGTCGCATGGCGGGGGATGTAAGCAGTGTGTAATGTTTGTGTAGGTTTGTCAAACATTTTGGACACAGTGCAGTTTTATGAA
>JAAYLG010000046.1 GCA_012522075.1 Bacillota bacterium
CCCGCCTGCCGAAAACTTGCAATCACCCCCCGGCAGTGATAAAATGATTTTCGCTATTACTTGCAAACGGAGGAAGGATTAGTGCAGAACCGGACTGCGCCTTTATGGACAAAAAATTTCCTGCTGCTTTTTATTACCGGCTTTCTTATGAATTTCGGCTTTCATTTTCTTTTGCCCACACTGCCTTTATATGCCATGGAAAAACTGGGAGCAAATCCTGCCCATATCGGTTATCTTATTTCCGCATATGCAGTGGCGGCTTTGCTCGTACGCCCCTTTTCCGGCTATGCTTATGATTCCTTGGGTAAAAAGCGGACATATTTGCTTTCCATGGCCTTTTTTACTGCCCTCACATTTACATACCAGTATGCCGGTGCATTTTTTTTATTTTTATGTTTCCGTTTTTTGCACGGGCTGGCTTTTGGCGTGGCCTCAACGGGCTCTGCCACCTTGCTGGCAGATACCGTTCCTCCCGCCAGAAGGGGTGAAGGCATGGGCATCCATGGCCTGACACACACCCTGTCAATGGCTGTGGGACCGGCCGCCGGCCTCTGGATTCTCGACGTAAGCGGCTACCCCCGGTTGTTTGCCGCTGCAGGTTTTTTCATCACCCTATCATTTGTTATTTCCTTTTTCATAGCTTACCCCCGGCAGCCTGCAGCCACGCAAAAAATCACCGTAAACAGTTTTTTTGAAAAGAGAGTCCTCTCCGTTGCCATCCTGGTAATGTGCACCAGCGGCCTCTTTTCGGGGGTTGTTGCTTTTATTACTGTTTACGGAAAAACTGTCAATGTCGATGATGTAAGCCTGTTTTTTGTCATAAATTCGCTGGGCGTAATTCTAACGCGTATTTTTTCCGGCAGGGTTCAGGACCGATCCGGCCCCAAGCCTGTTGTCACTTTCGGCTACCTGGTTATGGCGGCCGGTTTTCTTGCCCTTTCCCAGAGCAAAGGGGTTGCCATGCTTTATTTCTCCGCCCTCCTGATCGGCCTCGGCAACGGCGCCATTATGCCGGCTCTCCAGGCCATGGTAATCGATATGGTGGAACCGGAAAAAAGGGGCGTGGCCACATCAACCCATTTCATGGCCATGGATCTGGGGATTGCGGGCGGGTCGGTTATTCTAGGCTGGGTGGCTGAACTGACTTCCCTTAGCACCATGTTTTTCCTGGGCGCTTTCTACCTTTTGTTTCCGCTTTTCTTTTTCCTCTCCTATAGCCTGCGTGATTATGAAACAAAAGTAGCTGTCGTCGAGAACACGGTCAAGGTAGTATCTTACAAGGATACCCCCATTTAAAGTTACGGGCAGCAGACAGCTGCCGTTTTATTTTGTTTACGGGCTAATTTTTAATACACTTTAAGATTTATTGTAAAGTTATAATCATTCTTTCATAATTAGAAAATGGTTCCGCTGTATAATTAAAATTGGAAAGAATCTGCATTGCAGGTAGACGGAGGGGGTCACAATGAAAATCCGTTGGCGGACGTTGCTCTTGTTTTTACTGCTTTGCCTGATATTCTTAACAGGTACTTACCTGCAGGGTAACGTCAGGGAAACAGCCGCAGCCCAGACACACAATGATAGTGACGGCGGCGTGCTTTTGGCTGACGAATTGTTGCGGTTGGGGGCGGCGGCGCATGCTGAAACGGTACGGATCTTCACTGCCGCCTTTGAAGCAGATTTGTATGGCAGCGGCAAACCCTCCTGGCAGGTAGTACGCTCCCAGCTTGCGCCTTACTGGGATGCGGACCTGCTTGACGGAGATCTAAAGAGCTTCTATTGTGAGCAACTTTCTGCGTGGGGATATGAAATGGGTTTTGTCTTCCCCCTCTGGCAGCCGGAAAACGTTAAAGAAGTAAGAATTGTTTCCGCTTCCGCCGGAGAAATTGTTGCCGACATTAAAGTACCCACTTCCTATACAAGAAGCGAATATATCCGGCTGAAAATGGTGGCACAGGACGGAAACTGGGTGATTGCCTCTCCCCTGTCCTATGCCTTGTAAAACAAGTAAGAAAAGAACGGTTACCGCCGAAGCGGCGGCAACCGTTTTTTTTCAGCACTCTAATCCGGCTGTAGGCGGCTGTTTTGGGGGACGCGTCTTTACCGCAGGTGCGCCAAGGCGGCCGTACAAATTGCCGCCACAGTCTCCTCGATGTCCTGGCGGGAACAGTCCAGCACCAGATCGGCAAACGCTTGATAAAGCGGAGTACGTTCCAGATAAAGACTGCGCAAGTCCTGGCCTGCGGCCATCACTATGCCCCGGGAAGACATATTTTTTATTCTGGCCTCCAGTTCGTCAAAAGGCAGCAGAAGATAAATGATAAACCCGTTTTGCCGCAGATGCTCCATGCTTTTTGGCGAGTAGATTACGCTGCCCCGGTAGCTATCACGGTATTGTCCACCGCCAGGCCCAGGATTGTTTCCTCCTCCCTGGCCAAAAAAGCGGCAACTCCCTCCTGCCGGATTATTTCCTGCAGGAGCCTTTTTGCTTTTTGCTGCAAAAGCAAATCTGTATCGATAAAATTCATTCCCAATGCTTTGGCAGCCAATACACCTGCCGTGCTTTTGCCTGCACCGGGCATGCCGATCAGGACCAAGTTGCTTTTGCGCATTGTCCCCCCGCCCGTTATTATTGTTCACTTTTTTAATTCTGGAAAAACAGCTTTTTCCCCTGCCCAAAACAGGCGCAACTTTCTGTTTGATTTTCCGGCTGCGAATAAGATCATAACCGCCGGGACGGCTTATTCACCAGTCTTTTTTATTTGTTCATAAATTCTAGCATATGACAGTATTTTTTGCACATATTGCCGTGTTTCCTTAAAAGGCGGGATACCCTCATATTTTGCTACATTATGCGGGCGTGCGTTATAAGCGGCCAGTGCATAGTCCCAGCGGCAAAACCGGTCAAACATTTCCCGCAGATAACGCGCACCGGCCTCCAGCTGCATTCCCGGATCAGCCAACAGTTCATCTGGATTATATCCCATGGCTGCGGCCGTTGACGGCAGGACCTGCGTCAGACCAATTGCCCCCGTACGGCTGACGGCCTGCGGGTTCCAGGCCGATTCCGCCCCGATCAGCCCAAGAAAAATGCCTTCAGGTATGGCAAACTTTCGTGCCGTGGCAATGGCTTTGTTGCGGAGTTCCACAAAGCAACACTCCCCAGGATTTTCTGCCACAGTATATGCCACTCGACCCGCCGTTGTCCCCTACCCCCGAAAATCCTTTCTCCAATAAAAAATACGGCCAAAATGTATAAAAAAGACGCCCCCGCTTTGGAGAGCGCTTTTACATGACAGCCGTGGCTTCAATTTCCACGACAATGTCAGGGTCATAAAGTGCGGCGACACCGATCAGCGTAGATACCGGGTGACAACCGCTTTTCTCCAGGCGTTCTTTTAATAACGGCTCCGCTTTGCGGAAAGCCGGTATATCCGTTGTATAGTAATTCATCCTGACCACATCAGCCAATTTCACCTCCGCATGCTGCAAAACAGCCTCCAGGTTGTCCAGCGCCTGCATGATCTGGGGCACCATTTCGCCGGGATGCAGTGGCTTCCCCTCACTATCCACAGATACCTGCCCCGCACAAAACACAATCCGCTTTACACCTGTCAGGTCGTTGGCCTGGACAAACCCCAAATCTTTCTGCCATTCCCACGGGTTAACAATTTTTCGCTTCATAATTTCACCTCTTTTAATCATTACTTTCCTTCACAGGCGGCACCCCGGTCCTTCTTTTTTGCACAATTACGCCTGAAAGCAACCCGTTTTGGGGTACACTGTCACAGCACCCTTGGCATTGCCATTGACCTTGTTGCCACAGCAGCTTACGAAGCCCGCTTCGGGATACAGCTTTCGCAGGGAAGCCCTGTCTGGCATTTGCCGCAGCCGTAGCGAGGCTTAAAGAAAAGACCGGTCCCCCTCATGAACGCTGCACAGGCAAGATTGGATTTGCCGCCATAAGACAACGCACCCGCCGGGCAGTTGGTCAGGCAGACACCGCATTTGCTGCAGTATTCATGGAGGGAGGAATATCTTCTTTTCGTCGGTTCCAGCTCCAAGTCCGTCACTATACTGAAGAACCGGCCCGCCGTTCCCAGCTCTGTAATCAGGCAGGTGTGCTGCCCAAAGGTACCAAGCCCGCAAACATAAGCAACATGACGTTCCGACCAGTTGCTGCTGTAGCGTGGAATGGGAGAATTTGGCGCGGCAATATTAAACTGAAAACGTTCATCCAGCGATGGAGATACTGCACGGTATCCTGCTTCTCTTATTTTATCCCGCAGGTAAGCACTAAGGGCGTCAATAAACTGCTGGCCTTCAATTCTGGCATAAAGCCACTCCAAAGACGGCAGCTCTTTGTCTGCAGTGTTTGATTTTTTTACTCTTTCCGTCATCGGCAAAAAGAAACTGAGCACACTTCTGGCTCCCGGGAGCCATTTTTCAGGCGGCAGAAAATGCGCCCCGATTGCTTGCGGAAAAAGCAGTTCCTGGAACAGCGGGTCGTCGGCGGCGGCCACTGCCAGGATAGGTTTTTCAAAGATTTTCATGCCAAGATAGTTCTTGTCAGGATTTGTTTCCGCCTGGATATAATTTTTTTCCGACTGACTGGTAAAAGCTTCAGCCAGTTTTAATAGTGTTTCCTTGTCGGGTTTTTGTTTGCTCCCCATAAGCCGCTCCCTTCCTTTGCCAAAAGTTTGGTTTCATTTATTAATTGCTTCAACTATCGGGTGGCGCCGATAATTGATAATTCAAGAAATTTCAGCCAGCCCTTGAATATATTCGGCCATAATTTTTTCAGGATCGGTGCTGTTATAGGCAACAATGTTTTTAAGATGGATAAAAGAGTCCAATTCTACAGTATCAAAATAAACCGCAATACTCTCCGCGTCCTTCCTGATCACTTTTCCCTGCAGCATAATAACCAAATTGGACTGTTTGCCGGTTAAACTGAGCAAAATGTCAACCGGAGTCCCTATTTCCAGGAGATGTTCCGTCAGAATGCACATCCCTCTCAAACTGAGATCTTTTACTTCACCTTTAAATTTAAGTTCCCCCGCGGTAATTTCTGTTTCAATCCGGAAAGGAACCCGTGTAAATCTCCTTTTTTCCAACAATATCCCCCCCGGTTTCATGCCGGCACAAACTGCACTGGCAGCGTTGCAGGCAGGCAGTTTTTGGCTAATTATACATTATACCATTTCAGTGAGGTTGGCAATCCGTGTTAAAATTACGCGCGGCCTGCGGCAGTCACATTGATAAAACAACAAGAGGTGAGGCATATTACAGGTAAAACATTTGCAAGGAGCAAGCCATGGCCATAATCACATTTTTTGAAACCCAGAAGGGAGATCGCCCTTTTTACAACAAACATCTCTCGGGACACAAGCTGCATTACAGCGAGGAAGTCCTGACTGCCGGGCTGGCGGCTGAATTCAGGGAAACGGAAATACTTTCCGTCTTTGTTCACTCCCATGTGACAAAAGAAGTCCTCTCCAAGCTGCCAAAACTCCGCCTCATTGCCACCCGCTCGGCAGGTTTTAACCATATCGACCTCGCAGCTGCCGCCCAAAGGAACATTCCTGTCTGTTACGTCCCTGCCTACGGTGAATACACGGTGGCCGAACACACCTTTGCCCTGATCCTCTCCCTGTCCCGCAATATCCATAAAGCTTATTTCCGTACCGCACGGGAAAATTTTTCCCTGGCAGGGCTGCAAGGTTTTGACTTGAAAAATAAAACCATCGGCGTTGTGGGCGCAGGCCGTATCGGTTTGCATGTAATTAAAATCGCCCGCGGTTTTGACATGCAGGTCCTGGCAGTAGATCCCAAACCCGATCCCTTCCTGGCGGAAGTGTTGCAGTTCCGTTATGCCCCTCTGGAAGAAGTACTGGCCAAAGCCGACATCATCACCCTCCATGCCCCGCTGAACAAACAGACTTACCATCTGCTCAACAAAGACAATATACCTTTAATGAAAAAGGGAGCCCTGCTGATCAATACGGCACGCGGCGAACTGGTGGATGCGGAAGCTCTTCTGAAAGCCTTGGATACCGGCATTATTGCCGGTGCCGGCCTTGATGTCCTCGAAGGGGAAGAATTGTTTGTGGAAGAAGAAAAATTGTTTGACCCGGAAGTCCCGCGCGAAACCCTGTCCGCATTTTTAAAAAGCCAGCGTCTTTTTAACCGCGAAGATGTGGTCATTACACCGCACATCGGTTTCAATTCGCAGGAAGCCGTGCTGCGCATCCGTTCAACCACGGTGGACAATATTAATGCCTTTCTGGTCGGCCGGCCGCAAAACCTGCTTGACGAGCGGGCCGTCCCGCACTGATTTTCCCGCCCGCCGCCCTTGACGGCATTTTTAGTAGCGGCCGAGATTCCTGCAGAGGAAATAGGCGGCGGTGGTGGCATGCCAGATATTTCCCGGGGTTACACAGTCGCCGAGTTGGTGAAATTCCCCGACACAGCCGCGGAAGGCGTCCGCTTCCGCCCGCAGCGGCATCTGCCCCACGGCATAAGCCACTGTATCACAGGCAAAAAGTTTGCTGCCCGTCGCAGCTTCCGGGTAATAGACAGGAAGGGCAAAACGTCTGCCGCCGTTTTGCGGCATGATGCCTGTAAACTGCCCGACAACTCCTTGATCGGAAATTTCAACCGCCTTGGTGGCAGTACTGTTGTTAATGCCGTATTTCCGGAATTCCAGGCTGAGGGCCAGTCCGTGCAGATTGTTGCCTCCGTCGTTTAACTCCGGCTGCAACTCCAGGATGGTACACTCCCTTCCCAGCATGGCCAAATAAACGGCTAGCTCCATGCCCACCAGTCCGCCCCCCAGGATGACCACTCTTTTGCCGGCCCGCTCCGGGTGGCGGAACAAAGTCTGAGCGGAAAAAACATTATCCCTGTCAATCCCGGGAATATCCGGCACAACGGGACGGGACCCCAAGGCGGCAATAAGTACATCAGGTGCAAAAGCGGAAGCCGCGGCCGGTGTTACTTCCGTCTCCAGGAGGACTTTAATATTTTTGTTGCGCTCAATCAGCCTTGCCTGCAGGGCCAGGTACTGGCCCAGTTTTTCCTTAAAAGGCACCTTTTCCTCGCATAACAGGACACCGCCGAGCCTGTCCTGTTTTTCGCATAAAATGACGCTGTGGCCTCTTTCCGCGCAGGTGAGGGCGGCCTGCATGCCGGCAACGCCGCCGCCTACAATCAAGACTTTCTTGCGAACCGCCGGAGGACCGCCGCTGTTTTTGCACTCCGCTTCACTGCCGATCTCGGGATTAAGGGCACAGACTATTTTTTCCCTCTGCATCCGGTGGGAAAAACACCACAGGCAGCGCATGCACTTCCTGACTTCATCGTCCCTCCCCGCCTGCAGCTTGACGGTCAGGTCCGGGTCGCAAATCAGGCCGCGTGCCAGCTCAACCACATCAGCCTTGCCTGAAGCAATAATTTCCTCCAGCAGTTCAGGTTCGGAAAGGGCGCCGACGGTGGCAACGGGAGTGTGTTTGACGTGTTTTTTTATTTCAGCCGCATACTTGACATTCACACCGTCTGCCAAAAACATGCTGGGATGGGTGACGGTAAATACATCGTCAACTTCATGGCTGCCGGCGGAGACATGAATCAAGTCTGCATGGCCGTCCAGGAAGACAGCCTGCTCAATGCCCGTTTCTATCCCGTAACCGCCCTCAAAAACTTCAGAGCCGGTAATTCTGATTTCCACGGGGAAATCCCTGCCGCAGACCTGGTGGATACGGTCACAGATGGCAACGGCCAGGCGCGCCCTGTTTTCCAGAGTGCTGCCCCACTTGTCCTTGCGGTTGTTTGTTTTGGAGAAAAATTGGGAGAGCAGCCAGCCGTGACCGCCATGGACGGTAACCATGCCATAACCGCAGCTTTTGGCAAACGCCGCCGCCCGGGCAAAAGCTTCAATGTACTGGAGGATCACCTCTTCGGGCACCTCCAGGATCTCCTGCCCGAAAGGAGTTGTGCCGGCAACAGGTCCGTACGGCTGGTAACCGTTGTCGTAGGAATAATAGGAACAGTTGCCGCTGTGGACGATCTCCATTGATGCTACTGCGCCGTGCCGCCTGATGGCATAGGCAACCTCGATCAGGTACGGTCTCGTCTTTTCATCCCACAGCCTGATCTGGCCCGGACGGGCCATGCCGTCCGGAGAAGGACAGGCGTCGCCGATACAGACGGCAGCCGCCCCGCCCATTGCTTTCCTTTCATAGTAGCCGATGAAACTCTCAAAGGGAAACTGACAAGCACCTGTCGGAGAATTGAAAATTCTGTTGCGGAAAAACTGTCTGCCCAAAACAATAGGTGTAAAAAGATGCTTATATTTGGCCATCTTCATCTCCCCTGAAAATTTGCTTTTTTATCAAAACTGCGCCTGTCATGCAGCATTAGGTATGCTTGTTACTTTCGTCGCATTTTCCATTTATCCCTGCCTGAAAAAGGCAAAACAAAAGGAGGGCAAAAAAACAACCCGGTGCAGCCTGAAGGCTCACCGGGAGTGTTTTTTTTGCCTTATCTGCGCAACGCCTCCACCGGCGGTACCGAGGAAGCGGAGATGGCCGGGTAAATGCCAAAAAGCAGGCCGGTGGCCAGGGCAACCCCGGCGGCAATCTGAATAGCTTGAAGACTAATGGCGGTCTCAAAGCCATACTGGGCAAAAAGGCTGGTGCCCCAGATGCCGGCCGCCACGCCGGCAATGGCGCCGATACCGCTTAAATAAAACGCTTCCAGCATGAACTGAATGATCAGATCGCCCTGTTTGGCGCCCAGTGCCCTTCTGACGCCGATTTCTTTTGTTCTTTCCGTCACCGCCACCAGCATAATATTCATAATGCCAAGCCCGCCCACCAAGAGGCTGACAGCGGCGATCCCGCCAAGCAGCAGTGTCATAACCCTGTTGGCCTTGTCGGCTTCCTGAACAAGCTGGTTCAGGTTGGTAATCGTAACCAGGTCTTTGCCTTTCTTGATGCCTGTATTGTCCCTTTCAGGTTGTTCCGGGGGAACAGGTTCAACAATAGGCATCCCCGGCATATCCGGGCCCTCGCCGCCGCCGTCGCCCGGAGTCCGGACGGGCGCCTTGGGATCGAGCCCAAGTTTCCGCGAAATAATCCGCCCCAGCTGTACTGTGGCCAAATCCGCTTCAAGGGCGGACACCGCCTTGCCCCATATTTCCGGTACCGTCTTTTTCTTGGTCAGCTGCAGGGCGGTAGTATAAGGAATCACAAATTTATCGTCAATCCCTTCGGCCTGGTTGGGGCCTTTTGGCGCCAGCACGCCAATAATGCGGAAAGTGCGGCCATCCAGTGTCAGCGTCTGCCCGACGGGGCTGCGCCCCCCCATAAGCCCCGCTGCCACATTATAACCCAGCACAACCACTTGTGATCGCTGTTCAATATGCAAAGCGGAAAGAAAATGCCCGGAAATAACCGGATGATCCCTGATTTCAGGAAAGGCGCTGTTGACGCCCAAAAGCTGGGCGATTCCCCGCTCACGCCGCCAGCGGACAGTCGCTTCACCGTAGACAACCGGCGTCACCTGCTGCAGCTGCGGGACCATTTCGGCAATCTGGTCGGCGTAATCCGCCTCAAATTCCGCCTCCGGATCTGTTGCTTTTACTACTATCACATTGGCACCCAGGCTTTTAAACTGGTTTACCACCGCTTGGCGTGCACCCTCGCCAATTCCCATCAGGCTCACCACGGCCGCCACACCGATCGTAACACCCAGTATTGTCAGTGCCGAACGCAGAGGATTTGCCAAGATTCCATGCCAGGCCATCTGTGCACTGAACCAGAAACGGATCCAGCCGGAACGTATCCATCTCAACATCGTATCACTCCTTTAGGAGGCCCTGGCCGTCTCTTCGGAAGCGGAATTATCATTGCCGTCATCCGGCTTTTGCGGCAGGATACTGTCATTGGATTGGATGCTCTGGCTGGGAAGCAGATCGGCAGTACTGCCGGTAATGACCATTTCCCCTTCTTTCAGCCCTTCCTTCACTTCGGCATACATGCTGTCCATCAGCCCCAGTTTAACTGTTACCAGCCTTACCGTCCCGTCCTCTTCCAGGACTTCCACCTTGGTCTGTCCGTCTTCTTCAAAGACGGCTTCCACCGGGACAAGCAGCACGTCCGTGGCACTGCCGGCTTTGATAAAAGCTTTAGCCTGCATGCCGGGTCTCAATTCATCGCTGCCGCTAACCTTAATTTCCACATAAAACTGGGTAACGCCATCCCTGTCCCAGCCCATGGAAGTGACGCGGAGCACTTCACCCGGGAAAGTTTGGCCCGGCAGAGCGTCTACCGTGATATCCACGGGAGCTCCCTGCTGTACCAGCAAAATATCCATGTCATCCACCTGGGCGGTAAGGCGCATATCCTCTGCTATGTAAATATGGCCCAGCCACTCACCCGGCTGCACCACCCTGCCCGGCATGGCATCCACATAGGCAACAATGCCGTCCATAGGAGCAACAATATTCAGCAAGTCGTACTGATTGTAAAGCTGCTGGATTGTCTGCCGGATATCGCGTATTTTGGCCAGTCTGCCTTTGATCAAATTAAGGGCGTCCTCTCCTGCCAGGGAAACAAGTGGATCTCCCCGCTTCACCAGCTGCATGTCGCGAACATAAAGGCGGGTAATGATGGCTTCCGCCTTGCTGAGCACCCTTTCCTCCTCCGCATAACCGTCAACTTCCGCCAGAAAGCGCAGCCACCTGGCATTATATTCATCAAGTTCCCTTTTTTTACCTGCGGCAAGGCCAATCCTGGCCAACATGCCGGGCTGCACCAGACCGGGGTTTTCCCCTTCCACGGTTACCCAGTGCACAAAAACATACTGATTGCCGGTGCCGCCGGTAACCGAATCATGCAAGTCCGAGGCTCTTTCCGTCACGGCATTGGGATTGATATCGGTGATTTTGGCGCGGACAGTGCCTGAAAATTCAGAGAAAGCCAGCAGGACTTCGTCTCCTACCTCCACATTTTCCATTTCCCCCGGCAGGAGCTTGGCAGTCAACCTGAAACTGGCGTCATTGACTATTTTGGCTACTATTTGTCCCTGTTGCAGAGTATCCCCTTCTTTAACCGTCAGCCCCGTTACCCTGCCGTCAATGGGGGCCTGCAGTGTAATCCCCCGGCTGGGGTCAATATATTCTACCTGCTCAACCGGTACATTAATCAGTTCAGCCAGCGACTGAAGTTCGGCCGCCAGTTCCGCCTGTTTCATCTCAATTTGCGGCGCAAGCTCGGGGGCTTCCAGCGTGATCATCAGCTGTCCTTTTTTAACTATATCTCCTTCTTTAATAAATGACTCGCTGATTGTAAAGGAAGTGGTCACGCCCGGTGTCATATAACCGGGAACTTGAATACTGCCGCCCGATGTAGGGTTCAACTGTCCCGTCACTTCCACTCCCACGGAAATATCCCCTCTGATGACCGGTTTTGTAGCGTAAACAGGCCCGGTCACCTCTTCTGCAGGGGGAGGGACAAGCTGCTTATAGGCATAATAGCCTCCTCCCAAAACAATCACCACAATCACAATAATTGCTATCAGGCGTTGAATCAACCCTCATGCACCTCCTGTACTGACTGCACACTGATCTGCCCTTGCGCAGTTAAAGGTTCTGTCACCGCTTCTTCATCTTCAATCCTGCCGTCCCGTAAGTAGACTACCCGGCGGGCATTGCGGGCAATTGTTTCTTCATGGGTAACCTGGACAATTGTCATCCCCCGTTCCCTGTTCAGGTGCTGAAAAATTGACATAATAACCGCTCCCGAAGCAGAATCCAGGGCTCCCGTGGGCTCATCTGCCAGAATAACTGCCGGGTCACCCACCAGGGCCCTGGCAATGGCTACCCTTTGCTGTTCCCCGCCTGAAAGCTGCGAAGGCAGGTGGCGTCGACGCTCAAGAAGCCCTACCGCTTCCAGCGCCGCACAGGCTTTCCTCCGGCGTTCCTTTTTCCCTATACCCCTGTAAATCAAAGGCAGCTCCACATTGGCCTGGGCATCAAGATCGGGAAGCAGGTGAAAACTTTGAAAAACAAAGCCGATAAGTTTGTTGCGGATTTCAGCCAGGCTTGAATCCCCCAGTTTCTCCACATGCCGCCCAGCCAAGATATAAGACCCGGATGTCGGTTTGTCCAGGCAGCCGATAATATTCAACAAGGTGGATTTGCCCGAACCTGAAGGCCCCATGATGGAAATAAATTCCCCTTTTTCTACTGCCAGGCTGACATCTGTGAGGGCGTTTACCCGAATCTGCCCGGATTTATATTGCCGCGTCACATTCTGCAACTGCAGTAATGGCAACATTTTCCTCCTCCTTTCATCACCGGTATGGTGCCGGAGCATACTGCTTCACTATTTAGTTGTTTACGGGAATGAAAATGTTCCCTCCATAACCATCTTTTTTATACTGCCTTCATTCTACTATAATCAGGCGGTGCCCGCCATTTAAGTATTCTTAAAACTTATGCAGAAATAAAACAAAACCCGCCGCAGCTGCCTGCAAGCGGTTGTTCGTCCGGTAAAGGCAAAAAAAGCACGTACGGCAAAAATACGGCTATTACATAATTCAGCAGCACAGGGTAATCTCCTGCACCGCAGGAAAATATTTCATGTTAAAATTATTTAATTATTTGAGCTTCCTACCCTGTTAAAATAAGCAATAAATTTTTGCCAAGGCTGAATACGTGGAGGATAACTGGCAAAGCTCAGACGTTCTTTTGAGACGGGATGTGCAAAGGCGATCTTATGCGCCCATAAGGCAAGCTGCCGGCCGGGGCGGTTAACCGTCCTTCCGTAACGCTGGTCGCCATACAAAGGATGCCCGCTGGCGGCAAACTGGACACGAATCTGATGCGGCCGCCCCGTGTGCAGTTGTATCTGCACCAGGCTCAAAGCGTCCGTGGCAGCCAGGACACGGTAGGAGAGGCTGGCTTCTTTTGCTTTGGGCTGGTCTTTGCCGGCCACGGCAACCAAATTTGTTTTCCTGTCTTTAACGAGATAATGCCGCAGAGTTCCCTCCACCTGCTGCAGGCAGCCATGAACAACCGCCAAGTACTGCCTGGTAAAAGTACCCGCTCTGATTTGCGCGGAAAGCCGGGCTGCTGCCTTTGAAGTTTTTGCCAAAACCATGACGCCTCCTGTGGGCCGGTCTAAACGGTGGACAAGACCCAGGTAAACATTGCCCGGTTTCTTGTACTTTTTTTTCAGTATTGCTTTCACGATGCTCAAAAGGTCGGGCTCACCTGTAATATCCCCCTGGGAAAGCATGTTTACCGGTTTTTCCACGACCAGCAAATGATTGTCCTCATAAAGGAACCGAACTTTGTCCGGCATTGTCCGTCCCCCTGCATACCGTAAGCGGCAGCTTGCCGTAAGCGCCGCCCGTAATATTTTATTTTCAGTTAATTATTTAATGAAGGTAATTTTGCGTCGGTGCAGAATGGTAGTTTCTGCAGGCATGGGAACACTAAAGCAAAAAGCAATTCGGGGGTGCTTCCTATGGGAGAGAGGTCGCAACAGGCCACTGCAGCCAAGCAGGCCACCACCGGGAAAGTCTATGGGGCGGCAGTTGCTTATTCTGCCATTATTGGCTTCTCTTTTCTGTTTAACAAGATTGCCCTGCAGGTTACCGGGCCGGTAGGTAAATATCCTGGCTCATCGCTTTACAGCAGCTTATGCGGCCTTGCTCGTACCCGTCCTGCTGCAAAAAGTTAAACTCTCCTATGACAGAAGGAAAGTAGTCAGAATCCTGCCGCTTGCCCTTTTTTATCCTCTGCTCTTTTTTGGCTTCCAAACATTTGGCCTCCAGTACATTCTCTCCTCGGAAGCCGGAATTCTCCTGGCTGCTTCCCCCATCTTTACCCTGCTTCTAGCTTCCCTTTTTATCAAGGAGAAAACCAATTCCCGCCAGAAGCTGTCGGTTTTTCTATCGGTGGGAGGTGTCATCTTTGTCCTCGTGCAAAGCGGTCCCAACCTGAACCTGAACAATGTCAAAGGTATCTCCCTTATCCTGCTTTCCGCCTTATCCATTGCCTGTTACAACGTACTGGCCAGAGTGCTCACCAGGGAATTTACCAACCTGGAATTAAGCTACCTGATGATTTTTCTCGGCTTTATCGGCTTTAACCTTCTTTCTCTTGGCCAACATTTACAGAGCGGCACCCTGTCCGCTTTTCTTGCCCCGCTGAAAAGCCTGCCTTTCCTTGCCGCCACCCTCTATCTGGGCGTGTTGTCCACGGCCCTCACTTCGCTTTTGACAAACTATGTTTTAACACATATCAAAGCCGCCAAAATGAGCGTCTTTGCCAATTTGGGCACATTGATAACAGTCCTGGCCGGGATTGTCTTCCTAAAAGAAAAGCTTTTTTACTATCATTTTCTCGGCTCCCTGCTTATTGTTGCAGGAGTGCTGGGAACCAATTTTTTGGGTGATTAGAACAACGGAAAGGCAGGCAGGATTTTCTTTTTCCGACGTATAACTAATACCGGAACAAGTTTTTGTTATTTTAAGACAATTGTAAACAGGCGGCGACACCGGGAGGCGAAAAAATGTTAAAGTCAGGCATAATAAAAATTGTTCCCTCTTGCATCCTGCTTGCTGCACTGGTGCTGATCATCCTGGCAGGCGGCACGGCCTCGGGGCAGTCTGAAGTAACGGGCGAGGTGGAAGAAAAGCTCACTCGTTTGTCCGCTGAAGAAAAAAAAGTGCTGGAAGAACTCTTCGCCCTCTCCCAGACCATAGCGGAACTGGAACAGGAGGAGCGGGCGCTGGCGGCGGACATTGATGCTTTGGAGCGTGATGCCGCCGTTTTGCGGGAAGCAATTGCCGCTGAAGAGGAACGCTTTGGGCAGAACCGGCAGGCCCTGCAACAAGTCTTAAAAAGTTACCAGCGGATGGGACCCGCTTCTTTCCTGGAAAGGCTCTTGGCGGCGGACAGCCTGGCAGATTTTCTGCACAGGATAAGCACGCTGCGGGATCTTGCCCGCAACACAGGCCGGCTGCTGGATCTGCTGCAGGAAAGCCGTGACAGGCTTGCCACACAGAAAGCGGAACTGGACGAAAAACTCGCCGCACTGGAGCAGACGCGGAAAAACCTTGAGGAATCAATAGCTAAAACTATTGCCGCCAGGGAAGAGTTGGAGGCATACCTGGCCTCTTTGGCGGAGGAAAGGGAGCATTATGAAACCAGGTTGTCCGCCATGCGGGAGGCCTGGAATGAACTCATACAGTTTTTCCCGGAAGTGACAAGAAGCTTTTCCCGTCTACTGAAAGAAGCCGACCTGCCGGCAGACACTGTGCAAATAGAATTTACCGCCTCCGGAATTAAAGCTTCACTTGCGGATGAAAATTTAAACGGCTTCCTTGCAGAGTATGAACTGAATGATCTGGCATTTGCCTTCTCCGCGGGTAGAGTTGGATTGACGGTTGCCCCCCGTGAACTTGCTATAAGCGGTGTGTTTGTCCTGGAAGACAATACGCTGAAATTTGTCGCGGAAGAAGGAACTTTTTTCGGGGTGCCGCTTAACACCGGCCACCTGGAAGCATTGTTTGCCGAAGAGGAAATGTACTTGGATTTAAGCAGCATTTTGGGCGACAGCAAGATTACTGCCGTGAATGTCACCGATCATCACCTGGAATTGTATATTACTCCGGTTTTTAAGTAGCAAATGCGGGGAGAGGAGCTGACTGAATGATTGCGGCAAAAAATGTCTCTTTACAGTATCCTGACGGGACAGTTGCCCTGAAAAATATCAACCTGTCGGTAAAGCCGGGCGAACTGGTCTATATTACCGGACCCAGCGGCTCAGGGAAAACCAGCCTCCTGAAACTTTTGATGGCGATGGAATTTCCCACAACCGGCACCTTGGAAATCATGGGCCGCTCCTACGGCAAAGGCCAGACCGGCCCCATCAGGCAGCTGCGCAGGATGCTGGGGCCTGTTTTTCAGGATTTCAAATTGATTAAAGGCAGGACGGCGCTGGAAAATATAATGCTGGGCATGCGTTTTCTGGATATCCCGGCTTCCGAGATGAAAAAAAATGCCACCGAAGCCTTGGCCAGGGTGGGCCTGAAGAAAAAAGCAAACACACCGGTGGAAAACCTGTCCTGGGGTGAGTGTCAAAGGATCTCAATTGCGCGGGTACTTGCCAGAAAACCGCTCCTCATCCTGGCGGATGAGCCTACGGGCAACCTGGACCGGGAAAATGCCCTGAATATCCTGGAACTGCTTGTCGGCTGCAAAGATGAGCAGACCGCCGTTCTTATCACGACCCATGCCACACATTTAATACCTGCCAACCAAAACAGGATTATTCGCCTCAAAGAAGGGGTAATGGAGGAGGCGGAAGCGTAAATGAAACAGCTGCTGCATAATCTTGGTTACTTTTTCCACGAGGCGGGTATTATTATACGCATGAACCTGCTGTCTCACCTTACTTCTTTTTTCAGTATGGCCTTAATTTTTCTAATTTTGGCCATGGTGCTTGCCGGCTGGTGGGCGGGCAATTATGTAATTGCCGCAATCAAAAATGAAGCGGAAATAAGCGCGTATTATGCGGAAGACATGTCCCGTGACGCCGTCCTCCGCCTGGCGGAAGAGTTGCAAAAAATTGCCGGCGTGAAGGAAGTATTGCTTGTCAGCGCAGAGGATGCCTACAAGAGAATGGAAGAAATGCTGGGCAAAGAGGCACGCGTGCTGACCTACTTTGACGACAACCCCTTCAGCCCGATTCTTGAGATCAAAATCGACCTTGCCGCAATGGAACAAGTACTGCAGTCAGTACAACAGACTGACGGCATTGAATATGTGCGTGACAACCGGGAAGTTCTGGACCGCCTGCGCCAACTGGCGGGGGCGGTAAGATTCCTGGGCTATCTAATAATCACTGCTGTGGGTATTTCCACGCTGGTTATCATCTCTCACCTGATCAGGACCGGCATTGAAAACAACCGGGAGCAGATCAACACCTTGCTTTTACTGGGTGCGCCGGACAGTTTTATCGCCTTCCCCTTCCTGCTGACAGGATTGCTTTTAAGCGCGGGGGGCGGCATACTGGCCGCCGTTTTGGCGGGATATGCCCTGCGGTATCTTTTTGCCAGGGTCGGGGAGCCCCTTCCCTTTCTTCCCCTGCCGCCCCTTGGCGGCCTGGTGCTAAAACTGGCCGTCTTTATCATTCTGCTAAGCGCTCTTCTCGGCCTGGCAGGCAGCCTGTCCGGGCTGCACACGGCAAAGAGCAGGTCATAAAAAGTAAGTTATCTTCAAACTCCGCCTTCCGGTAGCGGGAAAGAGACAGTAAAGGTTGTACCGCCCGGGGAAGACTGGACTGTTATACCGGCGTGATAACGCTCTAAAATTCTCATACTGACAGCCAAGCCCAGCCCTGTGCCGGACCCTTTTGTGGTGACAAAAGGTTCACCTAATTTATGCAGGACTTCACCCGGGATTCCGCCTCCCGTGTCTGCTATTTCCATGATAACAGCTTTACCGCGCTGGTATGTCCGGATATCAACGCGCCCGCCTTTTTCCATGGCTTCCAGGCCGTTGCGCACCAAATTATAAATTACCTTCCTGATCTCCCTGGCATCCACAGCAATCTCCGCAGTCTCTCCGGCGGAAAAAAACACGTTTTTACCTTCCCTTATAGCATCTGCCTGCAGTAGAGGCAGGATGGCACGGATAATTTCATTCAGATTATACAGCCTGATGTCTTTTTCCGGTTCTGTTGCCAGGGAGAGATACTCGGCAATAATGCCGTTAGCGCGGTCCAGCTCCTCAATCATTAATGTAAAATAATCCTGGTAAAGAGCCAGCTCGGCTTTTTTCCCCAGCAGCTGGATAAACCCCCTCACAGTAGCCATAGGATTTCTGATTTCATGCGCCACACTGGCCGCCATTTTGCCCAC
This sequence comes from Bacillota bacterium, assembly GCA_012522075.1. Taxonomy (GTDB): domain Bacteria; phylum Bacillota; class Dethiobacteria; order Dethiobacterales; family Dethiobacteraceae; genus DUUE01. The sequence goes on from JAAYLG010000046.1 coordinate 17,941, forward strand.
AAGATTTATATGCTCATACTTGGTCGGATTGGTAAGGGTTTTCCAGTGAAACTTGCTTTTTAAAAAAGAAAAGTGATGGTTCCGGACAATATCAATAACGTCCAGCAACTCACATTTGCTCAGCTGGTACGGGCACAAAGCGATTAAATTTAAGAAGCCGATTGCTTTCTGCACTTCCCTCTCATAAGCCAGAAACTCTTTCCAGTATTTTTTTGTCAACCATGCTGTACTGCCGCACACCCTTACCCCTTCATACCCCCGGGCAAGTGCGGCTTCCGTTTTTTCGATCCAGCCGGCAATGACTCTGTCACTCTGAAAGTTGCCATATTGCAAATACCAGTCTGCAGGTGTCATAATTTCAATTTGTGCCTGCCTGAGGGCCGGGATTTTATTTTGCAGCAATTGCAAAGCCTCACAGGGTAACAAAAAATCATCAACAATCCAGAAACAGAATTCATTGTTTTCCAGTCCGGTCGCAAGGAAGGGGACGGCCAGCGCCAGCAAATCGTCTTTACTCTCATAAAAAACACTAAGATGTGTTCCCCATGGTACATCCTGAATAAATGATATACCGGATTTCCTAAATGATTTTAATTGTGATCCGGCAACAGACTTTAACTCGTCACTTAGCATAATTTTCACTTTTCACATAATTCCTCCCCGGGTAATTTCTTTATCTGCAACAAGTTAATTAATTCCACCTCCCGGAAAAAACCCTTCCATAATTGTCAACACCTGCCTGGATTATTAATGTTTTTTATGTACTATTTGAACCGTCTCCCTGCAAAATAACCGTTATGCGCTGCTTTTACACAGTCCGCCCGGACAAGGCTCCCTTAAGCTTATTAATGCTCTCTGCAATATTCACGCCGGGGCCAAGCACGCCACGAAACAAATCTCCTTTTTTCTCCAGGCGTTTCCGGACAGTTTTAATAGTAAAGTCTTGCGGGTCCAGGCCCGGCTTTACCTCTTCCCAAAGCAGCGGGGTGGAAACGGTGGCTCCGCGCCTGGGGCGGAGGCTGTAAACGGAAGCCAAAGTCTGCCCGGAGCGGTTTTGCAGGTAGTCAAGATAAACTTTTCCCCGCCTTTTTTTCGGACTGCGCTCCAGGCTGGTAAAGTCGGGTACAATGCGGTGGACTAGCATGGCCAGGAGACGGGCATATTCCTTGGCAATATCATAGCTGTACATGGCACCAAGCGGCAGATAAATATGCATCCCCGTTGCTCCCGAGGTTTTGGGGAAGCTTTCTATGCCGGCAAAATCCAGCAGCTCACGGACCGCCCTGGCAGCGTCAATAACTTTCTCGAAAGGTATATTCTCCGGGTCCAGGTCAATAACCAGATAATCGGGATTCTCCGGGTTTTGGATCCGGGAAAGCCAGGGGTTGATTTCAATACAGCCCAGGTTTGCCATATATATTAATGTCTGCTCATTCTGGCACAACAAGTAGAGCTTTTCCTTTTCCCCCTCCGTACCGGCAACCGCGTATGTTTCAAGCCAGTCCGGGGCAAAAGAACTGACATCCTTCTGGTAAAACCCGCCGCCCGTAATACCGTTTGGCGTCCGGTAAAGCGACTGCGGGCGGTCTTTCAGGTACGGCAAAATATAAGGTGCGACCGAATGGTAATAATTAATCACATCACCCTTGGTATATCCTTCCTCAGGCCAATAAAACTTGTCCAGGTTTGTCAGCCTTAAAAGCTGACCATTGACAGTGACCTCCCTGTCTTTTCTGCCTTGTGCAGTAACAAGTCCGGCTGTTTTTCCCGGCGACATCTTGTTTCCACCTTTTCCCATGTTTTTATGCGTGAAGTTTTCACTTTTACCGCAAACTGTGCCGGCTTTTTTCTCTTTGATACCCAGAAACACCGGATGTCGAAGCAGCCCCTCACTTGTTTGCTCAGTAAATTTTACTTCACAGGCATAGACCGGTTCGACCCAGGTAATATGTTCCTCCCCTTTAATCTTGTTGGCAAAAGGCGATTCTTTGCAGATAAGCGGCTGCAGCAGCGTATAAATTTGCTCCAGCGCGGCCGTGGAAAAACCGGTGCCACAGTTGCCGATATGGACAAACTCCCCGTCCCGGCAGGCGCCTAAAACAAGTGAACCAAAATGGAGCCTGCCGCCTTTGGGACGGGTGAAACCGCAAATAATGGCTTCCTGCCGCAAAGCTACTTTAATCTTTATCCACTCTTTTCCCCTTTTTCCTTCCCGGTAGCGGCTATTTTTCTGCTTGGCAATTATTCCTTCCAGCCGGTGTTCCACAGCCGCCGCAAAGAATTCCCTGCCCGCTTCCTCTATATGGGAAACATACTGCAGGCGGGGATGCTGCGGCAAAAATTTCTGCAGTTTTTCCTTGCGTGCCACCAGGGGAAGGCTGCGCAGGTCACGCCCTTCCAGGTACAAGAGATCAAAGACAAAATAAACCAGTTCACCGGGCGCACCTTGAGTATAATTTTGCAGCAACTGGAACCGCGAGCGTCCCTTCTCATCCAAAACCACAATTTCACCGTCATAAACGGCATCCACGCTGCCGGCAAGCGCTTCCGCCACAGGCGCAAAAAGCCGGTTAAAAGATTGCAGGTTGCGGGAATAAAGCTCCACCCTGCCCTTTTGACAGGCGGCAATGGTTCTGTAGCCGTCAAATTTAATTTCAAAGATCCAGTCCGGGTGATTGAACGGTTCTGCAACCGGCGTCGCCAGCATTGGTTTGACTTTCTGCGGAAACGGATCATCAAACATTTCCGGGTAAAAACCTGCTACGGCATAATCATCCTTCCCTTTTATAAGCAGCCAGTTGTTGTCCCCGTCCCGCATCTTGACCAAGGCAAATTTCCCCTTTAATTTACCGCCCTCCAGAATAAAAGTCAGCTCGCCCCGGGCAAGCCCTTCCCGCAGCATGGCGGCAGACTGCTCCGGATCATCGCAGCCGTCCGCCCGGTAGGTGCCTTCATCCCAGATCAGGACAGCTCCGGCTCCATACTGACCGGCAGGGATTAGTCCTTCAAAAAAGAGATAGTCAGAAGGATGGTCTTCTACCATCAGAGCCAGCCTTTTAACGGCCGGGTCCAGCGTGGGTCCCTTGGGGACAGCCCAGCTTTTTAAAACACCGTCCAGCTCCAGGCGCAAGTCATAATGCAGCCTTGTGGCATAATGCTTTTGCACAACAAACCGCAGTCCCGGGGCGCTTTTTGGGCTTTTCCCGCCAAAAGGCTCGGGCGAACGTGAAAAGTCCCTTTTGCTGTGATAATTGTTCAATTCCACTGCCATCACACGCTTTGCTTTTATTCTACTCGCCCCTATAGCAAAGCACCTCTTCAGAAGTAGCCTTTCAAAGAGGTGTTTTTTTATTCCGCCTGTATAAAAAACGGGCAATCCGGCGGTAGAAAAAGTTATGCCGTAAAGTGCTTATATTTACTTTTGCCGGCCCCGCACACCGGGCAGCAGTCCGGCAGCGCTTCGGTTACGGTATGCCCGCAGACAGGGCAGACATAAACAGGGCCCAGCTCCATGTCCTTTCCTTCTTTTGCCGCTGCTTGTGCCTGCTGAAAGAGCTTGACATGTATTTTTTCCGCTTCCAGGGCATAATGAAAGGCTCTTTCTGCAGCCTTTTCATTTTGGTAGCGTGCAGCTTCCAGGTAAACAGGATACATCTGTTCAACTTCATGCAGTTCACCGTCAATGGCACCCTGCAAGTTGTCTACCGTTTTGCCGGCGCCAAAAACGGCACCCGCCGCAACAGTGGCATCGCCGACTTGTTCCTTCAGCGTGCGGAAGTGATTATTGGCATGTGCCCATTCTGCATAGGCAATAGCACGGAAAAGCCTGCCGATGTTGGGCATTTGTTCCTTATCCGCCATCTCGGCCCAAATCAGATAGCGCATATGCGCCATGCTCTCGCCGCTATAGGCTGACCGTAAAAAGTCTGCAGTCATTGCATTTTTAACTGACATAAAAATCTCCTTTCCCTGCTTTTTTCCAGGCTTAATCTCCCTCTTATCTATTTCTGCCAAAAAACCGTAAAACCTGCCCAAAATGTCTTTCTCCCAGGGAAAATCAGCGGTGTTTATAATAAAAGATTGCCAGCTGGGTCCTGTCTCTCAGTGACAGTTTCTCCAAGATCACACTAAGATAATTGCGCACTGTCCCTTCACTTAAATACAGTTTTTCCGCAATTTCCCTATTGGATAAACCGTTTGACACCTGGGTGACAATTTCAATTTCTCTTTCATTAAGGCCGAAGCTTTTCAGCCCTTCTTTTTCCCGGCCGGCGGCCAGGGAAAAGGGGATCTTGGCAATTATCTCCTCGCCGAAAACACGCTGCCCCAGATGGACTGCTTTTAGTGAGGGGATGATGCTTTCATAGTTTTGCTTTAACAGATAACCCTTGGCACCTATTTGCAAAGCCCGGACAATATATTCGTCATCGGAAAAGGTGGTCAGAAAAAGTATTTTGGCTTCCCGGTCCTCTTTCAGTATGCTTTCCGCCGCCTCAATTCCCGTCATGCCGTCCATCCTGATATCCAAGAGCAGAATATCCGGCTTGATTTCCCGGTATAGTTCCACCGCCTGCCGGCCGCTAAAGCCGGTGCCTGCCACTTCAATTTCCCCATCCGCTTCCAGGATGGTTTTTAAAGCCGCCACAACCAGCCGGTCGTCATCAATGATAAGCACCCTCAAGCCTCTTCTCCTCCTTTGGCACGGAAATAAAAATGGCAAAGCCGTCTTCCGTCGTGATATTAATTATTCCCTGCAAAGCATGGACACGGTCTGCCATGTTTTTCAGCCCCATGCCCCTGTCCGGGTCAAAATTTTTCACCCTGCCGTTATCTTTGATAATTAACTGGTAAAACGCGGGGTGTTCACGCAAAACAACTGAGGCGCGAGTGGCATCGGAATGCTTCATTAAATTGGCAAGAGCTTCTCTGACTATGGCAATAAAAGCCGTTTTCAGTTTCAGCGGCGGATTGCCGGCCAAACCGTTCATACCTGATTTCACAAAAGGTAAACTGGTCTATTAATTCTTCCAGCTGCACCTTGAGATCGACGGCCTCCTCATACAAAGCATGCACGCTCTTTCTTGTACTGTCCATAGCCTGGGACAAGGTGTCGTGGAGGGCGTCCAGGCGCTCTTTTATGTCTTCATCCCGGACGACAGTGCGCAGCGCCCCTGTCTGCAGAATGGCGCTGGACAACAAGTGCCCCACATTGTCATGAATCTCACGGGCAATACGGTTGCGTTCCTGCAGCTTGGCCATGGTCAGCTCATTATCCTGTTTCTCCATCAGCTCCCTGTTTTGTCTTTGCAGCCGCAGTGACATTTCCCTTGCCTCGTCCAGCAGCGTGTAATGTTTTTCCGCAAAGCGGCCAGCAACCCGCCGCGATAAGAAAGATAAACTGCAAGCAACAGCAATGCCAGGCTCATCACCATGACCCGGTTTAAACCGGATTGCAGGTAAGGGATATATGGGACAAGCAGTAAAAGATGCAAATACGGGCGGTTAATGAAAAGCATGTCGCAGGCAATGACAGGCAAGAAAACAACAAGTCCGGGAAAGAAAAAAGCAAGGAGGATAAAACCGGCAACAAGCGGTATTTTCGGCCATTTAACGGCAAAGTAGCATAAAAACCCGCCAAAAATGACAGCTGCAAGTATGGGAGCAACGCTGACGGGAAAGTCGGCCTGGGAAAAATATAGCAGCATACAGGCAAGAAAAATGACCGCCCTGTCGGTTACCTCAGTAAAACTGTTCATTGTACCTCCCCCTGCTGCCCTGCTTAAACGCATCTTATCATGTCCCGTCCCGAACCACAATTGCTTTTTTCCTGACAAATGTCACGGCAAAAAGTGAAAGCCGGCACTTACATGCCTGTTCCGGGCAGTGTATGATGTAGCCGGAAGGAGGTTTGAGAAAATGGTCGTCCGCGTCAAAAACCTGGTTAAACGTTATGGTGACTTGTTGGCCCTGGACCACCTGTCGTTTTCCGTCAACGACGGTGAAGTCTTCGGCCTTTTGGGGCCAAACGGCTCCGGCAAAACAACCGCCATCAACTGCCTGCTTTCCCTGCTGGACTATGACAAAGGCACAATTGAAATATTCGGGCAGCCCATGGCACCCGACGCCTACCACATCAAGCGTGACATCGGCATTGTTATGCAAAATGTTGCCGTGTACAACGAACTTACTGTCCGCGAGAATATTGATTATTTCTGCGGGCTGTATGTACCGGACAAAAAAAGCAGAAAAGAGCTGGTGGCCGAAGCTATAGAATTCGCCGGCCTCACTGAATTTATTGATTATTATCCGCAGAAGCTGAGCGGCGGGCTGCTGCGAAGGCTGAATATTGCCTGCGGGATTGCACATAAACCCAAACTTATCATTATGGATGAACCGACAGTGGCTGTAGACCCGCAAAGCCGCAATAAAATCTTGGAAGGAATAATGGCGCTCAACAGGCAGGGGGCAACCGTCATTTACACCACCCACTATATGGAGGAAGTCGAGCAGATCTGCAGCCGTATTCTCATTATTGACAAGGGGAGGGCCATTGCCACAGGCACGAAAGAGGAACTGAAAGCCATGATCACAATGGAGGAAAAAATCACAGTAGAGACACATCCGCTCACCCGGGAACAGCTGGCCCGTCTGCGTTCCCTGCCCCATATTCTTTCCGCTGAATATCAAGGCGGGCTGCTTGTGATCAAATCAGGCAGGGGCGGCCATAATTTAGAAATTGTCCTTGATTTTATCAGGAAAGAGAAAATTCACTGCGGCAAAATCTATTCGGAGCTGCCCACCTTGAACGACGTCTTCCTGGAAATCACAGGTAAACATTTAAGAGACTGAAAGGAGCATCTTTCATGTCCGTTCATATTTTTCTTTACCGGCTGAAATGCCTGCTGCGCGATAAGGAAACCATCTTCTGGACATTGCTTTTCCCCTTGGTGCTGGCAGTCTTCTTCAAGTTGGTCCTGGGAAATGTGGACCGGGGAGAAATTTTTCAGGTAATAGACCTTGCGGTGGTGGACAATGCCGCTTACCGGAATGACCGGTTTTTCCAGCAAGTACTGGCGGAAGTATCTTCAGGCGACGACAGGTTGTTCAACGTCACCGTGACCACGGCAGAACAGGCGGAACAGCTGCTGCAAAATAATGAGGTGGCCGGCTACCTTGTTGTCGCAAAACAGCCCAGGCTCGTTGTCAGCCGGTCCGGCTTCGCCCAGAATATCATAAAAAGCTTTTTGGACATTTTCCTGCAGTCAGCCACTGCAGCAGAAGATATTTTACAGCATAATCCTGCTTACGCCGCACAATTGTTTCAGGAACTGGCCGAGAGGCGGCACTATGTTAGGGAGGTTTCCGGCACCGCTGCAGAACCTGACACTGTACTGAATTACTTTTACACCCTCATCGCCATGGCCTGCTTTTACGGCGGTTTTTTAGGTATGCGTGAGATCACCGATATTGAAGCCAACATTTCGCCCCTCGCCGCCCGCATTAATATCTCGCCCGTGCATAAGCTGAAAGCATTTCTTTCCAGTTTGAGCGCTTCCCTTTTGATCCACCTGGCGGAGATGTTTATTTTGCTCCTTTTCTTACGTTTTGCCCTGCAGATTGCTTTCGGGGAAAAAAGCTTTTATGTAGTTCTCACAACAGTTTTGGGCTCCGTGGCAGGGGTCTCTTTCGGTGCCCTTGTCAGTGCCATGGTGAAAAAAGGGGAAAACATCAAGGTGGCCATCATGCTTGGTGTAACCATGACCGGCTCCTTTCTGGCCGGAATGATGTTTCAGAATATGAAATATATCATCGCCCGGCACCTTCCCGTCCTTTCCTATCTGAACCCGGTAAATCTCCTAACAGACGCTTACTACAGCCTTTATTACTATGACACCTACTCAAGGTATGCGCTGAACATGGGAATCCTGGGTATATTTATCATTATCTTCTGCACGGGCACATACCTCATCATCAGGAGGCGCAAATATGCAAGTCTTTAAGCTTTGCCTCAAAATCCTCAGGAGGAATATTCCTGCGCTGGCCGTTTACGTCATTGTCTTTATCGGTGTTGCCATCATCATGACCTTTGCCTTTGTCAATGAACGGGCAAACGATCATGTCTTTACCCGCAGCAAAAGCAATATAGCTTTTCTGAGTGAAGAAAATACCCCGCTGATCGCAGGCTTAAAGGCGGAACTGGAGAAGATTGCCAACTTCATCGAGCTTCCGGATGAAAAGGAAGCCCTGCAGGACGCCCTCTTTTTCCGCACCGTATCCTATATCCTGCGTGTTCCCAAAGGTTTCAGTGAAAAGTTTATGCAAGGCGAGCAGGTACACCTGGAAAGGATTTCTGTCCCGGGCTATTACAGCAGCGTCTACCTGGATTTGAGCATTGATCAGTATTTTAATCTCGCCAGGCTGTATCTCCGGCAGATGGAAAATCCGTCCCAGGAAGCACTGGTGAAGCATGTTGCTGGTGCCTTGGCCGCCGGAGCAGAAGTAGAACTATTGGCAGGCAGCGCCCCCCCGGAAATCATGCTGTCCACCAACCTCTATTTTAATTATCTTGCCTATTCCCTCCTGTCCGTCACCATCCTGGGCATGTCAACCTTAATGCTTGCCTACCACAACAAGGACCTGCAGCGCAGGAATGCCTGTTCACCGCTCAGCAAGGCGAGTTTTAACCGCCAGTTCGGCCTGGCCGTCTTAGCCTTCACTGGAGTGGTCTGGCTGCTTTTTGTCACACTCTGCCTCCTGTTTGCCGGCAAATACATCCACAACCGGAGTACCGTCTTTTTCCTCATTAACTCCCTGGTTTTTGCCGTCTGCAGCGCCTGTCTCAGCTTTCTCATCGGCAATTTGGTTACCAACGCCAAAGCAATTCCGGCCATCAGTAACGTGGTTACTTTGGGACTTTCTTTTCTCAGCGGCGTCTTCGTGCCGGCAGAACTGCTGGGAAGTTCCGTCTTGAAAATAGCCGGCTTTACCCCCACCTATTGGTTTGTGGCCGCCAACAACCATATTGCCGGGTTGAAACAGTTTACTTTAACCACCCTGCAGCCTGTTTTTACCGGCATGCTGATGCAAGGCGGTTTTGCCCTGGCCTTCTTAGCCCTTGCGCTGGTTGCCGCAAAAAAACGCCGGCTGGAATAAAACTTTTCCCCCAACCGATGTTTCCAGGCAACATATTTTCACCCCTGCCTGGCAGGTAAGCGTGATAGCCTTCATCCCATGCATCCCCAAGCAATCGCCCATGTCGGGCGCACAAAAAAAGATCCCGGCCACACAAACCGGGATCCTTTTCCCCCAACTGTCTTCGGTGTGGAGAAGCCAAACAAATTAGACATTTAAAAGTAGGATAATAATTGACAGCAAGCTGAAACAGACATTCACCAGGCAGACAAAGGCGAGAACCTGTTTAGGCTTTAACCCCGAGTTTAACAGCCTGTGATGGATCTGGCTTGCGTCCGCTTGATATAGCGGTTTTCTCTCCAGGAACCTTTTTATGACAACGAAAATATTGTCAAAAATAGGTACACCCAAAGCCAGTACTGGCACAAAAAGGGAGATGAGCGTTGCATGTTTAAAGGCGCCTTCCAGCGCAATGATACTGAGCAGAAAGCCAAGGAAGTTGGCGCCGGAATCCCCCATAAAGATCTGCGCCGGGTGCCTGTTATACCGTAAAAAGCCCAGCACCGTGCCTACAAGTAAAACAGAGACCAAGGCGGAATTGGCCTGCCCCTTGGCCAGGGCAACAATGAACAAGGTAGAACCGGAAATAGCGATCAAGCTGCCGGCCAGCCCGTCCATTCCGTCCGACCAGTTAATAACCGTAGTAACGCCAAAGATCCAGGTTACAGTCAGTAGAAATTGCAGCCACCCGGGCAATACTATATATTGGTAAGTAAAAGGGTTGGCAAAGCCCCTGAAAATAATGCCCGCTTGGTAGACAATGACAGCCGCCGTAAGATGGACGATAATCCTGGGCAGGACGGGAAATTCCTTGCCTCCCGTCTTGTACCAGTCATCAACAAGCCCGATGACCAACACTAAAAAAGCGGCAATGAAGACAGAGATAAACTCTCTGTCAAGCGGCCGCACAAAAAAAAGGCAACACAAGAAAAAGCCTGTAAAAATGCCGACACCACCCAGTAAAGGAACGGGTGTCGAATGGTTCTTTCTCTCTGTCGGTTTATCAACAAAGCCTGTCCTGAAAGCCAAGTTGCGCAGGTACGGGGTCAGCAGGGTGACAAAAAGATAGCCTGCAAGAAAGGGGTAAAAATACTTCATCTTTTTTGCTCCACTGTTCTCTTTTTGTGTTACATATATTCTCTCTCCCTGCCGTTATTCCTGCATTTTTTACCACCTCTGCAGATGCGGCTTTGTTTGCCCGTAGCTGCCGGCAGCATAACGCCCGGGATTTTTCGCGCAGCAAGTCGCTTCTTGCTCCTTTGGCGTATCCTTTGCTATAATGGAGAAAATACGGCACGGACGCGAGGCGGTCAAATGGAAAGAAGTCCATACAATTTGGCTTACACGCTGCAGGTGGCACAAAATTCCTTTGCCGGCAGGGAGCCGCTTTTAATGGCAAAGCAAAGCGGCTGTCCTTACGACCCTCTCCGGCAAAGCTTCACCGTGCCGTATTTGGGACGAGCCTTTACCGTCAGCTATCCCGCAGGCGGCGTTTTTGCGGAAAACAAGCACGAGGCGGATCTTATCACCTCTATTTTATTGCTGCATTACTTAAGCGGCGCCGGCGGAGCGGAACTGTCCGGCGGTTGGATCTCTTTTCGGGAACTGCAAAGCGGCGCCATTTATATCGGGCCCTTCCGGAAACGGGCCGTCATACCGCTAATCAAAGGTTTCGGCACCCGGCCCGGGGCTTTGGCCCAAGCCGCAGAACACCTGGGAGGCAAAAAGGCTGCCTATGGCGACCTTTCCTATATCATTCCCGTACTGCCGCGCGTACCGCTGCTTGTCATTCTCTGGTATGGCGATGATGAATTTCCTCCCAACGCCAACATTCTGTTTAACCGCCATGCCAACGCCTACCTCTCCACTGAAGATTGCGCCCAGCTGGCCGGCCAGACGGTTTATACCATGCTCAAGTTCAAAGCAGAGTGAAGTAAAACCCCCCATATCAGGAGCGAGGATTGATATGGGGGGTTTTGCATCGCTTTAGTTCCCGGCGCCCCAGGCTGTACCGGCACTGGACACGGCGGCTCCGCACGGGTCTACGACACAGGCGCCGCCGTCTATGACTATTACCCCGCCGGTCATGAATGAAGATTCGTCGCTCGCCAAGAAAACCACTGCACCTGAAATCTCTTCAGGCATACCGGGCCGCGGTAACGGTAAAAACTTGGTAAGTATATTCAGTGCACCGGTGACATCGGTGTTTTGTGCTTTAGCCAAGGCTCCCATGGAATGCTCCAGCATTTCCGTTCTGATGGGCCCCGGGCAGATTACATTGCTACGAATGTTATAGCGGCCATAATCCAGGGCTACCGCATTGGACAGGCCGATCAGGCCTGCCTTGGACGCGGTATAGGCAGGCATGGCAGGAATGCACCGCAGGGCGGCCAGGGAGGCAATATTGACAATGGAACCGCCGCCGTTTTTGATCATATGGGGAATAGCCGCTCTCATCAGATAGAACGGACCGTTAAGGTTGACGTTAAGAATACTTTGCCACTGCTCAACGGGAATGTCGACCACGGTTCCGGCAGGGTCAATACCGGCATTGTTTACCAAAACATCTATTTTGCCGCCGAATTCAACGGTGGCCTTAACCATGGCCTCGGCATCTTCCTGTTTGGAAACATCACCGGCACAGACAGCAACAGAACCTTTTGGCAGCTGGGCTGCCAGTTCCTCCAGAACGTTTTTCCGCCGGCCGGAGATCACAACTTTGGCGCCCTCAGCTACAAACCTTTTGGTAAAATCAGCTCCCAGTCCGGCGCCGCCGCCGGTAATCAGGGCCACCTTTCCTTCCAAACGTCCTCCCAATTTTAAACCTCCTTCTTCATAAAATACTAATTCAGGCAATAAAAGTATTGAACTGATTCTACAGTTTAATCATCTTCCCGCCAATCCCATTCCCTGCCGCCTTTAAAGACGTTGGCGTTCATTTCATTGCTGATAAACAGGTTGGCTTCCGGGAAACGCTGGACCATGGCATAATAGAAGTCACCCACGGTCTTTTGTCTTGCCAGCTCCTCTTCAGTAGCTATGAGGTATTCCTTGGTAAAGTCAAAGGAACTTCTGTCAAAGGGCATGCCGGGTTTCTGGTGGCCGGGAACTATTACCTCTGCCCCCAGTTTCTCCAGTTTTTCAATATCTGCTATCCACTGCTTGCGTTCTTCGGCTGTTACCTCACAGGTAAAGGGATGTGCCTGGTTAAAAAGGACGTCACTGCCGTAAAGCAACTTAATGGAAGGAACCCACACCACTGTATTGTATTTCAGGTCGCCCATTACCTCCGGTATTACTTCAATGCGGTGCCCTTCCAGTTCAAAATAGTTTTCCTTCATTGGTTCCAGAGGAATGCCCTCGGTGGGAACGTTTCCTTTGCCGATTTGCTCCTCCCAGCTCTCAATTTTATCGATGAATTGCTTGTTAATAACTTTGGCTACAGACGGCAAGGCGATGACACGAGCCTCGGGGAAAGCATCCTTTATCGGCTGCAGGCCAAAGTAGTGGTCAGGATGAGCATGTGTTATATAGATGTCGGTCAGGCGCTTGCCGGTTTCCAGGATCAGTGCGGCAACACGGTGCCCATTGGCCAAAGACCACTGTGTGTCAATGAGGACTGCGTCTTCTTTCCCGGTTATAATGACAGAAGCCACTTCAAAACCTTGTTTTTCATCACTGAAAAAAACAATAGTTTTAAGTGAATCAACCCAATGATCGATAGTCCTGACTTCCATAATCATCCTCCTATATTATTAGTCATTTTAGTTTTTCTACGTCTAGGAAGCAATTCCTGCCTAAAAATAATTACTGCGGCAATCTGCGCATTCTTTTATCAAGATGTAATTATCTAAATTATTAATGTATTTTCTGTATTTTTAGTTTTCACTAATATTTTCCTGCAGGAATAATTATAAGCATATTGAATTATTATTTTAAAAGATTCTAACAATCCTTGATCATTAATATTATAAATTATAACAATAAACGTATTATATGCTATAACAATTGTCCTGCCTCTAAAGTGTTCGATTTGCTAATTAGCTCTGAATTATCATAAAATATCGAGTGTTTGCACTAGTTTGAATTCCTTGACAAAGTTGCATCATACACCTACAATGAGAGTATAAATTCCCGCCTTTAAGGCGCGGAAATGCAGCAATATTAAAAATATTAAGAAGAGGAGGACTAACATGAAAAAGGCACTAATCATCTTGCTCGTACTCGTATTGGCACTCTCACTAATTGCCTGCGGCGGTGGCGGCAGCAAAGACACAGACAACAAACAAACGTCGCCACCTGGAGGCACAGGTGGTGATGTTGAGAAAAAAACAGATAAGCCGTACCCGCATGCCAACCCGGACGGCACTCCCAATCTTGACAGGATTGCACACTACGACCATGAATACGACTATAC
>JAAYLG010000047.1 GCA_012522075.1 Bacillota bacterium
CCAAGGTCAATGGCGGCAAAAAGCTTTTCCGTCATATTTTCTCCTTTTGTTCTTCTTTTGCCCTGCGCTGATAGATTTCTGCGCGGAAAGCGGCTTTCCTGCAGGTGAACATGTCCGGCTTCGGCTAAACACATATGAAGATTTGAAAAAATAATTGACTTTTCTTTTTATTTTGCTATGAATAAGAGTAAAATACATATCCAAAGCGATGACTGGGAACACATGAGGTGTCCGAAGCGCAGAGAGCCGCCTGGTGGTGTGAGGCGGACTTTGGCCCTCATGAACTCACCCATGAGCGCCAACCGAACGTTTATCAAGTAGGCCTGGCCGTTGCCTGCGTTAAAGGTCTGAGCGGGTTGTGCCTTTTTAGGTATTGGCACAGCCAAATAGAGTGGTACCGCGGGGATCCCTTCGCCTCTATCCAGGTGAAGGGTTTTTTTATCACAACAGTAAGGAGGAAATGTGATGTCGGAAAAGATTTATATTTTTGATTCCACATTGCGCGACGGGGAACAAACGCCGGGCGCAAAACTTAACAAAGATGAAAAACTAAAAATTGCCAAGCAGCTGGCCAAATTAAACGTAGATATCATTGAATGCGGTTTTCCTGTCTCTTCTCCCGGTGAATTCAAGGCCGTCCAGGCCATTGCCAGAGAAGTGAAAGGTCCTGTCATTGCCGGCCTTGCCCGGGCGCTGGAAGGAGATATTGACGCCTGCTGGGAAGCCATTAAAGAGGCGGAGCGCCCGCGGATTCATGTTTTCCTGGCGTCTTCCCCCATTCATATGCAGTATAAACTGCGGAAAGATCCTGAAACGCTGCTAACAATGGGCATTGAAGCGGTGAAATATGCCAAAAAGTATACTGACGATGTGCAGTATTCCCTGGAGGATGCCACGCGCAGTGAACTGGATTATATGTGCCGGGTAATTGAGGCTGTCATCAAGGCCGGAGCCACGGTTATCAACCTGCCGGATACAGTTGGTTATGCCGTACCGGAGGAATACGGGGAAATGATCAGGAAAATCATGAACAGTGTTCCCAACATTGATAAGGCAATTGTCAGTGTTCACTGCCATAACGACCTGGGTTTGGCTGTAATTAATTCACTGACGGCCATACAGAACGGTTCCCGCCAGGTGGAGTGCAATATTAACGGCATCGGCGAGCGGGCGGGCAATGCAGCCCTGGAAGAAATTGCGGTTGCCCTGCTGATTCGCAAAGATTATTTCCGGGATTTTCACCATGACCTGAACACCAAGGAGATTTATAAAACGAGCCGCCTGGTTTCCAGCTTGATGGGTATTCCCATCCCCATTAACAAGGCTGTGATCGGTGTTAATGCCTTCACCCATTCTTCCGGCATCCACCAGGACGGCATCCTGAAAAATATGCAGACTTACGAAATAATTAACGCTGAATTGATTGGCGGCAAAGCGGGGCAGATGTCGCTGACCGCCCGCTCCGGGCGCCATGCAGTCCGCCATGAATTGCAAAAAATGGGCTACACCCTGGAAGACGAAGAATTTGAAGCTTTCTATGCCCGTTTCCTTGATTTGGCCGACAAGAAAAAAGATGTCCACCCGGAAGACCTGGAAGCTTTAATGGCAGACAGCCTGTCTTACACGGTGCCCACTTTTTCCCTGGAATATCTGCAGACTGTGGGCGGGTCCAAAAGCATTCCTGCCGCCGTCGTTAAGCTGAAGAAAGAAGGTCAGATTTATATACAGACAGAGACAGGTACAGGGCCTATTGACGCAGCCTACAACGCCATTAACAAAATTACAGGAATACAGCCCCGCCTGGAAAAATATAATCTGCGCGGTGTGACCGAGGGGCGCGACGCTTTGGGTGAAGCTTCTGTCGTGCTCGAATGCAGGGGAAAAACAACAGTCGGTCGCGGTACTTCCACAGACATTATTGAAGCATCTGTGCGGGCTTATTTAAACGGCATCAATAAACTGCTTGCCCTGCGTTCAAATGGCAACGGCACTGCCGGCACAAATTAAGTGGTAAAAAGACTGCAGGCACTTTAAGCGCCTGCAGTTTCCTCTTCTTTTTCCGCTTTTGAGGACGTTTTTTGGTCCGTGAGCGGGAAATAATCCGGCTGCGGGTAGGATGCTATTTCATCATGGAAAATTTCCCGGCGATCCCATGGCAAATTATCGGTCACATTTTTCACTCCCGGCTTTTTGCAGTTAGTCTGCTCCGGGAAGAAACAAGTTATGTTACGGCAGCACCAAAGTTTGCCCTGGGTAAACAAGTGAACTTGTCAGTTTATTGTACCTGCGAATCAAGGTAATATAGCTGCGGATATCGGTTCCTTCCGGCAAAAACCTGCCGGCAATGCTCCAGAGCGTATCGCCCTCTGCAACCAGAACGGCTTGCCTTATTTCTTTTGCACCGGCCGCCACGCCACCGCTTGCGACAGTAAGAGCGACAACCAGAACACAAAGCAAAAGCAGGCAGAAAACCCTGAGCATTGACTTCTGTTTTTGCGCCCGCAGCCTGCGCCTGTATGTAAATGTGGAAAGAGTTTTCATCCCCTCATTACCCCCAAACACATGTTTGTCTGCAGTATAGCACGAACATATGTACGTGTCAATACTTCTTTTTGCAGAAAAAATACGAACGAACGTTTGCCATTTCGGGAAATAAATGTTATAATAATTGCAAAGTGAGGTGTTGCACGTGGACGACTTGACACCAAGGCAAAGACAAATCCTTGAATATATCAGGCGCGAAGTCAGGACGAAAAACTACCCGCCCTCCGTCCGTGAAATCGGTGAAGCTGTCGGCCTGTCCTCCAGTTCAACCGTACATGCGCATTTAGCCAAGCTGGAACAAAAGGGCTTTATCCGGCGCGATCCTACAAAACCGCGGGCTATTGAGCTTTTGGCTGACGCCCCTCCCCCCGCCTATGTACCGGAGGTCGTCCATGTTCCCGTCCTTGGTCAGGTAACCGCAGGCTTGCCTGTCCTGGCGGAAGAAAACATTGAAGATTATTTTCCCCTGCCAAAAATGATGGTACATAGTGATACAGTTTTTCTGCTCCGTGTCCGGGGAGACAGTATGATTAACGCCGGCATCATGAACGGCGACTATGTGATTGTCCGCCAGCAGGAGACAGCTGCCAACGGCGAAATTGTAGTTGCCATGCTGGAAGGAGAAGCAACTGTCAAACGCTTTTTTAAAGAAAAGGATCACATCCGTCTGCAGCCGGAAAATGAGTTCTACGAACCTATCTGTTCCCCCGATGTCCGGGTAATAGGAAAAGTGATCGGCCTCTTCCGCCATCTTTGACAGGCGGCATGAAGCATAGTCTGACGTAGAGAAAAAGACACCCTACGGTGTCTTTCAGACTGTAGACAAAAATGGCCTTTAGGAAGCAAAACCTAAAGGCCAAATTCTTTTTTAAACATAAAATTGCTGCAATATTAGAAAGCACCTCCTGCAGCGGGGAGGGTGTGGGCGGTAATGTCCGTTGTTTCCGCTTCCACATGGCCAGCTTTTTCAGATTCATGCATGCAAAAAGAAGCGTGAGATAGTACTGCACTTTTCTCAAGCCTCTAAGCTGCGTGTAGCGCATCCCATGTTTTTCTTTGGCATCGGCAAAAACACGCTCAATTGTCTCGCCGCGCTTACGATAAAGTTCTTTGCCTCGATCGGTGTACCTA
>JAAYLG010000048.1 GCA_012522075.1 Bacillota bacterium
GGGTAAACCGATAACCATCGTTATCATGGGCGATCAGAAACTTATTGATACCAAGCAGATAGAAAAGAACCATGGCAAAATAACGCGGATGAATGCGAACCGACTGTTTAGTAGAGATAGGTAATCCGCAAATATTGTTTTAGGCAGGTTTTCTGTGGCCTCTCGGCCCAGGAAACTTGCCTTTATGGTGCTCTGGCACTTCCTCGCTATAAGATAAGTGAACCTGTAACACTTTCCGATAAGTGTGTAAGTAGTAATAGAAGGGTTTAATACGCTTCCCATCCTTAGAAAACTCCAGCATGCGAGGGCTAAGGTTATCTCTTACGTTATTTGATGATGATTAAACGCGAACGGAAAAGAGTATGAGCGATTGTTTTCATACTTTTGTATGGTTAGGAAGTTCCCGCATATCCCATGAGGATTGCAAACGTAAGAAGCAACACCTCGAATAGTTCTGAAGAGGGGACGGGAGTAAAAGTGTAATTTGTTTTTGTTAATTCTCTCGTAATTCCGCCGGAACGGATGTAGGCATATCTTTAGCCTATATCTTGTCTCCGGCGGTTTTTTATTTTCCCCGCATTTTTAAATTTTGATTGTCTTTGCCTCCAATAATGATTACCGTAATCCTGTCATTGCTGAAGCGATGAAGGTACTTGGATATGTAAACCGTTTTAATAGAGGGATAGGCATGGTGCGTAAGCATTCGGTGTTGACCGTATTTTTTTGCATGCTTTTTTAAGTTCATGAAAGTGTTCTTTCAAAAACTCGGAAAACATTCGGAGTCGATTTGGAGTTTTTACGAGTTTCTCTGAATCCAGTTTTCAGGAAGTAACTCGGCAAGATCCATGGTGTAGTCCTCGTCGTAATCGTGGATATGGCTCAAAACATGAACCATCCAGTCTCGGTAGTTCACGCCGGCCGCCTTGCAGCATCCCAGCAGTGAGTACATGACGGCCGCGTCCTCGGCCGAGTCATGGTTGCCGCAAAATAAATAGTTCTTGCGTCCCACCGCCAGGCCGCGCAGGTCATTTTCCGCGAGGTTGTTGTCTATCCGGTACCTGCCGTCCAGGTGATACCGGCTTAACCGGTGGAAGACGCGGTGGCAGTATTTTATCGCCTGTCCTATCGGACTTTTTGGCAACACCTTGTCGTATTCGTTCACCAGCCACTTCTCAAAGGCGACCATGACGGGGTAAGCGTGTGACTCTCTCAGTCCGGCTCTTTCCTCGCGGGAAAGGTTTTTATCGTCGGCCTCCCTTTCCACCTCGTAGAGAAGCCCGATTTGCTCGAGCGCGTACGCGGCCCTCGCCTCGTCATTTTTCAGCGACTCTGAAAACTTCCTTCTCGCGTGAGCCCAACACCCGAGGGGCAGCACACCTTTTTTGTACTCGTACATCTCGTACACGGCATACCCGTCCGTCTGCATGGCGCCGCGGAAGTCTTTTAAAAGGGACAATGCCACTTTCCGCGCCCTTGAACCATGGTCATAATGGAAGAAGAGCCGTTTGTCCATGACAGAACGTGCCATCCACATGTAACCGTTGGCGGTTTTATGCTTCTCGTTATTTATCACGGGCACGGTGGTCTCGTCCACCTGGATATAATCGGTGGCCAGCACCAGTTCCTTGAGCCGGTAGTAAAGAGGTCTTAGCAGGTCGGCCGTGTCCTTGAACCAGTCGTTCACCGTCGGTGGCGGGAGATTTATTCCCATTTGCTTCATCATCTGTACCTGGCGGTAAAATGGCAGGTGGTTGACGTACTTGTTTATCATCAGTTCGGCCAGGAGCGACGCCCCGGCGTAACCGCGCGCGATGGGCTGGTATCTTGTCGGGAGCGAAGCCGTTATAATAGTGGAGGACTTCCCGGAATCTTGCCCCGTCGTGCTTTTCAACACGTATTTATGACGGATGATCTTCCTGACCCAGCACCTCCCGGGCTCGTATTCCATGACCTCGGTGATCTCGGGCTCCAGTTCTGTCAATGTCGATGACACCTTGCCGTCTTTTACCTCGTCGGGATACAGGTGCTCTTCAACCCGGGGCAGGTCTTCAGGCAAAGCCTTGCGGACGGGTTTCCTTTTCCCGCGCTCTTTCACCCGTCTTTTCTTGAAGGCCTCTATTTCCGCCTTGGCCGCTTCGGCCCGCTCCTTTTCCTCGGGTAAAAGGTCCATGCCTTCAAAGTCGATGCGACGCTGCCCGGGGTCTTCTTTAATGAAACGTTCACTGGATTTGCCCCATATCCGGCGCTTGAGGTAAGCGACCTGCTTCTCCAGGTCAAGGATTTTCTCGTCTTTCAGGGATATGGTTTGCTCGTAAGAGGTTTTTAACGCGTCAACATCCGTTCGGTCTTCAAGCTTGCCTTTAAGGAGCATGTTCTCCTGGTATAAATGGTCGCATTTTCCCAGGAGGAGTTCTAAAAGCTCGTTCGGATTTTCCTTGTTTTCTTGCATCGTTCACCTGTTGTATAACGGGAGTAAAGATACAGAAAAGGTGCGAAACGTGCAAGCTAAAAATCAACTAAAATCGTTTATTCACGCGCCTTTCCAGCGTTTTTTATAGTTGCATTTCCCGGTCTCTATCCCCTGCACCATCAGCATGAGTTTTTGCCATGAGAAAGGGTGTGGTTTCCCGTTTTCATCCAGGTCGGGCAACGAGAAACTGCCTTTTTCCAACTTCATGTAATAGATCACCAGGCCCCCGTTCTCCATGTGCAGGGCCTTCAAGCTGGTGCAATGGCGATTCAGGAAGATAAAAACATCACCGCTTCGCACATCCTGCCCCATCCGGTCAGTGACCAGACCACTCAAAGTATAAAATCCCTTGCGCATATCGGTAGCGGATGGATAAAGCCAGTAGCGCATGGAGTCGTTCAAGTTAAACATGGCTCACGGGGTTAAAAAGATCAGGGAACGAAGGCGGTCGGTATCTACTCTCGCCGGTACGCGTACCGTCACGCCATTGGGGTAAGTAATCTCGTAGATGCTGTCGGGAATGACGGGAGGCGACACCGGGTTTTGCCGGATCATTTCCCCGCCGGGAGCCGCCGGGCCGGGGCCTGAGAAAACGATGGGGATGAACTCCGACGGTTGTCCTTGGCGGAGGTTATGCTCGCGCAGCCGCCTTTGCCAGTAATAAAACTTTGATTCCTGGATACACTCGTTCCGGCAGAATTCTCTTACTCGAAGACCGCTGGATCGGTAGCGGTCGTATACCGTTTCAAACTGCTTTATTGTCCACATGATTTTTTGGGGCAAAAATAACAAGAATGAAAAGTTAAAATCAGACGGGGTTTACCGAATGCTTACATTACAAATTTGTATTGCTTCATCCGATGATTGACCATACTTTTTTAATTTGTATAAAATGTTAGCTATTGAAAGTCGTGCAGTTTCAAAATTCGGATTTAATTGTTTTGCCTCTTGCAAATATGTAAGTGCAGTTTTGTAACTTTTAATGGCATTTGGAAAGTCATTGTTCTTTTTGCTGTCCCCAATTTTATTTAAAACATTTGCAAGTTCTTCTAATGAATTTACATTTCTTGCAAGGGAA
>JAAYLG010000010.1 GCA_012522075.1 Bacillota bacterium
AACTACTTCCATGAGGAACCTCTGCCTCCTTCTTGGGGTATTCATTCGTGGTGAATGTGAGGTTCCTCTTCTTTTTTTGATATGATTATTCCTTTAAAAACCTACAATAACTTTACACTAACATTGTGGCATGATTTGCGCTGTCGGCAAACAGTGGCGTCTTTGCTTTGGCCCCATTTTAAATTGGTATTCTTGTGAGGGCGAAAGATGGAGAAAAGGTACGAAGCAAAATGCGTGGTGTCCACGCATTTTGCTTAAAGGATGATGGCTATCAGACCTCCGCTGCCTTCGTTAATAATTTTCTCCAGCGTCTCCTGGAGTTTTTCCTGTGCATTGGGGGGCATATTGCCCAGTTTGGTGGTTATGCCGTCCTTGACAAGTGAATGCATCGACTTGCCGAAAATATCGGCTTCCCAGAGTTTTTCCGGGTTTTCCTCAAATTCACCCATAATATAATTTGCCAGCTCTTCACTTTGTTTTTCCGTGCCGACAATAGGTGCAAATTCCGATTTTACATCAACCCGGACAATATGCAGCGAAGGAGCGCTGGCGCGCAGGCGAACCCCGAAGCGACCGCCTTGGCGGATAATTTCCGGCTCCTCCAATGTCATTTCATCCAACTGGGGCGGTACAATACCATAGCCTGTTTCCTTAACCTGCTCCAAAGCTTCCGCCAGTTTGTCGTATTCACGCTTGGCCGCCACGCTCTCTTTCAGTACGGTCAGCAGGTCTGCCTGATCTTCAATCTCCACGCCGCAGATTTCGGAAAGTATTTTTTCAAAAAGTGCCTCGGGAGCTTGAATATCAATAATGGCTTTACCAGTACCAAGGTCCATTTCCTTTAGGGTAATGGAACTTACAATGTCTTTCGTGCTTAACGCTTCAACCATGCCGTCCACGTCACGCAGACGTGTTACATCCATTACGCTTTCACGGATGATATTATTGTAGCTCTCGCGCAGCCAGTGATCGTCTTCCAGGACTTCAACCCAGCTCGGAAGATTGATATTGACTTCACGGACCGGGAACTCATAGAGGACTTCCTGGAAGATAATATTAATGTCTTCTTCCACAAGCTGCTGGGCGTTAAAGGGGATTACCGGCACATTGTACTTTTCTGCCAGTTCCTCTTTCAGCGTCAATGCTTCCTGGGAATAGGGCTGGGTTGAATTAAGCAAGACGACAAACGGTTTGCCCAGTTCTTTTAACTCATTGACGACCCGTTCCTCCGCCGCCACATAGTCGGCGCGCGGGATATCGGATATGGTCCCGTCCGTTGTCACCACAATGCCAATGGTAGAATGATCCGCAATAACTTTTTTCGTACCTACCTCCGCCGCTTCTTCAAAAGGAATGTCGTAATCAAACCAGGGTGTTGTCACCATGCGGGGCCCGTCGCCGTCTTCATAACCAACGGCACCGGGGACGGCATAGCCGACACAGTCGACCAGCCGGACACGCATGGAGATATTATCCCGCACTTTGATGTTTATAGCTTCATCCGGAATAAATTTGGGCTCCGTTGTCATTATGGTCCGGCCGGCACTGCTTTGCGGCAGTTCGTCACGCGCCCTTTCCTGGTCGTTCGGGTCCGTGATATTGGGGATGACAACCAGTTCCATAAACTTTTTTATAAATGTTGACTTGCCAGTCCGCACAGGCCCGACAACGCCCAGGTAAATGTCCCCGCCGGTTCTTTCTACGATGTGCTGAAGCAAATCAAACTTAACCAATTTTTCTCCCTCCTTTTTTCACGCCTAAGCACAAGTGTTTTAAACGGTGTCCCTCCTCTGCCAGACTGTGCAGCGACAAAATTGTTGGTATAAATATAATTACTTTTTAACAATACATTTATATGAGGACGTCCAACGATTATACCTTTTGCGGAGGGAAAAAACGGCAAGTTGAAAAAAACACTCCCCGGAGCACGGTACCGGCTGCACCTCTCCGGGGAGTTGGTATTTTCTGCTAACAACTTACCAATTTTTTAGCCGTGAAGAAACAACCTCTTCCACTTCGTGGGTTTTTTCCCGCTTCAATAGATCAACCACGGCACGGCGGGGGTCTTTCTCATTAAAAAGCACTTCGTATACCTGTTCGGTGATGGGCATTTCCACGCCATATATGCATCCGAGCTGGCGAGCGGCCCGCGTGGTCCGCACTCCTTCCGCCACCATCCGCATGCCGGGCAAAATGGCGGACAGTTTGCGCCCGCGGCCCAACTCCAGTCCCAGTTTCTGGTTGCGGCTATGTTTGGATGTACATGTCACCATCAAATCCCCTATTCCCGCCAGTCCGGCAAAAGTAAGGACATCCGCCCCCATCCTTATCCCCAGCCGCCCCATCTCCGAAAGCCCCCTGGTGACAATGGCGGCTTTTGTATTGTCCCCAAAGCCCAGGCCGTCGGAAATGCCGGCAGCCAAGGCAATAACGTTTTTCAGGGCGCCGCCCAGTTCAACGCCAACCATGTCCGGGTTGGTGTAAACACGTAAACGTTGAGTCATAAACAGGTCTTGTACCGCTTCCGCCACTTCTCGTTTTCCGGCCGAAACCACCGTGGCCGAAGGTACTTTTCTGCCCACTTCTTCGGCATGGTTGGGTCCGGACAGGACCGCCGGCTCACACTGAGGCAATTCCTGTTTTAGGATCTCCGACATCCGGCAGAAAGTTTCCTCTTCAATGCCTTTGGCACAGTTAACCACAACAGGTCGGTTGGTTAGCAGGGGAGCAATCTTCCTGGCAATTGTCCGCACAGTATGGGAGGGGACAACCAGGATCAGGGCATCCTTGCCGGCTACGGCTTCTTCCAAGTCGGAAGTTACGGCAACATTTCGCGGCAACTGCACCCCGGGCAGATAAACAGTATTCTCCCTTTTTTCCCTGATCTCCCGGCACAGTTCTTCCCGGCGTGCCCAGAGCGTAACCTGGCGGCAATTTTCCGCCAGTACCACGGACAATGCCGTTCCCCAGCTCCCAGCTCCGATAACAGCAATATTTTCCATCTACTTCCCCTCGTTCTTCACTTTTACTTTCTCTCCCAATTTATGTTCCGTCCCCTGCAGCAACCTGCCGATATTATCCCGGTGCCGCCAGATAATTAGAAACGCCAGTATGGTCCCCGGGACGGTAAAGGCGGGCGGTTGTCGGAAAAGCAGCATGGTAAAGGGAACAGACAAAGCCCCTACAATGGATCCAAGAGAAACATACCGGGTCAAGGCAATAGTTATGACAAAAAGAGCAGCACCAATCAAGACCACATACGGTGTCAAGCCGAGAAAAACGCCCGTCGTTGTGGCAACGCCGCGACCGCCGCGGAAGCGGAAAAAAAGCGGCCAGTTATGGCCGGCCACGGCTGCCATGCCGGCAAGCATTTGCCAGGTTGGACTTATCCCCAGGGCGTTCGCCAGCAGGACGGCTGCCAGCCCTTTGCCTGTATCAAGCAGCAATACAACCACCGCAGGTGCTGTACCCAATGTACGCTGGATATTGGTTGAACCTGTATTGCCGCTGCCAAACTGGCGGATATCAATCCCTTTTAGCAGTTTACCCGCCAGGTAGCCAAAGGAAATAGAACCCAGCAGGTAACCTGCAAGCAAGGCGACAAAAGGCTTCACGTCACCTTTCCTCCTTTTTGCCCCTTTTCCTGGCCACTATCCGGATAGGAGTCCCCTCAAAATCGTATGTTTCCCGCATCTTGTTTTCCAGGTAGCGCAAATTGGAAAATTGAGCCAGTTCCGGTTCATTGACAAAGAATGCAAAAGCAGGCGGTTTCACTTTGGTTTGCGTAAGATAATAAATTTTGAGCTGCCGCCCTTTTTTAGTTGGCGGCGGCACCACGGCCATGGCATCCGCAAGCAATTGATTGAGGCGGGAGGTTTTAATCCGCAGT
>JAAYLG010000011.1 GCA_012522075.1 Bacillota bacterium
TGATCCGCGACCTGTTTTCCCGGACGGCGGAGGCGCGTGCCCGTGGCTACAAACCCGGCCGCTTCAGCTTTAACGTTAAGGGAGGGCGGTGCGAGGCCTGCCGGGGAGACGGGATTCTGCGCATTGAAATGCATTTTCTGCCCGACGTTTATGTGCCGTGTGAAGTCTGCCACGGCAAGCGTTACAACAGAGAAACGCTGCAAATCCGCTACAAAGGGAAAAATATTGCCGACGTGCTGGAAATGACGGTGGCAGAAGCACTGGAATTCTTTGATGCCATCCCGCGGATAAAAAGTAAATTGCAAACACTATATGACGTGGGGCTGGGCTATATCCGCCTGGGGCAGCCTGCCCCCACCCTCTCCGGCGGGGAAGCGCAGCGGGTCAAGCTGGCTACTGAGCTTTCGCGCCGCAGTAACGGCAAAACCCTTTACATCCTGGACGAGCCCACCACGGGACTGCACAGCGATGATATCAGCAAGCTGCTAACCATTCTGGATCGTCTCGTGGATAACGGGGATACTGTGGTAGTTATTGAACATAACCTGGATGTGATTAAGAGAGCCGATTATATCATTGATTTGGGGCCGGAAGGCGGCGACAGAGGCGGAACGGTGGTGGCGACCGGGACACCGGAAGAAGTGAGCAAAGTCGCCGCTTCCCATACAGGCCGTTTCTTGCGCAAGGTACTGCAGCAGGGTTGAGACGGAGGTTTATAATGTCGGAAAAACTTTCACAAGATCTGCAGGCAAGACTGCAGCGACTGCCTGCCCGCCCGGGTGTTTACCTGATGAAGGACAACCGGGGAAAAATCCTTTACGTGGGGAAGGCTGTTAACCTGCGTCAGCGGGTACGCTCCTATTTCCAAAACCCGGAGAAACTGGCTCCCAAGGTAAGAGCCCTGGCGGAGAAAATTGCGGATGTGGATTACACCGTTACGGACACGGAAATTGAAGCGCTCATCCTGGAAAGCAACCTAATCAAGGAATACAGGCCGCGCTATAATATTGACCTGAAGGATGACAAGCATTATCCTTACCTGCGTGTTACCGTGCAGGAAGAATTCCCGCGTATCCATGTGGCCAGACGGGTACAAAAAGACGGCGCCCGTTATTTTGGCCCTTACCCCAATGCGGGTGCCGTTCGGGAAACTATCCGCTTGCTGCAGCGGCTTTTCCCGCTGCGCAGCTGCCGTGGTCCGCTTGCGACAAGCAAACAGAAACGCCCCTGCCTGAATTACCATATCAGCCGTTGCCTGGCGCCCTGTGCCGGAAAGGTGACGCCGGAAGAATACCGGCAAGTGGTGGAAGAGGTGCTGCTTTTTCTGGAGGGAAAGCAGGATAAGTTGCTGGCAGACCTGGCAGCCAGAATGGAAGAAGCGGCGGAAAAAATGGAGTTTGAAAAGGCTGCCCGGCTGTGGGACCAGTACCGAGCAGTGGCGGCCATCGCGGAAAAACAAAAAATTGTGGTCACCACCGGCGGTGAGCGGGATATTATTGCCCTGGCGGCAGGAGGTGAACTGGGATGCGCCCAGCTGTTTGTCATTCGCGGGGGGAAACTGACGGGACAGGAGCATTTCCTGCTGACAAACCCCACTGGGGAAAGTTCGGCGGAACTCCTGAAAGCATTTCTGCACCGCTATTATATACATGCCGGGGAGATTCCACCCGAAATTGTCATTTCGGAAGAGATTCCGGAAAAAGAACTGGTGCAGGCATGGCTTAAACAATGCCGCGGGGCCGGGGTAAAGCTGCTTGTCCCCAAACGGGGGCCAAAAAAAGACTTGGTGCGTCTGGCCCTGGATAATGCCCGCCTCTTTTTGGAACAAGAATTGCTGACGACAAAAGCGCGCGACCTGCATACTGCCCTGCAGCTTTTGGCGGATGCCGTCGGCCTGGACAGCCCGCCGCTGCGCATTGAAGGCTATGATGTATCTCATTTTCAGGGAGAAGGGATTGTGGCTGCCATGGTTGTTTTTGAACATGGTGCAGCGAAGCCGTCGGATTACCGCCGTTTCCTGATCCGCAGTGTGGATAAACCGGATGATTACGCTTCCATACGGGAAGTAATAGGACGCCGTTTTGCCCGCCTGCGGTCGGTACAGGGAGAGAAGGCGGGCAAAGAGGAGGCAAGGGATCCCTTCCTGCTGGTGCCGGACCTTTTGCTGATTGACGGCGGGCCGGGCCAACTTTCCGCCGCCCTACAGTCACTACGGGAACAAGGCTACGGGATGGTACCCGTTGTTTCCCTGGCTGAAGAGGAAGAACTGATCTACCTGCCCGGCCGGCGGGAAGCGCTGCGATTGCCACGGACTTCCCCGGCGCTTCAACTCCTGCAGCGGGTGCGCGACGAAGCACACCGTTATGTCATAACTGCGCAGCGGAGGCAGCGCAGCCGGCCGTCACGCGGTTCCTCCCTCCTTGCCGTTCCCGGTATTGGAGACGTGCGCCGCAAAGCACTGTTGCGTGCTTTTGGCAGCCTTTCCGCCATGCGGGAAGCTTCGCTGGAGGAGCTGGCGGCGGTGAAAGGAATGAACAGGAAGGCGGCGGAAGCCTTATATCATTTCTTGCATAACACGGAAGAGTAGGCCTGCTGCAGCAGGCTTTCTTTTTTTATTTGCCGAATAGTTAAGATATGGCTGGCGTTCGGGCTGCTCTTCATGTTATTATATTTAAGCTGGGGAAAGAGGTGTGTCTAGGATGTACTTTCGCCTGTTGGCTCTTGACCTGGATGATACATTGCTGGACGACACATACCGGATCTCACAGCAAAACTATCAAGCCATTAGGCGTGCTGCGGCCGCCGGCATACTGGTCACACTGGCTACGGGGCGCATGTTTTGTTCCGCAAGGCGGTATGCCCAAAAACTGCACATTGACCTGCCACTGATTACTTATCATGGAGCGCTTGTACGTACAACCGACAGTAAAGCAACCCTGCTGCACCGCCCGGTACCCTTGGAACCGGCGCGGGAAGTGGTGAAGAGGGCTTTGGCTTCCGGGTTGCATGTCAATGTCTATCTGATTGATGAACTGTATGTCTCGGGGGAAAATGAGTTTTCCCGTTATTATCATACATTGTCAGGCGTTGCTTACCAGGTTGTTTCCGATTTGCCTGCTTTTCTGACCGCCGAGCCTACAAAAATTACTATCATCAGCAATGACAAGAGCAGTCTGCAGCAACTGCAGGTACAAATACTCAAAAAGTATACCGGCCGGCTCACGGCAGTGTTTTCCAAACCTAATTTTTTGGAGATCACGGACAGACGCGCGACAAAGGGGCAGGCACTGGCGTTTTTGGCCAAATTGCACGGCATTCCCCGGGAGCTGGTGGCCGCCGTAGGCGACAGCTATAATGACCTGGATATGTTGCGCTATGCCGGAGTCAGTGTGGCAGTGGCAAATGCCCGGGATGAAGTGAAAGCGGTGGCAAAAATTATTACCAAAAGCAACAATGAGCATGGTGTGGCCGCTTTTATTGATACCTATCTGCTAAACGGCAAGGAGGAGTACATGGATGTTGTCAAAAGAAATGCGTGAGCGGGCACGGGCCCGTCTGAAGGGCTACTGCCGTGTTTGCCCGCAGTGCGACGGGCGTGTCTGCGCAGGGGAAGTACCCGGAATGGGGGGGCTGCTGACCGGGTCTTCTTTTCAGAACAATGTAGAAGCCCTGGCAATGTATCAAGTGAATATGCGTACTATACATCAGGTTGACAAACCTGATATTACCCTGAAAGTATTTGGGCGGACATTTAAGACACCGGTTTTTATTGCTCCGCTGACAGGAGCCTCTTATAACATGGGCGGAGCGTTGACGGAAGCGGAACTGGCCGACGGCCTGGTGGAAGGCGCCACCCTTGCCGGCTCCTGTGCTTTTACCGGCGATGGAGCGGAGACGGAGATTTACAGCGCCGGGCTTGCAGCAATTAAAAAATACGGGAATGGCGTTGCCATTATCAAGCCGCGCAGTATAGAGATGATTACTGAGCGAATTCGCCAGGCAGAGGAGAGTGGTGCCCTGGCAGTGGGAATTGACCTGGATGGAGCAGGACTTGTGACGATGACACAGAAAGGGCATCCGGTCGGTCCCAAAAATTTTTATCAGCTTCGTGACTTGATTGGCATGACCAAGCTGCCTTTTATTCTAAAAGGCATTATGACGGCACAGGAAGCAGAAATGGCCGTAGAAGCAGGAGCAGCCGCTATTGTGGTGTCCAATCATGGCGGCCGGGTTCTGGATGCCACTCCGGGTGTGGCCGAAGTGCTGCCGGAGATTGTGGAACGGGTGAAGGGTGAAATATTTGTTTTTGCCGACGGCGGCATTCGCAGCGGCATAGACGTGTTAAAAATGCTGGCACTGGGAGCCGATGCGGTGCTGATTGGCCGCCCGGCAATCTGGGCGGTTTTCGGCGGCGGCAGTGAAGGCGTCCGCCAATTAGTGGAAGAGATGTCGGCCGAACTGATTCACAGCATGATTATGACGGGGTGTGTAAACCTGAAAGCTGTCGATTATCATGTTATTTATTAACGTGGTCGGTTGGACTGAAGCCGGGGTGAAAAATGCCGCTCGAGATTGCATATTTACGCAAAGTACCTTTTTTTAAAGATTTGTCCGCAGAAGACCTGGAAATGGTGGCGGGCGTCATGGTGGAGCGTTTTTATCCTAAAGGGACAATCCTTTTTCTTGAAGGAGAACGCGGGGAAGCATTATTCGTGATTGCTTCCGGGCGGGTGAAAATCAGCAAGTCTTCCGCCGACGGGCGGGAGCAGATTTTACATATTTTGGGCGGCGGTGATATCTTTGCCGAAGTCGTATTATTTGACCGTGGCCCTTACCCTGCCACCGCAGAGGCGGTGGAGGATACACGCTGCTGGCTGCTGCATAATACAGACATGGAGCAACTGCTGCAGGCTCAGCCCATGCTGTCAATTAAATTGCTGCGTATCATGGGCAGGCGCCTGCGCCAGGCCCAACTTCTGATACGTGATCTGGCGCTGCATGACGTTTACGGGCGGACGGCGGGACTTCTGCTGCGGTTAATAAAGAGTGGAGGCAAGCCGCACAAAAATGGTATTACGCTGGACGTGCAGCTGACCCGTCAGGAGATGGCCAGTATGATCGGTACTTCCCGGGAAACTGTAGCCAGAGTGTTGAGCCGTTTTCAGAAAGAAGGCATCCTGCTTTTGGATAAACAAGAAATCATTATTCTCGATGCGGAAAAACTGCAAGAATGGGCGTAAAAACTTACCTGTTCTTACCGGACGGCGGTTGGTGTCGAAGGCAATGCAAACAGAAAATAGGGGAGGGCATCCTCCCTTTTACTTTTTCTCGCCTGCAAAAAAATGCCTGTCATGTGGCACACTATAAGCAGGCGAGAGGTGGATGGCGCTTGCGGATTACGGCGGATTACCATACCCATACTGTTTACAGCCATGGCAAAGGCAGTATTGAGGACAATGTCAAGGCGGCGTTAAAACGTGGTCTAAAGGCTGTGGGCATTTGTGACCACGGCCCGGGCCATCTTTTTATTGGCGTACGCGGCGAGGGGGCGCTGCGCCGGATGCAGGAGGAAATCCGGGCCCTGCGGTATAAATACCCGCAAATTGGCATCCTTTTCGGTGTGGAAGCCAATATTGTCGACCTTGACGGTAAAATTGATGTACCGGAAAATTTGTTGCCTGCCCTGGATATCCTGCTTTTGGGGTACCACAAACTGGTTCGCCCCGCAAGCGTGCGGGCTTTTTTCTGGTTGGCGGCGAATTTGTTTTGCGGCTGGCTTAAATTTCATCCCGCCTGGCTGCGCCGTTTAAATACGGCGGCAATTTGTACGGCGGTCAGGCGCTACCCGGTCACTGCAGTTACCCACCCCGGCCTGCAGGTGGACATTGATACGGGGAAACTGGCTGCCGTGTGCCGGGAAAGGGGTACACTGCTGGAAATCAACAGCTCTTACGGGGAAAAACTGGACGAGTATGTGCGGACGGCACTGCCGCACGGTGTCTTTTTCCTGTGCAGCAGTGACGCCCACACGCCGGAGCGTGTCGGTGATTTTGCCGCTTCGTTTGCTCTGGTCAGGCGGCTGCAGGTTCCCCGGGGGCGCATTGTCAACCTGCAGGAGGATGACAGGGAGAAGCAGCAGGAATAATGTGGCCGGAAGCGGAAATATACGGTGAGACAAGAATGACGGGGTGAAAAGGGTGAACGGTGTCCGCTTTGTAATTATCACCGGCCTTTCCGGGGCGGGTAAAAGCCAGGCTCTGAACAGCTTTGAGGATCTGGGCTTTTTTTGCATGGACAACCTCCCGCCCATGCTAATACCAAAGTTCGCCGAGCTGGCCGGTCAATCAGGGGGGAAAATAAGTCGCATTGCCTTGGTTTCCGATATCCGCGGCGGCGATTTTTTTGCCAGCCTGCAGGAATCGCTGGAAAGACTGCGGGCAATGGGGTTTACTTATGAAATCCTTTTCCTGGAGGCAGCCGATGAAGTGTTGATCCGCCGCTTTAAGGAAACAAGGCGGCGCCACCCCCTGGCAACACGCGGCAGTATTGCGGAAGGCATAAAAGAGGAAAGAAAAATCCTGGCCACTATTCGTGCACAGGCCGATAAGCTGATTGACACTTCCCTGAAGACACCCAAAGAACTGAAAGATGAGATCAGCAGACTTTATGCACCGGACAGCAGACAGGAGAATATACTGATTACGTTAGTAGCCTTCGGCTTTAAATACGGGATACCGCTGGATGCGGACCTGGTTTTTGACGTCCGTTTTCTGCCCAACCCCCATTATGTTGACAGCCTGCGCACGCAAACCGGCAATGATGAAGCAGTGAAGTGCTATGTCTGGAAATGGAGCATCACTTACCAGTTTTTCAACAAGCTGACGGACCTGATTACTTTTCTCATTCCTTGTTATATCGAGGAGGGCAAACCGCAATTGGTAATAGCTATCGGTTGCACGGGAGGGAAACACCGTTCTGTAGCCATTATCAATGAACTGGAAAAAATCTTGCGGGCTAAAAATTACCAGGTGGTCAAGGAATACCGGGATATTGACAAGTAAATTTAAGCGAAAGAAGGAGCAGCAAGTTTATGCAGACCAGTCGGTTTTCTTTCAGTTTACGGCGGGACCTGGGGTATGTAAAGCAGCCTGTTGCCGGGCGGCGAAAGCAGGCAAATATCATGTGGCGGGATGAAGGTTTTCGGAGCAGCAGAGAAGGCGGCCCTGTGCTTACTGCACTGGGTGGAGGGACAGGGCTGTCGACGCTGCTGCGGGGGCTGAAAAAATATACAACCAATCTCTCGGCGATCGTCAACGTGGCGGATGACGGCGGCAGCTCGGGCCGGTTACGGGAAAACCTGGGTATGCTGCCTCCCGGCGATATCCGCAACTGCCTGGTGGCTCTTGCCAATACGGAACCGCTGCTGGAAAAAGTGTTCCAGCATAGGTTTACCGCCGGTGAAGGCTTGGAAGGGCACAGCCTGGGCAACCTTTTTCTGGCTGCCTTGACCGAAGAATTTGGCTTTGAGGAAGCCATTCTGGCCGCCAGCCGGGTGCTCAGGGTAAGAGGCGAAGTCCTGCCGGTAACGCTGGATAAGCTGACCCTGGTAGCCGAACTGACAGACGGACGTGTAATCCGCGGGGAGAGCAGTATTCCCAAAGCAGGCGGGACAATTCGCAGACTTCATCTTGACCCGGCCGGCGCAGCCATTTACCCGGCTGCGCGGAGGGCAATTCTGGAGGCCGAGGCAGTCTTTGTGGGGCCGGGAAGCCTTTTTACCAGCATCCTTGCCAACCTGCTTGTTCCCGGGGTAGTGGAGGCTCTGCGTGAAACAAAAGCCCGGAAAATTTACATCTGCAACGTCATGACACAACAGGGCGAGACTGACGGTTTTACTGCAGCGGACCACCTAGCCGCACTTTATAACCATATCGGGGAAGGTGTCTTCGATACGGTCCTCTTGAACACGAACTTAAACATTCCCCGCACTTTGTTGGAAAAATATGCGGCGGAAGGTGCCGAGCCCGTCAAACCTGACATCGGCCGCCTGCGAAAACTGGGTGTAAAGGTTGTTGCTGCAGACATGTTGTCGCAACAAGAACTGGTGCGGCATGATCCGGATAAGCTGGCAAGTGTGATCTTGGCGGATGTGCTCCCCGGCGGGGAAAAGAACGGCTAGTTCTTCCCGGCGGGGTATAAGTATTTTCTTAAGGCGAGGTGAGCCGTATGACATTTGCCCTGCGGGCAAAAAATGAATTGGCACGTCGTCCTTTTGGCAACGCCTGCTGCCAGGCCGCAGAATTGGCCGCTTTTGTCCGTTTGAATGGCAGTGTCCAGATATCCGGGAAACACATCACCTTAAATACGGTTACATCCAATGCGGCCACTGCCAGGCGTCTTTTTACTCTCTTTAAGCAGTTGTTTCATTTTACCCCGGAACTTTTGGTCCGCAGGAAAAACAGACTGCGTAAAAACAATGTTTACCTGGTACGTATTTCGGAGGCAAACCGTGTCCGGGAAGTTTTGTCCGCTCTGGGACTGGTACGGGACGGCCTGCCGGTACAAGCTGTAGACCCGGCCATCCGGGAAAATAAATGCTGCCGGCGTGCATACCTGCGCGGGGCGTTTTTGGCTGCAGGGTCGGTGTCAAATCCGGAACATTCCTACCATCTGGAAATTTACACCGATTACCGCCAGCATGCGGAAGACCTGGCAGCTTTGCTTAAGACATTTGACATTTCGGTCAAGATCACCAAGCGAAAAAACGGCCACCTGCTTTACCTCAAAGACAGCGAGCAAATTGTGGAGTTTTTAAATGTCATTGGTGCCCACAGTGCTTTGTTGGCTTTTGAAAATGTCCGTATCTTAAAAGATATGCGCAACCGTGTCAACCGCCTGGTGAATTTTGAGACAGCCAATGTAGGTAAAACTGTGGCGGCGGCAGTCCGCCAGATTGAAGCCATCCGCCTGATTGAAAGACGGGTCGGCCTTGATGCATTGCCTCCTTCTCTGCGGGAGCTGGCTCGTCTACGGCTCCTGCATCCTGAAGCAAGTCTGCAGGAACTGGGCGAAATGCTGGATCCGCCGCTCGGAAAATCAGGTGTCAACCATAGAATGCGCAGACTTGAGAAATTAAGCAAGACGCTGCTTGCGGAGAAGAGAAAGGCGAAATAAAAGCCGGCGCCACCGGCGCTTTTTGTCTTCATTTGACGTTTGATTATGGTATACAATTTAGTAAATATGGTACAACATTTGGCAGGATTTTATGGCCCTTTGTAGAAAAGTAAGTTTGTGCTTTTTCTGGCCTAGGGAAACTAGTTTTGTTTATTACATACAACCGGGAGGTAAGACATGACAATTAAAATTGGCATTAACGGTTTCGGCCGGATTGGCAAAGCATGTGTCCGTCTGGCATACGAAAACCCTGAAGTGGAACTGGTGGCAGTAAACAGTACCCGGGACCCCAAAATGCTGGCTCATCTGTTGCAGCACGATTCCTTATACGGCCGGACACCTTATCGGGTGGAAGCAGGCGACAATGCCCTATATCTGAACGGCAAGGAAGTAAAAATCCTGGCGGATAGGGATCCGGCCAGGTTGAACTGGAGCGATTACGGCGTCCAGATTGTCATTGAAGCAACCGGGGCCTTTCGTCAAGCGGAAGAAGCCGGCAAGCACCTGGGAGGCAGCGTGAAAAAAGTCATCATTACTGCACCGGCACAGGGTGAAGATATTACAGTGGTCCTGGGTGTCAATGAAGAGAGTTATGACCCGACTAAACATCATATTATTTCCAATGCCTCCTGCACGACTAACTGCCTGGCTCCGGTCTGCAAGGTTCTGGACCGGGAATTTGGTTTTGTCAAAGGTTTAATGACAACCATCCATGCGTATACTAACGATCAAAGGATCCTGGATGCGTCCCATAATGACCTGCGCCGCGCCCGGGCTGCCGGTCTTTCCATGATCCCCACCACTACAGGCGCAGCCCGCGCAGTTACGGCGGTACTGCCCGGTCTGACAGGCAAAATAGACGGCTTCGCTGTGCGTGTCCCGACTCCTACCGTTTCGCTGGTGGATCTAACGGCTGAAGTGGCGAAAAAGGTAACAGTTGATGAAGTCAACGATGCTTTCCGGCGAGCGGCGGAAGGCCACATGGCCGGAATCCTGGGCATTTCCTATGAGCCGCTTGTTTCCATAGATTACCACGGTGATTCACGCTCTTCGGTAATCGATGCTCTTTCCACCATGGTTATGCAGGATAATTTAGTGAAAGTGGTAGCCTGGTATGACAACGAATGGGGTTATGCCTGTCGTGTTCTGGACTTGGCAGTCTATATCGGCAAACAACTCTAAACAAGTCGTACCGCCCGCTCCGGCGGGCGGAATTATAATATAGGAGGTACTCCCGTGCTTAAAAAAACCGTTAAAGATATTGAGCTAAAGGACAAGCGTGTCTTTACCCGTGTTGATTTTAATGTTCCCCGGTCGCAGGACGGCAGTATCAGCGATGACACAAAAATACGCGCTGCGCTGCCTACCATCAACTATTTGCTGCTGCATGGCGCCGCCGTCATTCTGGCCAGTCACCTGGGGCGGCCCAAGGGGCGGGTACAGGAAAACCTGCGGCTCGGAGCCGTAGCCAAACGCTTGGAAGAACAGCTTGATCAAAAAGTGGTTTATGTCGGTGCGGTAACGGGGCCGGAAGTGACGCGGGCCGCAAAGGAGCTGCAGCCCGGCCAGGTCATGCTCCTGGAAAATGTCCGCTTTCATCCGGGTGAAACAAAAAATGATCCTGAGTTGGCCAAAGCGTATGCTGCCTTGGCTGATATTTTTGTTTCCGACGCCTTCGGAACGGCGCACCGGGCTCATGCATCCAATGTCGGTATTGCCGCATACCTCCCGGCCGTGGCCGGCTTTTTAATGGAGAAGGAAATTACTAATTTAAGCAGAATCTTACATAGTCCGCAAAAACCCGTGGTTGCCATTGTGGGCGGCAGCAAAACGGCTGATAAAATCGGTGTGTTGACAAAATTCCTGCAGCTGGCCGACACCATCCTGCTGGGAGGAGGTATGGCCAATACTTTTTTGGCCGCCAAGGCTTTTCAACTGGGCAAGTCCCTGGTGGAAAAAGACCAACTGCAGCAGGCAGCCGCTATTATGGAAACGGCGGAAAAACACGGTGTCAAGCTCTGTTTGCCTGTGGATGTTACCGTGGCTTTCGACTTGCATGACGCAACGGGCGCCCGCAATGTCAGTGTTGGCGCTGTGCCGGCCGACATGATGGTGGTCGATATCGGGGAAGAAACAAGGAAACTTTTTGCCGCGCACATCCGCGAGGCGGGAACAGTTGTTTGGAACGGCCCGCTGGGTGTGTTCGAAACAGACGCTTTTGCCCACGGGACTATTGCCATTGCGCATGCCGTGGCCGACTCCGGCGCTTTTTCCGTTATCGGCGGTGGTGATGTGGTGGCTGCTGTGGAAAAGGCAGGAGTTGCGGAGAAAATATCCCATCTTTCCACCGGCGGCGGCGCTACGCTGGAATTCTGGCAAGGGAAAGAGCTGCCCGGCATAGCAGTCATACAAGACTTGTAGGAGGAAAAAGATGCGCACGCCACTGATTGCAGCCAACTGGAAAATGCATAAAGCTCTTAAAGAAGCAGTGGATTTTGTGGGTCGCTTTGCAGCACTTGCGTCGGCGGGAAGTATGGAAATTGTAATCTGCCCCGCTTTTGTCCATCTTGCCGCCGTGGGAGAAATCTGCCAAAAGCATGGGATCAAGCTGGGCGCACAAAATATGTTTTGGGAAGCGACGGGGGCTTTTACGGGAGAAATTTCCCCGCCCATGCTGAAAGACCTGGGTGTGGACTATGTAATCATCGGTCATTCTGAACGGCGGGAGCATTTTGCCGAAAACGACCGGCAAATTGCCCGGAAAGTAAAAGCCGCTTTTCAATTTAACCTGGTGCCCATTCTCTGCGTTGGTGAAACGCTGCAGCAGCGCCGGGCAAGCAGGACGATGGACGTGATTGCGGAACAGGTAAACGGCGCTTTAAGCGGATTGGACCCGTCATGGGTGCGCAGGATAGTCATAGCATATGAGCCTGTTTGGGCCATCGGGAGCGGTCTTGCCGCCACCGGCAGTGTCGCCGGTGCGGCGGGTGCGTGGATTCGTGCTACAATCGGAGAAATGTTCAGCCTCGATGTTGCCCGCGCTGTCCGTATTCTGTACGGCGGCAGCGTACAGGCGGAGAATATAGAAGATTTTCTGCGGGAGACGGACATTGACGGCGCCCTGGTGGGCGGCGCCAGTCTTGATGCAGACAATTTTGCCCGGCTGGTAAACAGGGCACAGGAAGCGGTGACAGCATGAACAGGCCCAAACCTCTTGCCCTGATTGTGCTGGACGGCTTTGGTCTCAGCCATAAAAGGAAAGGAAACGCCATCTACCAAGCCCGCACCCCTTATTACCGGCATTTGCTTGCCACCTATCCCATGGCACGGATTAAGGCCAGCGGCGAGGCCGTCGGCCTGCCGGAAGGGCAGATGGGCAATTCAGAAGTAGGCCACTTGAACTTGGGAGCAGGCAGGATTGTTTACCAGGACCTGACGCGCATTTCCAAAGCCATCCGGGAAGGCACTTTTTTTACCAATAAAACCTTGCGGGCGGCCATGGAACATGTGAGACAGGCAAATTCCGCCCTCCACCTTATGGGGCTGCTTTCTGACGGCGGGGTACACAGCCATATAGAACATCTTTTTGCTCTTTTGGCGATGGCAAAAAAGTACCGGCTGAAGAAAGTTTTTATCCATGCCATTTTGGACGGCCGCGATGTGGGACCGATGAGTGCGCGCACTTACCTGACGGCACTGGAAGATAAAATCCGGGAACTGGGAGTGGGTGTGGTAGCCACCGTGGCCGGCCGCTATTATACCATGGACAGGGACAGGCGCTGGGAAAGGGTAGAGCTTGGCTACCGGGCCATGGTTTACGGAGAGGGGAAGATGGCGGCCACTTCCCTGCATGCTCTGGACAACGCCTACGACCATGATGAAACGGATGAATTTGTGCGGCCTACAGTAATTATCGGGAAGGACGGAAGGCCGCTGGCCACTATCAACGGTCTTGATGCAGTCATTTTTTTTAATTTCCGTCCCGATAGGGCGCGCCAAATTACAAGGGCACTGACTGAAGCAGAATTCTCCGGCTTTGACCGGGGGGAAACGCCTCCCCTGCCCTTTTTTGTCTGCATGACGCAATATGATGAAACCATTGCGGCTCCGGTGGCCTTCCCGCCGGAACATCCGCGCCGCACCCTGGGGGAGGTGGTGGCGGCGGCAGGCTTGAGGCAGCTGCGCATCGCGGAAACGGAAAAATACGCCCATGTTACCTTTTTTTTCAGCGGAGGCGAAGAAACTCCCTTTGCGGGAGAAGACAGGATTTTGATTCCGTCCCCCAAAGTTCCCACTTACAACCTGCAGCCTGAAATGAGTGCGCCGCAGGTGACGGAAAGACTTTTACAAGAAATCGAACGCGATTATTATGACGTCATTATCCTTAACTACGCTAATACTGATATGGTCGGCCATACCGGCGTGCTGGAAGCAGCCATTGCCGCCATTGAAGCTGTGGACCGCTGCCTGGCACAGGTGGTGGAAGCGGTCCTGGCCAAAGGGGGAGCGGCCATTATTACCGCCGATCATGGCAATGCGGAGCAGATGACGGAAGGGAGAGGCGACCGTCCTTTTACAGCGCATACGGCCAACCCGGTTCCATTGATTCTGGCTTCCCGCACACCGTACCGCTTGCGGAAAAACGGGATTTTGGCGGATGTTGCCCCTACCATGCTTGACCTGCTGGGCTTGCCAAAGCCGCAGGAAATGACGGGCACATCACTGTTAGTTCGCGTGAAAGACAAGAGAAGCAAAGGAGGCGGTTAAAATGACCGGTATTGTGGAGATTTTTGCACGGGAAATCCTGGATTCCCGCGGTAATCCGACCGTGGAGGTGGATGTGCTGCTTGAAGGAGGCGCGTTTGGCCGTGCCGCCGTTCCTTCCGGCGCTTCCACCGGCGCTTTTGAAGCGGTGGAGCTGCGTGATGGCGATAAAAACCGTTACCTTGGCAAAGGCGTTCAGCAGGCGGTTGCCAACGTGAACGAAGTAATTGCCCCCGCCCTCGGTGACATGGATGCCTTGGAACAGGCTGAAATTGACCGCACACTGATTGCTCTGGATGGAACACCTAATAAAAGCAAACTTGGTGCCAATGCCATTCTCGGTGTTTCTCTCGCCGTGGCCAAGGCGGCGGCCAATGCTGTTGGGCTGCCTCTTTACCGTTACCTGGGAGGTGCCACTGCCAGGCTTTTGCCTGTACCCATGATGAACATCTTAAACGGCGGCAAGCATGCCGACAACAATGTGGGTATTCAAGAATTTATGATTATGCCCGTAGGCGCCGATAATTTTCCTGAAGCTTTGCGCATGGGAACGGAAGTATTTCACTGTTTAAAGAAAGTGCTGCAAAAACAGGGCTTAAATACGGCTGTGGGCGATGAAGGCGGTTTTGCCCCTAATCTGGTGTCCAATGAAGCAGCCCTGGAAGTGATCATGGAGGCAATTGTCGCTGCAGGCTATCGTCCGGGGAAGGATTTTGTGCTGGCGCTGGATGCGGCAGCCACGGAAATGTACAGGGACAACCTTTATCATCTGGCAGGGGAAGGCTTGCAGAAATCAGCCACCGAGATGATTGCCTACTATGAAAAACTGGTGGACAACTATCCCATAGTTTCCATTGAAGACGGCCTGGCGGAAGAAGACT
The DNA here is from genome assembly GCA_012522075.1 of Bacillota bacterium. GTDB lineage: Bacteria > Bacillota > Dethiobacteria > Dethiobacterales > Dethiobacteraceae > DUUE01. The sequence continues at coordinate 14,820 of JAAYLG010000011.1, forward strand.
GGGAAGGCTGGAAGGAGTTGACCCGCACGCTTGGCGGGCGGATACAACTGGTTGGTGATGATTTGTTTGTCACCAATGTGGAAAGACTCAAGAGGGGTATAGAGACGGGCACGGCCAATGCCATTTTGACTAAATTAAACCAGATCGGAACGGTTACCGAAACTCTCGATTGCATCAGGCTGGCGCAGCAAGCAGGTTATCGAGCGGTCATATCCCACCGTTCAGGGGAAACGGATGATGCAACTATTGCCGACCTGGCCGTGGCAACTGGTGCGGGGCAAATTAAAACCGGCGCTCCCTCCCGCGTGGACCGTGTGGCCAAATACAACCAGCTGCTGCGGATAGCGGAAGAGCTGGGGGAAAGCGCGCTTTTTGCCGGGAACCCGTTTACAAAGCCTGAATCAGGCTCATAATGTTAGTGTAAAGTTACTGTAGGGGCTTTTGGAGGAATCGACCTTCAAAAAATAGAAGAAAGACTTCACCGTCCTTGCCCGGACGAGTAACTAAAAAATAGCTACTCAGAGGTGAAGTCTTATGGAA
>JAAYLG010000049.1 GCA_012522075.1 Bacillota bacterium
AGCGAAGACCTGAAGGTCATGGATGGTCGCATCTTTATTCCGGGTCGCATGGGTTGCTTTGATTAACGAAACCCCCTTGGCAGGGGAAGCGCCGCTTCCGGTTGGTGATAAACCGGAAGCGGCGCTTTTTCTATGTTGCCGAAAGGGTTTGTGTGCTTTTCCGGCGCCAAGGTTGACGTTTCACTCATTTTTTGTATAAAGTACTTGTAGAAAAGGCAGGAAGCGATGTTAAAATGTAAGACAGGGTTCTCTTGTTGGGCATGATATACTTATCACGGAAAGTGACAAAGAAAGGAAAACATATGACACCTTACACGCAAAGCAAAGAAAAGATACTTGCCGCTTTTGGTACGGGCAGCGACGGCCTGACACCGGGGCAGGTCAAGGAACGTTTGCAGCAGTATGGGAAGAATGCCCTGCGGGAAAAAGAAAAAAAGACACTGCCGGAGCGGGTCTGGGAGCAGATTAAAGACCCCATGGTGCTGATTCTGGTCGCGGCGGCTTTTGTAGCCGGGCTTTTGGGCGAAATGACGGATACGGCCATTATTCTGGCGGTGGTAGTCCTAAATACTATTATCGGCTTGGTGCAGGAAAATAAAGCGGAACAGGCCATTGAAGCGTTAAAGAAGGTTAGTGCGGCCCAGGCCAAAGTTGTCAGAGACGGACGGGTGATAACGATTCCGGCGGAAGAATTGGTACCGGGGGATATTGTGCTGCTGGAAGCAGGGGACATGGTGCCGGCGGATATGCGCCTGCTGGAAAGTTCTTCCCTGCGGATTGAAGAGGCTTCCCTGACCGGTGAGTCTGTCCCGGCGGAAAAGGATGCAGAAGCAATCTGCCCGCAAGACTGCCCCATTGGGGATCGCACCAATATGGCGTACAGCGGCAGTTCCGTTGCCTATGGGCGAGGCCGTGGCGTGGTTACGGCCACCGGGATGAAGACGGAAATCGGGCGGATTGCAGAACTGATCAGCACGGCGGAAGAAGATAAGACACCGCTGCAGCGCAAACTGGCGGAAATCGGCAGTGTGCTGACATACCTCGTGCTTGTTATCAGCGCGCTGATTTTTACCATAGGGTTGTTAAAAGCTGAAGAGGTAACTTTTGACGTGGCTTTGCAGTCATTTCTGGTGGCGGTCAGTATTGCCGTGGCCGCCATTCCGGAAGGATTGCCGGCTGTGGTGACGGTGGTCATGGCTTTGGGCGTCACCAGAATGGCCAAGAGAAAAGCTATTATTCGCAGACTGCCTGCGGTGGAGACGCTCGGCAGCGCTCAAATTATTTGCTCGGACAAGACGGGCACACTGACGCAGAACAAGATGGCAGTCAGGCAGGTTTGGTTTGCCGGCAAAAGCTACGAGGCGTCGGCATACCTGGAAGAAGTGGGTGACAGCATCCTGGGAGATATCCTGCTTTTCTGTAATGATGCCGAAGTTAATGCGGAGGGAGATGTGGGCGACCCGACGGAAATTGCCCTTAAACGTTTTGCGCTGCTAATGAAGGGTTCGCAGGAAAGGCTTGCGGAATACAGGCGGGTGGATGAACTGCCTTTTGATTCGGACCGCAAAATGATGACTACTGTCAATGAAGGTTACGGCCGGCGTCTTGTCTTTACCAAAGGTGCTCCGGATGTATTAATTAATCAATGCACCCATATTTATACCGCAAGCGGCGTCAGGGAGCTGACTGACGCGGACAAGGAAATGATTTTCCAGGCAAACCAGGCCATGGCAGACCAGGCACTGCGTGTCATCGGCGCAGCTTATAAACCTTACAGCAAAGGGGAAGAGCTGGAGACGACGGGCTTGATTTTTGCCGGGCTGGCAGGGATGATGGACCCGCCGCGGCCGGAAGTGTATGCCGCGGTAGAACGCTGCAAGGAAGCCGGCATTGTACCCATTATGATTACAGGCGACCACAAGGCAACGGCTGTTGCCGTTGCCTTGGATTTAGGCATCATTGCAAGTGCGGAAGAAGCCATTACCGGCCGCGAGCTGGACATTTTGGACGAAGACCAATTTGCTGCCGTGCTTGACCGCTATAAAGTTTACGCCCGGGTCAGTCCGGAGCATAAAGTACGGATAGTTAAAGCCTGGAAGCGCCGCGGCAAAGTGGTGGCCATGACGGGAGACGGGGTGAATGATGCGCCGTCGCTGAAAATTGCCGATATCGGCATCAGTATGGGCATTACCGGTACCGATGTCTCCAAAGATGTGTCCGATATGCTTTTGGCCGACGACAATTTTGCCACCATTGTAAATGCGGTGGAAGAAGGGCGCAAGATCTACACCAACCTGCGCAAGGCGGTACAATTTCTGCTTTCCACCAACATCAGCGAAGTCATCTCCCTCTTTGTGGCCACACTTTTGCTGCCGGCCGGGGTGCATTTTCTACGTCCAGTACACATTCTCTGGATCAACCTGGTCACAGACAGCCTGCCGGCCATCGGTCTGGGGATAGACAAGGCGGAAAGCGACCTGATGCGACAGCCGCCGCGGGATCCACAGAAAAGCTTTTTTGCCGACGGCCTGGGTTTCAGCATTATTTATCAGGGACTGCTGATCGCCCTCTTTTCCCTTGCTTCCTACCGCCTGGGTTACCGGCACTCCCCGGCCGCGGCAACGACCATGGCTTTTGTCACCCTGTCCACGGCCCAGTTTGTCCATTCCATGAACATTAAACGCGGGCAGGAGACAATTTTCTCCCGTCAATCACTGAACAACCCGGTGATTCTTTGCGGTAACCTGGTGCTCTTTGGCCTCTCCGTCCTGATTATCAATGTTAATGCGCTGGCTGCAGTTTTCCGCGTTACCCCGCTTACTGCGGGGCAGTGGCTTGCCGCTCTGCTTTTGGCTTTTGCCATCACGCCGGTTGTTGAAGTTGTAAAGTTTGTGCAGCGTAAAGCGGCTGCCGCAAAGCAGTACAGTTTGCAATAAATGCCTGCATCTTTTCAGGATGCGGGCATTTCTTTTGCCGCCGGGCAATAGCTATTAACAAGTGTATTTTAATATTGTACAATAGAGACAGTTGCGAATATTTTGCCGGTTAACAGTAACAGCTATGGTTCGTTGCTAATAAACGGCGCATATGCTGCCGTCACGAAGCTAAAAGCTGAACAGTTTGCAGAAGACAGTAGAGGGAAAAGGAGGTTTATTAGGTGACGACATGGCATGAATATTTGCTGGAGAAAGGGGAGCCGCCATCCTGGCCGTATCCTGTTCGGTACGGGGCGGAGCAGGAAATCAGCTGTGATGTGCTGGTGGTGGGCGGCGGGATTGCCGGTTGCTGGGCAGCCATCAGTGCGGCAAGGAACGGGGCCACTGTTGCCCTGGTGGAAAAGGGGGATACCATCCGCAGCGGTGCCGGCGGCCCGGGCTGCGACCATTATTGTGATATCCCCACCAACCCTCTGTCCAAGGTGGACCCGGATGAGTGGGCCAGGGAAATGTACAAGCCATATAGTAATGTAATCGGGACACAGATACAGTGCCGCGAGGGATGGGACACGCTGCTTGAATATGAGCAGATGGGCGGTAAGATTAGGGATGATAAAGATGAATACGTAGGCGTGGAAGGACGGGACGAGAAGACAAAAATGATGGCATCACCCCGCCAGAATAAAGACCACTCAAGGAATACCGTCTTGCGGGTCTGGGGCTCCACTTTTAAGCCTGCCCTGAAAAAAGAATGCAAGCGTTTAGGGGTAAAAATTTTTGACCGGGTAATGGTAACCAGCCTGTTAAATGAAGGAGGGATACCGGGCGGCAGGGTTGTGGGGGCAACCGGGGTTAACAACCGGACCGGCGAATTCCTGATTTTTAAGGCGAAGGCAACCATTCTGGCAACGGCGGGGAACTATTCGCTTTACCTTCTGAATACTGAGCTGGCGGGATACAATACTTTCCGTTCACGTACACAGACAGGCGATGGCATTGCCATGGCGTGGCGAGCCGGTGCTGAACTGACCATGATGGAAACCACTTCCCCCATGGGCCTGAGTACAGGTTTTAAACATACCTGGTATGCAGGAGCCGGGGATGCCAGCTATGAGAATGTGCAGCTGGTGGACAGCAACGGCAGGGTGCTGCCCATTCCTACCCAGGGCTGGAAAGACGGCAGCATGCCCGGCGACGACAGGCACATGAGGCCGTTAATCAGGGAAAAGGTTCTGCGGGGGGAATATGAACTGCCGTTTTTTGGCGACTTCCCGGCCATGCCCGCAATAGAATCCCGAGCCACCTGGCAAATGATGCTGCGGGAAGAATCCACTTCCCGGATCATTGTCGATACTTATTCGGCGGCAGGTTTTGACCCGACAAAACATCAATTGATCAGTTACCTGCTGTTGGAAGGTGAATCCCCGCCACAGTGGAGGACACCGGGCCGGTGCGGGCTGCTGATTGACTGGAACCTGAAAACATCACTGGAGGGCTTGTTTGCAGCAGGCGAACAGCTTTTCTCGGCCCGCGACCACAGCTTCTGTGCCGCCACCGGCCGCTATGCAGGACGCAAAGCCGCTGCTTATATCAAGCAGGTAGCGGAGCCGGTCATTTCCCGTGACCAGGTGGACAGGGAAAAAGAGCGTGTTTACGCACCGGTAAAGCGGACCGGCGGCCTGGAGTGGAAAGAACTTCATGCCGGCATTGCCCGGGCAATGCAGTTTTTTGCCTCGGAATACCTGACAGACAGGCTCCTTGCCATTGGCCTCGATACATTGCAGGAAATCGAAGAGGAATATGCCCCCAGGTTGTTTGCCTTGGACCCGCATAAACTAATGCGGTGTCTGGAGGATCTGAACCTGCTGACCCACGGGCAGATTCTCATGCAGGCGGCCAGGGCGCGAAAAGCCAGCAGCAAACTGCTTAATTTCTACCGCATAGATTATCCTGAAATTGACCCGGTGGAATGGCAGAAATTCCTGGTCATTAAACAGCAGGACGGCCGGGCGGAGGTGAGCTTGCTGCCGCTGGATTATGCCGGTGATCCTGTGGCACAATATGAGGCGCATAATAAAGATTATACGGGAGTTTATCAAGGGAGATAGGAGGAGTGTGCCATGATGGGAAAAAACTTTGCCATTCCCAATATCATTTCACCCAACACGCCGGTGATTTTTGATCCCGACCATTGCGTTGGCTGTAATACATGTGTGGAAGTCTGCCAGATTGATGTTTTCGTTCCCCACCCGGAAAAAGGGAAACCGCCCATTATTCTGCATCCCGATGAGTGCTGGTATTGCGGCTGTTGTGTCAATGATTGCCCCAATCCTGGAGCCATTAAATTTAACTGGCCGCTACAGCAGAGAGGTTACTGGAAGGACAAGGAAACAGGCAAAATTATTCGCTTTAAATAAAATAACAGGCCCGGGAGAGGTTTATTATCCCGGGCCTTTCAGCGGGCCAACCGGCCTGCCGCCGGAAAAGACAGGGCAAAGAAGGAGAGAAACGTCAAGGAGAAGAATAAGAGAGTAAGACGCAAGTGTAAATTTAAGACAAAGGAGGCCCCGCAAGTGGAAGTAGCAGCGTTCCTGCTTTCCGCCCTGACACTGCTTGGCGTGGTTGTGCTATTAAGCAAAAAAACCGGCAGCGACAGTTCGGGTGTCAAAGAGACTCTGGCAAATCTTGCGAAACAACAGGAAATGACGGAACGCCTGGTGCGGGAAGATGTGGAAGCCTGCCGCCGGGAAATTGCCGACAGCGCCCGGCAGAACAGGGAAGAATTAAGCCAGGGGCTAAAAGCGTTTGGTGATTCTCTGAGCCGGCAGGTTGCAGAAATGTCCCTGCTACAGAAAACGCAGCTCGATCTCTTAACACGTCAGCTGGAGGAAAAACTGGCCAAGCTGCAGGCGCAAGTCAACAGTGATGCGGCACAAAACCGGGCGGAAATAACCGCGGCGCTGCAGTCTTTTGTGGAAAATTTCAGGACCAATGTGCGCGATTTTAATGAACTGCAGCGGCAGAAATTTGGTGAGTTGGCAGGTCAACTGGAGAAGCTGGTCCAGTCCAGTGAGGACAGGCTGGAGAAAATCAGGGCAACTGTGGAAGAAAAGCTGCAAAACACACTGGAAAAACGGCTGGGTGAATCTTTCCGGCAGGTGAGCGAGCGCCTGGAGCAGGTGCACAAGGGGCTCGGAGAAATGCAGACCTTGGCCGCCGGTGTGGGAGACCTGAAAAAAGCGCTTATCAATGTCAAAGTTCGCGGGACCCTCGGTGAAATTCAGCTGGAAAACATCCTGGAGCAAATCTTTTCTCCGGATCAGTATGAGAAAAATGTAGCGGTTAAACCCAATTCCCGGGAGCGGGTCGAATTTGCCGTCAAAATGCCGGGCCGGGACGGTGAACAGCCTGTCTGGCTGCCCATTGATGCCAAGTTTCCCCTGGAAGATTACCATCGCCTGTTAGAAGCATATGATGCGGCTGAGGCGGGGCAGATTGAAAACTTTGCCCGGAAGTTGGAAAATAGTGTAAAAAAATGTGCGAAAGATATCAGGGATAAATATCTCAGTCCGCCGTACACCACAGATTTTGCCATTATGTTTCTGCCGTTTGAAGGACTGTATGCCGAGGTTTTGCGGCGAGCCGGCCTGTTTGAGACTTTAATGCGCGATTATAAAGTGGCGGTTACCGGCCCCACAACCCTGGCTGCTTTCCTCAACAGCTTGCAGATGGGCTTCCGTACCCTTACCATTGAAAAAAGGACAAGCGAAGTCTGGGAACTGCTGGGAGCGGTCCGGACTGAATTCAGCCAATTCGGCGCTCTGCTCGAAAAAACGAAAAAGAAACTGCAGGAAGCCAGCAATACCATTGACGGTGCCGCCCGCAAAACACGCACCATTGAGCGGAAACTGGATGAAGTGCAAAGGCTGCCCGAAGGAGATGCGGAATTGCTGCTTGATTTGGCGACTGAAGCAGACGAGGAAGAAGATGCTTCTTGATAGTAGATAAACAAATGGGAAAATATAAAAAACAGGAGTTTGGCATGATTACCAAAGAATTGCTGGAGCTGTTGTTTGCTGCGGCCGCCATTCAGCGCTGGAATGACCATAACCGGCCGCATAAAGGTTTTACAGAATTGGATAAACAGGCTCATAAAATGATATATGCATTTCTCTTGGCAAAATTTGAAGAAGCCGACAGGGGGATCAGCATTAACTGGAGGCATCTGATAGAAGGGGCTTTTTTTGAGTTCCTGCACCGCATCCTGCTGACGGACATCAAGCCGCCCATTTTTCATAAACTGATGGAGGAAAAAGGCGAGCTTTTGAACCAGTGGGTGCTGACGCAGCTGGAAAGCTGTCTGGCCGGGGTGCCGGAAGACTTTTACGGCAAATTCAGGAGATATCTTTTTGACCCCGAATACAGCAGCCTGGAAAAAAGTATCCTGAAGGCATCCCATTATCTTGCCACACACTGGGAATTCCGGCTGGTGTATCACCTCAATGCCAATCTTTACGGCCTGGAAGCAACAAAAAATGCCATCGAAGATGAAATTGAGGAACATTACCACCTGGCCGGCGTCCAGAAATTGCAACTGGGCAAAAAAACAAGCCACTTTATGGACCTTGTGGGACAGTTGCGCTTTCAACAGCGCTGGGCGCAGACGCCTCGCCTGCCGGAAACTTCCGTGCTTGGGCATATGCTGATTGTGGCCATGCTGTCTTACCTGGCCGGCTGTGAAATAGGCGCCTGTCGGCAGCGCCTGGTAAACAATTACTTGGCAGGCCTTTTCCATGACCTGCCGGAAGTGTTGACACGGGATATTGTGTCTCCGGTTAAACGGGCGGTGGCCGGGCTGGATGAAGTAATTAAGGAGATAGAGTGGCGCCAGGCGGAAGAGATCCTACTGCCTCTGCTACCTGCCGCTTTTCAACAGCAGTTGCGTTATTTTATGGAAAACGAATTTGCAAATAAAATCATTGTGGACGGGGAAGTAAAAATCGTACCGGCCGGAAGCATAGATGCTCTTTATAACGAAGACCGCTACTTCCCGGTGGACGGGGAACTGGTCCGGGCATGCGACCATTTTGCCGCTTTTATGGAGGCGGACCTTTCCCTCAGGCACGGCATAGCATCCCAGGCGCTGCAGGATGGCCGCCAGAAGCTCCTGAACCAGTACCGGGACAAAAAAGTCGGTGCCTTTGATGTGTCACGCTGGTTTGCGTACTTTGCAGAAGCATAAACGGAGTGCGCTCTGCACTCCGTTTTTCATGCCGGCCGGAAGACTAGGCGGCCGTTTTCGCTGTCAATGACAACGGTGCTGTGGTCCGTGATTTCCCCGGCCAGCAGCTTGCGTGCCAGGGCCGTTTCCACTTCACGCTGCAGGTAGCGTTTCAGCGGCCGTGCGCCGTAGACCGGGTCGTACGCCGCCCGGGCAATGAAGTCTTTGGCCTGTGCTGTAAGCTCCAGGGTGATGTAGCGTTCCGCCAGGCGCTCCCGCAACTGGCTCAGCTGCAGTTCCACAATCTGTTTCAGGTCTTCCGGCGTTAGGGGGGTGAAGAAGACAATTTCATCCACCCGGTTGAGAAATTCAGGGCGGAAGTGTGCCCGCAACTCGGCCAGGACGCGTTCCGCCACTTTTGCGTCAATTTTGCCTTCCGCCGAAATGTTTTCCAGCAAGTGGACGCTGCCGATATTGGAAGTCATGATAATAATGGTATTTTTAAAATCCACCGTGCGGCCGTGACTGTCAGTCAGGCGCCCGTCGTCCAGGATCTGCAGCAGCACATTGAACACGTCGGCATGCGCTTTATCTATTTCGTCAAAAAGCAAGACACTGTAAGGCTTGCGGCGGACTGCCTCGGTCAGCTGGCCGCCTTCCTCGTAGCCCACGTAGCCCGGCGGGGCGCCGATCAGGCGGGCTACGGCATGCTTCTCCATGTATTCGCTCATATCAAGGCGAATCATGTTTTCTTCCGCATCAAAAAGCGCTTCCGGCAGCGCCCTGGCCAGTTCCGTTTTTCCCACGCCGGTGGGGCCGAGGAAAATAAAAGAGCCGATGGGCCGCCGCGGGTCTTTGAGGCCGGAGCGGGCACGGATCACCGCGTCGGAAACCGCCTGGACCGCTTCATACTGGCCAACGACACGCCGGTGCAGGATGGCGTCAAGGCGCAGCAGTTTTTCCTTTTCCCCTTCCAGCAGGCGGTTCAAGGGGATACCGGTCCAGCGGCTTACCACTTCCGCCACTTCTTCCGGGGTGACTTCTTCTTTCAGCAGTTTTGCTTCATCGCCGGCCAACTTGGCTTCAGCCTCTTTTAACTGCTTTTCCAGCTCCGGAATGCGGCCGTATTTCAGTTCTGCCACTTTGTTCAGGTCATACTCCCGCTGTGCCTGTTCCATGGCCGTACGGGCCAGTTCCAGTTCTTCGCGCAGCGACCCCAGGCTGCTGATGGCGCTTTTTTCCGCCTCCCACCTGGCGCGGACATTGTCCCGCTCCACTTTAACTTCCGCCAGTTCCTTCTCCAGGGCGGCCAGGCGTTCCCTGGAAGCCCGGTCCGTTTCTTTGCGCAAGGCTTCCCGCTCGATTTCCAGCTGGAGGAGGCGGCGCTCCAGCGTCTCCAGCTCTTCCGGCATGCTTTCCATTTCCGTGCGCAGCTTGGCGGCCGCTTCATCAATCAGGTCGATGGCTTTATCCGGCAGGAAGCGGTCATTTATATAACGATGGCTTAAAACGGCGGCCGAGACCAGGGCGGCGTCCTGGATGCGGACGCCGTGGTGCAATTCATACCTTTCCTGCAGGCCGCGCAGGATGGAAATGGTGTTTTCCACCGTGGGCTCCTCAACCAGGACGGGCTGGAAGCGCCGCTCCAGCGCGGCGTCTTTTTCAATGTAGCGGCGGTATTCGTCCAGGGTAGTGGCGCCGATGCAATGCAGTTCACCGCGGGCCAGCAGTGGCTTCAGCATGTTGCCCGCATCCATGGCTCCTTCCGCTTTGCCGGCACCTGCCACTGTGTGCAGCTCGTCAATAAAGAGAATAATGTTGCCTCTCGCCCGGGTGACTTCCTGGAGCACCGCTTTCAGACGTTCCTCA
>JAAYLG010000050.1 GCA_012522075.1 Bacillota bacterium
AACGTGATTTGTTATAGCGCCTGGATGCTTTGGATACTCCGTATTTCTGTGCATACTTCATAATGGATTGCCGATACTTCATGTCTTGTGTTATGCTGTTCATGCAGGATGAGGCACTCCTTTCGGTTCTGTTTTGTGTGGGTAACTTAACAATAACCGAATTGTCCTCATCTTGCATTCTTTTTTTAAAGCCTAGTGTCCAAGATCTATTGTAGTCCTACATCCGGCTTAACAAAATCTCGCCGCTTTTCTTGCTTCCGGGCAGGCAATGTGGTAGAATCATTTTTGTTAACCTGTGGCTCGGGCAATCGAAGCTCCGACGTTTGCCTTGGCTGCATGGTGTATGCCAACAAAAAGGAGGTGTGCCGTATGACGATGGATTCCATGCGCAAACAGGATGTAATCAGTCAGTTCCGTTTACATGAAAAAGACACCGGTTCTCCCGAGGTGCAAATTGCCCTGCTGACTGAAAGGATCAACTACCTGACCGAACACCTGAAGGTGCATAAAAAGGACAATCATTCCAGACGCGGCCTGTTAAAGATGGTCGGCAGACGTAGAAGTTTGCTTAACTACTTGAGAAAAACCGATGCAGAACGCTACCGTAACATCCTGGAAAAGCTTCAGCTTCGTAAATAGTTTCCCGGAAAATAAAAAGGAGAAGCGGGGGAAACCCCGCTTCTCCCAAATATTGTGCTGCTATTAAAAGAAGCGCATGTGAGAGAGGATGTTTGCCATGAAGGTATACAGCATGGAACTGGCCGGCAGGGAATTTAGCTACGAGATCGGCCGGGTGGCTCAACAGGCCAGTGGAGCTGTACTGGTACGCTACGGTGATACAGTGGTGCTTACCACGGCTACCGTTTCTGCGGAACCACGTGAAGGTATTGATTTCTTTCCCCTGACAGTGGACTATGAAGAACGTTTGTATGCGGTCGGCAAAATACCGGGAGGCTTCATAAAACGTGAAGGCAGGCCAACGGAAAAAGCCATCCTGGCAGCACGTCTGACAGACAGGCCCTGCCGTCCTTTATTTCCCAAATCATTTCGTCACGCCGTGCACATAGTAACCACCGTGCTTTCCGTGGACCAGGACTGTCCGCCTGAAGCGCTGTCTATTTGCGGGGCATCGGCGGCCCTGTCAATCTCTCCCATACCTTTTGACGGGCCCATCGGGGCCGTGGTTGTGGGCTGGGTGGACGGAAAACCGGTTATCAACCCTACACAGGAACAGGCGGAAAATTCCCGCCTGCACCTGGTGGTGGCAAGTACAAAAGATGCCATTATGATGGTGGAAGCCGGCGCCAATGAACTGAGGGAAGAGGAAATCCTGGAAGCTATCATGGCCGGACATGAAGCCAACCAGGGGATCATTGCCTTGCAGGAACAGATGATAGCCGAAGCAGGCAAAGAAAAAATGGAAGTTGTGGAATTTACGCCGGATGAAGCTATTGCCCAAGAAGTGCGTGCTTTTTGCAGTGAGCGGGTGAATGAAGTTATCCGCATTGAGGAAAAGCAGGCCCGTGAAGTTGCCATTGACAGTCTGCGGGCAGAAACTCTTGAACATTTTCTGGAGCTTTATCCCGAAAATGAGCAGGATATCCGCACAGTCTTTGACGCCCTGCTCAAAGAAACTATGCGCACCATGATTATCCGGGAGAACCGCCGGCCGGACGGCCGCAGGCAGGATGAAATCAGGCCCATCACCGTGGAAGTGGGCATTTTGCCCCGTACTCACGGATCCGGCCTGTTCCGGCGCGGACAGACCCAGGTGCTCACTGTGTGTACTCTGGGCGCGCCGGGCGACGTCCAGCGCCTAGACGGCCTGGGACTGGAAGAAAAAAAGCGCTACATGCACCATTATAACTTTCCGCCTTACAGCGTGGGCGAGGCAGGTTTCATGCGCGGCGCCAGCCGCCGGGACATTGGACACGGGGCACTTGCCGAGCGGGCGCTTTTGCCCGTTATCCCGCCGGAAGAGGATTTTCCCTATACAATCCGCCTGGTTTCCGAGGTTCTGGAATCAAACGGCTCTACATCCATGGGCTCTGTATGCGGTTCCACCCTGTCGCTGATGGATGCCGGCGTGCCCATTAAAAAACCTGTGGCCGCCGTAGCCATGGGGCTTATTAAGGAAGGCGACGAGATTGCCATCCTCACAGATATCCAGGGAATAGAAGATTTCCTTGGCGACATGGATTTCAAAGTGGCAGGCACCAGGGACGGTATAACCGCCCTGCAGATGGACATCAAAATCAAAGGCCTGTCCCGTGACATCATGGCACGGGCGCTGGAGCAGGCAAGAAAAGGCTACCTGTATATCATGGATAAAATGACCGCCGTGATCGCCGAGCCCCGTCCCGAATTGTCAAAATATGCGCCCAGAATTATTACCATGCATATTCATCCTGATAAAATCAGGGATGTTATCGGTCCCGGCGGCAAGATGATCAACAAAATAGTGGCCGATACAGGGACGGAAATAGATATTGAACCGGACGGCACGATCTATATCGCCGCAGTCAACCCGGACAGCGGCACGGCGGCTGTGAAAATGATAGAAGCGCTGACGAAGGAAGTTGAAGTGGGTGAAGTTTACATGGGCAGGGTAACAAGGGTGGAGAAATACGGTGCCTTTGCCGAAATCCTGCCGGGCAAAGAAGGGTTGATCCATATTTCCCGCCTGGCTCATGGACATGTGGACAAGACTGAAGACGTGGTCAATATTGGCGATGAAATCCCGGTTAAAGTAATTAATATTGACGAACGCGGACGGATTGATCTCTCACATAGGGCCGCCATTCCCAACGCCAAAGGGGAAATGATCGATGAAAATACATTTAGCAAACGGGATAATGCCAAAAGGGATAACAGGCGTGAACGCCGCGGCGGTTCCGACAGGGAACGCCGCTCGAGAGAACATAAACGGTAAAAGTTTATGTTCTTTTTTTGTTTCGGGGCACGCCTGACCGGGCTTTTTCCTGGAAATAAGAATTTGCGCGGAGAAATTTTCCTGTTCAGAATCAAAAAAGAAGCAAGAGCAACCGACGAAGCTGCGTTGCGGGCTTCAATGAAATAACGGCCGGCAGCCGTGTTTTTCCCGACCCGGTACATGCCCATGGCCTTGCCCAGACTGTCAGTGCAAAGCCTGGCCCCATAGACTTTTTTCCCGTCGGGGGCAAAAACATAAAAGCTTCACCGGTTCCTGGGCAGCGGCCCGGTTTTTTTTCTTTGCCCAAACAGCGATCAGGACATTGTCGCCGCGCTGATAGCTTGTGCGGTCCGCCGCCACTTTCAAGGACACGTAACTTTTGGACATGGCTGTCTTAACTCCTTTGCAGCCGGGCACCCGGATTAACCTATGGATATGCGGTCGGAGCACTTTTGGTTAGCGATCGAAGCACAGGCAGTGCCCGGTTTTTCTTTTCCCCGGGCAGTATCATTTTTACTTTTTCCTGTGCATAACTTTGTAGCAAGTATGCTCACGGAAATGAGGTTTGGGTTTGAACAGGGAAACGAGGCGTGCCAGGCGGAAAAAACGGTATTTATACGTTTTACTTTTTCTGCTCCTGCTCCTGACGTATCTTTTGCACCGCCAGATTACACGTAGTGTCTTTGCACCGCTGCTGGAAGGGGTGTATTATCATGTCCCAACAAAAGACAAAGCCTGCACCCTCTCTTTTGAAGTTGTCTGGGGGCCGGGGAAGACGGCGGAAATTCTGGATATCCTTGACCGCTACAATGTCCGGGCAACTTTTTTTGTCAACGGCAACTGGCTGCGCCGTTATGCCGACATGGCGGCGGAAATAATAAACAGAGGGCATGAACTGGGACAGCACGGCTATGAACATAAAATCCTGACGGAGCTGAATGACGAGGAACTGGAGCAGGATTTTGATCTGATGGCCGAAGCATTGCGGGAGGAATTACAGCTTGAAACCCGGTTGTTCCGCCCGCCTTATGGTGAACTGGACCAACGAGTTTTTGATGCCGCCCAAAAACGCGGCTTGATAACGGTTATCTGGAGCATTAACGCCAATGACTGGCTGGGGCTCTCATACAGTGAAACCAAGGCAAAGATCATGCGGGAATTGCATAAAGGTGCCATTATCATGATGCATACGCATTCAAGCCAGATTGTCCGGATGCTCCCGGTTTTAATTGAAAGTCTGCGCTCTGCGGAATATGAAATCCTGACTTTCAGCGAACTTAGGCAGCGCGAAATTAAATAAGGAGGCAACAGGATGCGTTACAGCAGTTTTACGGCAGTCAGCGGCCGCAAGCTTTTGTCCGTGATACTAATATTGCTTATCCTTCCCTATGGAATCAGCAGCTGTACAGGATTGCTGCGGCGTAAAACACAAAAAGTGGCCGAAGGCGTGGTGCTGGGTGATGTTCCCCTTGGCGGGCTCACTGCGGCGGAAAGCCGCGTGGTGATTGAACAGCTGGCACGCATCCGTAATGTCCCTCCAGTAGATGCCTGCCTTGATGAAACCACGGGCGGGGTTATCCCGGCTTTATGCGGCTTGGAGATTGATGTGGATGCCACACTGGAGCGAGTGCTGGCCGCGGGCAGGGGAGAGATGGTGGTGCCGCATGTCAGATCCGTCCCTCCGGCTGTAACACTGGCAGATTTTAAGCAGTATCCTGTTTACCGCGGCAATCCGGCCAAAAAACAGGTGGCATTTCTGATTAATGTAGCCTGGGGGAATGAGTTTCTGCCGGAGATGCTGGAAGTGCTGCGGGAAGCCGGGGCGCAGGCCACTTTTTTTCTGGTGGGGCGCTGGGTGGAAAACAACCGCCAGGAAGCTGAAATGCTTGCCGCTTCCGGTTTTGAAATTGCAAGCCACGGTTATTCCGACGCCATCAGTCTGGGTGAAGCTCCCCTTTCCGTAGTGGAAGAAGATCTACGCAGGGCGGGAGAGATTATTACAGCAGTCTGCGGTAAGCGTCCACAGTATTTCAGCCCGCACAAGGGGGAACTGTCGCCAAGCGTTCTTGCAGCGGCGGCGGCGCAAAATTACCGTGTCATTATGTGGACGCTCGATACCGTGGACTGGAAGCTGCCGGGGGTGGATGCCATGTATGAGAAAATTATACAGGGTGCGGAAGGGGGCAGTATGATTTTGATGCATCCGACCGAGCAGACGGCAGCCTTTTTGCGTCGGATAATCCCCGCCCTCCGTGAGAAAGGGCTGGAACCAAAAACAGTAGGCCAACTGCTCAGTCCGGATTGGGGGCCTGGGGAATAAACCATGATGTCACGCAGAAAAGTGTTTAGTGCGGTCAAGGTAACTACCGTTTTGCTGTTTTTTGCCGTCCTTGTTTTTTGTGCTTTAACCTTTAATGTGGGCGGCGGTGTCGTCCGCTATTTCAAGGGTGTAAAGCGGGGGGTAACCCTGGAAGGCGTGCCGCTTGCAGGCATGCTTGAGCACGAGGTGCGTGCGGAGGTCACAAAGATGGCGGCGACTCTTGGCCGAGCTCCCCGCAATGCCCGCCTGAACAGGGAAACCTTGGAGATTGTGCCGGAGGAGAAGGGACTGCTGGTGGATGTGGAAGCAACGGTGGATGCGGTGATGGCGGCAGCAGAAGGTGAGGAAGTTGCTCTCGTTCTAATTGTGCTGGAACCGGAGATGACGGAAGAAATTTACCGTTCCATTAATAAAAAAATTTCCTCCTTCAGTACCAGCGGGGGAGGCAGCGCCGGGCGGACGGATAATCTATATGTGGCTGCCAAATATATGAACGGTTATGTCCTGGCTCCGGGTGATGTTTTTTCTTTTAATAAGGTTACGGGACCGCGCACTTTTGAACGAGGTTACAGCATGGCACCCGTGGTGGGGGGAATGGGTATCGGCGGCGGGGTCTGTCAGGTGGCAACAACAGTCTACAATGCAGCCCTGCTGGCGGGCATGGAAATTGTGGAACGCCATCCTCACAGCATCCGCGTCGGCTATGTTCCCCCCGGCAGAGATGCAACAGTAACCGACTTTATTGATTTCAAGTTTCGCAATTCCACGGAAAAATTTATCCAGATCCGTTCCGGTGCGGGCGGAGGCTATGTCTGGGTGCAGATCTGGAGCCAATAAAGCATTGACAAAAGCAGCCAAAACAAGTAAAGTGGGGACGATTACACAGGAAGGAGTACATTTATGTGTAAAATTTATGTACGCGTGCTGCCCCACGGAGAGGGATTGCCGCTGCCGGCTTACATGACGGCGGAGGCGGCCGGTCTGGACCTGTATGCGGCTCTTGCCGAACCTGTTGTGATTTTGCCGGGAGAGAGGCTGCCTGTCCCGACAGGACTGGCACTTGCCATTCCTGCCGGTTACGAAGCTCAAATCAGGCCGCGCAGCGGTCTGGCACTGAAAAACGGGATAACAGTCTTAAACAGTCCCGGGACAATAGACGCGGATTTCAGGGGGGAAATTATCGTTATTCTTGCCAATCTGGGGAAGGAGCCTTTTGTACTGTGCCGCGGCGACCGGATTGCCCAGTTGGTTCCGGCCAAAATTGTCAAGGCGGAATTTGTAGCTACAAATGAACTGCCGGAGACAGGTCGCGGCAGTAAAGGATTCGGACATACCGGGTTGTAAGGGGGTTTGCCTTTGCAGAGTTTTTATGAAAAACAATTGGCGGAACTGCGGCAGGCTCTCGCCGCTGAAGTAAAACGACTGCAGGGCAGCCTGCATTCCCCGGAAGTGGTGTCTGTGAGCAGCAAGCTGGATCGGCTCGTGGTAGAAATGATGCGAAAGGGGGAGCAATGAGGATGTTCCCGTTGTTGCTGCTGGCGGCCCTGATTGCCTTTTCCATTTACCTGCGTATGCAAAACAGACGCCGCGCCGATGTCTTTGCCCTGCCGGAACAAACTAAAGAAACGCTATTTTCCGTGGCCCTGCAAGAACTGGTGGCCCAGGCCGGCGGTGTTTATCTTTCGCTTGTTCTTTTAGTTTCGTTCCTGCAGCTTGAGGTGGCCGCCAAATGGAATATTATTGGGATAAAAATGGAACCGCTGGCCTTTCTCTCTCTAATGGTTGCCATACTCCAACCTTTTGTTCTGAAAACATATAGAATGCTCAGAAGGAGCTGAAACCATGGAGTTGTCGCAGCTTGCGCGCAAAGAAATCATTAATCTGCATGACGGCTCACGTCTAGGTTTTATCGGTGAGTCGGACCTGGTGATTGACGACCGTACCGGCTGCATTCGTTCCATTATTGTTTATGGCAGAACAATGGGAATAAAAGGTAAAAATTCCCGGGAACTTGTTATCCCCTGGGAAGCCGTAAAAAAAATAGGCGAGGAAATCGTAGTTGTTGATTTGGCACCCGGTTTTCCGTCACGCGGATTTGCCAGTCATGAATAACGGTGCTTTTTCGGTTGATACTAGAGAAAAGCAGTCTCGACCGAGAAAGGAGGATGCATATGTCACAGACGGTTATCGGGCTGTTTCACTCACAGGAACAGGCTGAAGAAGCAATTCGTGAATTAAGAGTGCGTAATTTTTCAGATCTTGATATCTCCCTGGTAGCACGTGGAGAAGAAGGAGCAGGCGCAGCGGAAGCCGGTTTTGGCAACCAGAACCTTGCGGACGGTACGGCCGCCGGCGGAGCCATTGGCGGCCTGGCCGGGCTTTTGGCGGGGGCCGGGGCCTTTTTAATCCCGGGAATTGGCCCCATTATTGCCGCCGGTCCCCTGGTGGGCGCCCTGACCGGGGTTGTGACGGGCGGCATCGCCGGCGGACTTATTGACTACGGTCTCCCGGAAGAAGAGGGAGAGCGTTACGAAGAAGAAATTGAGCGGGGCAGCATTATGGTGGCTGTGGAAACAGACGATGAAGAACTGGCGGAGGAAATAATGTCTGTCTTTCGCGAAAACAATGCTTTTGATGTAAAAGTCTACGAATAAAACAAGACCCGGCAACCGCCGGGTCTTTTGACGTAAAAGGGGGAAGCATGCCTTTTGCAGCATGCTTCCCTTTTTTTACCCGGTGCTCCTGCTGTAACCTTTGACGGCAGATTTAACATATATTAAATTACCGGGGGAAAAGGTGGGAGCATGAATGACTTTACTCGCAGGGACAGAGATTGCGGTAGTGGGAGGAGACGCAAGAGAAGCCTACCTGGCGGAGGAATTGCTGGCGCTGGGGGCAAATGTTTGGTTTTACGGTTTTTCCCGCTCTGTCAAAAAACTTGCTTCCGGGATTAGGGTCGGTCTTCCGCGGCGGGCGGATGTCATTATCCTGCCGCTTGTGGGAGTTGGCACCGATCAGTCCGTTTATGCTCCTTATGCAGAGCAGCAAATTTATTTATGGGATTTGAAAAAACTGTTTGTTCCATCCGTCCTGGTTCTGTGCGGGAAACTGCCCGGGGCGGAACGGAAAGCCCTGGAGGAAAGACAGGTAACTGTGATCGAAACAGCCGCCCTGGAGGAAGTGGCCATTTTAAATGCCATTCCTACAGCGGAAGGCGCACTTGCTTATGCCATCGGCCATTCTCCCTGGACTTTGTTTGGCAGTAAAATCCTGGTTACAGGTTTTGGCCGCTGCGCCCAGCCGTTAGCCCGTGCCCTGAAAGCATTGGGGGCGGAGGTAACTGTGGCAGTCCGCCGGAGGGAGGCGGCCGCCGCCGCCAGAGCGCAGGGATTCAGAGCCATTGCCATCGGTGAAATGGTGGAACATGCCAAAAGTTTCCGCTTTATTTTCAATACCGTGCCTGCACTTGTCATCGACCGGAAAGTACTGGCCGCCGCTGCTCATGATGTCTGCATTGTGGATTTGGCTTCACAGCCGGGCGGAGTTGATTTTGCAGCCGCCAAGGAATTTTCACTGCATGCGGTCCTCCTGCCCGGCCTGCCCGGGAAGACGGCGCCGGCTGCCGCCGGCAAAATTCTGACAGACATTTATCCCCATTACATTCTTTTACATAAGAGGAAAGGGGGAAAAACTAATGAGACTTGAGGGGAAAAAAATCGGTTTTGCCGTGACCGGTTCTCATTGCATACTGGAAGCTGTCTTCCCGGAAATTGAAAAGCTGAAAGCTGAAGGAGCCGAGATTTATCCTTTAATCTCGCCTGCAGTGGATGAAACGGACACGCGTTACGGGGATGCCACGGAATGGAAGAAAAGACTGGTGCAGGCGACAGGGCGGAAACTGATCAACAGCATTACCGGAGCGGAACCACTGGGGCCGCAGAGAATACTTGATGCTTATATTATTGCTCCCTGTACCGGCAATACCTTGGCCAAACTGGCAAACGGGATTACGGATACACCGGTGCTGATGGGGGCAAAAGCGCAGTTGCGCAATCAGAAGCCTGTTATTCTGGCCATTTCCACCAATGACGGCCTGGGGCTTAATGCTAAAAATATCGGCATCCTGATTGCCACAAAAAATGTGTACTTTGTACCCTTCGGCCAGGACAGTCCTTTCAGCAAACCAAATTCGCTGGTCGCCAGATTGGATCTGCTGGTTCCTACAGTCTGCGCGGCGTTGGAAGGAAAGCAATTGCAGCCGCTGCTTATTTCATTGCCAACCGGTGATTTTAAATTTTAAAGTAAGAAGGTGGAAGCTTGCGTCTTGTGATCCAAAAATTTGGCGGCTCTTCACTGGCTACGCCGCAGAATAGACAGCAGGCAGTTGAACATATTATCCAGGCAAGACAAAAAGGTGTGCAGGTAGTTGTGGTTGTTTCGGCAATGGGACGCCGGGGCGACCCTTACGCTACCGATACCCTGCTTGCCTTTTTCCGGGATGCGGGCGGCAAAGAATTGCTGCGGGAGATTGATCTCCTCCTTTCCTGCGGCGAAGTGATTTCCGCGGCCGTCATGGCATCCGCCATTGCCATGCGCGGCTTTGCCGCCATTGCCTTGACGGGCGCCCAGGCCGGCATTATTACTGACGATACATTTGGCAATGCGGAAATTGTGCGTATCCGCAAAGAAAATATCTTCCGCCACCTGCAGGATAACCGGATTGTGGTGGTAGCAGGCTTTCAAGGAATTACCCAAGAAGGAGAAATAACAACGCTGGGGCGGGGGGGCTCGGATATTACGGCGGTTGCCCTTGGTGCGGCCTTGGAGGCGGAAGTTGTGGAAATTTATTCAGATGTAGATGCAGTTATGACGGCGGATCCGCAGCTTGTACCGGAAGCCAGGCCCATTGCCGACCTTGGCTACCATGAAGTCCTGCAGATGGCCAGGGAAGGCGCCAAGGTGCTGCATCCCCGCGCGGTGGATCTTGCCCTTCGCTACAACGTACCCCTGCTTTTGAAAAAGACGGGAGGCACTGAACCCGGCACTCTTGTCAGCCATCATAAGGCTGAGGGGTTCAGGGCGTATACAGCAAGGCAAAATGTAGTTACCGGCATTACCCATGTTACGGGGCTGGCCCAAGTGTGCCTGCCTGCAGATGAGATGACGGACCTGCAGGTGGAAGAAGTGCTGCAGGAATTATCCGCCGCAGGCATCAGCATTGATCTCATCAGCCTGTCTCCAGGGGAGAAAAAGTTTACCATTGCAGGAAAAGATGCGGAAAAAGCACGTTATGTAATCAGTAAACTTGGACTTAAAGCGTCTGTTGCGGAGGGATTTGCCAAAGTAACGCTGGTCGGAACAGGTATGCGGGGTGTTCCGGGCGTCATGGCACGCGTACTTTCCGCCCTGAACAAGACAGGGACCACCGTCATGCAAACTGCCGATTCCCATTTAAGCATTTCCTGCCTGATTCCGGAAAAAGATGTCGCAAAAGCAGTCCGGGCACTGCACAATGAATTTTCCGTTGAAAAAAGTGCAAATAGATACGGGGATGGGAAGCGGCAGGAGAAAAGTGGGAATTGAGTTTGAAAAGCGACGTTACGTCTGTTATAATTGTTTTGATAACGTAAAGCTATTCCTGCTGCCGGTAGATGCGGAACTGGCAGGCGGCATGTTCCAGCTTGCTTACCGGAAGGCCAAGCAAGCTTTCTTGTAGCCATTTTACCGGAGGTGACCCGTTTTGCAAGCCCCTTTTGGCGAAGTTGTCACTGCGATGGTAACACCGTTTACAGCGGACGGTGAAGTTGCTTACGACAAGGCGTGTGAACTGGCGCTGCGCCTTGTAGAAAACGGCAGTGATGCCCTAGTAGTGGCGGGAACGACAGGTGAATCACCTGCTTTGAGTGAAGCAGAAAAGATACGCCTTTTTACCGCAATCAGTAAAGCAGTACAAGGTAAGGCCAAAGTGATTGCCGGTACAGGTTCCAATGTCACCGAAGCATCCGTTGCCCTGACAAAGAAAGCGGAGAAATGCGGTGTGGACGCAGTGATGCTTGTTGTTCCGTATTACAACAAACCGTCCCAGGAAGGTTTATACCGTCATTTTGCCAGAATTGCGCAGGCTACGGAGCTTCCTGTCATGCTCTACAACGTTCCCGGCAGGACAGCCGTAAACTTGGCTGCAGAAACAACTCTGCGCCTGGCCGGTAAGATAAAAAATATTGTTGCCATCAAGGAAGCAAGCGGCAATTTGGAGCAGATTGCCAAAATTTGCGCCCTTGCCCCTGAAGGCTTTTACGTCTACAGCGGTGATGACAGCCTGACTCTGCCCATTGTAGCTGTGGGTGGCTGCGGCGTCGTTTCCGTTGCCTCACATATTGCAGGGAAGGCTATTAAGGAAATGCTGGCCGCGTATTTTGACGGCCAGGTAAAAAAAGCGGCTGCGCTGCATCAACGCCTTTTGCCTTTGTTTAAAGTCCTCTTTATTACATCAAATCCTGCTCCCGTGAAGTGTGCCCTTAAACTGCAAGGTTTTGCCGCCGGGCCATTGCGGCTGCCGCTAGTCGATTTGACTGAGGAGGAAGAGGCTGCAGTAAGGAAAGTAATGCAGGAACTGGGCCATCTGTAACAGCGGAGCGCCTCCCGCGGCTGGGGAAGGCGCTTTTTTCCTGAAAAGATGGTTTGCTTGCATCCACTTTGTGCTTTCAGCTATAATGGTAGCTGGTCATATTTGGTCGGAAACATGCATAAAGGAGGTGACAAGAGTTGTCCAATGCAAAAAGCAAACGTAGGGCCAAGATAAAACATGTAACAGGTACTACCGCGGCAAAGCTGCAGATTATTCCCCTGGGCGGGATAGGGGAAATAGGCAAAAACATGTACGTCCTGCGCTTTGAGGATGAAATAATTGTGATTGATGCCGGCATGGCTTTCCCAACAGAAGAAATGTTTGGGATAGACGTGGTAATCCCGGACATAACATACCTGGAGGAAAACAAAGACAAAATAAAAGCTATTTTACTGACGCACGGTCATGAGGACCATATTGGCGGCCTGCCGTATATCCTGAAAAAAATCAATGTCCCTATCTACGGGACAAAACTAACCTTGGGTCTGGTTGAAATAAAACTGCGCGAGCATCATCTGTTGGCAGAATGCTCTCTGCAGGTTATCCGGCCTGAGGACAAACTGGAGCTTGGCTCTTTTAAAATTGAGTTTTTCCATGTTAACCACAGTATTCCCGATTCCGTCGGCATTGCTGTAAAAACACCTGTGGGGACCGTTGTCTATACAGGGGACTTTAAATTTGACCAGACGCCTGTTAATGGGAAACCGGCCGATTATTACCGCCTGGCCAAGCTGGGAGAAAGAGGTGTGCTGGTGGCGTTGTCTGACAGTACCAATGCAGAGCGCCCGGGGTACACACTGTCGGAAAAAGAAGTGGGCAGCTCTATTATGGATATCTTCCGGACGGCGCGCCAGCGTATTATTTTGGCTACTTTTGCTTCCAACATTCACCGGATTCAGCAGGTGATAGACGCGGCGCTGCTCCATAAAAGAAAAGTGGCCGTAGTGGGACGCAGCATGGTAAGTGCGGTATCAATTGCCCAGGAATTGGGATATCTGCATGTGCCGGAAGGGACAATTGTCGATGTGGATGAGTTGGATGCTCTGCCGCCCAGAAAGGTTGTGATCCTGACTACCGGCAGCCAGGGAGAGCCCATGTCTGCTCTTACCAGGATATCCCTTTCGGAACACAGGAAAGTGGAAATTATGCCGGGAGACACTGTCATTATTGCGGCAAACCCCATACCGGGCAATGAAAAGCTGGTGGCACGGACCATTAATAATCTTTTTGCCAGCGGGGCAAACGTCATTTATGAAAGTGTCTCGGGCGTCCATGTTTCCGGTCACGGTTCCCAGGAAGACCTGAAGCTGATGCTGAACCTTCTCAAGCCAAAGTACCTCATTCCTGTACACGGTGAGTACCGTCATCTCATTCATCATGCCAGGCTGGCGGCAAAGGTTGGTATCCATGAAGACAACATTTTTATTGTAGAAAACGGTCAAATCCTTGAGTTTACAGCGCAAAGCGCCCGTATGGCGGGAACGGTTGATTCCGGCCATGTGTTGGTGGACGGGCTGGGTGTGGGCGATGTGGGCAACATAGTGCTGCGCGATCGTAAAGTACTCTCCGAGGACGGGATTTTTATTGTGGCCATGACCATTGCAAAAGAAGACGGCAGCATTATTGCCGGGCCGGACATTTATTCACGCGGTTTCGTGTACGTTCGTGAATCGGAGAAATTGCTGGATGAGGCAAAAGAACATTTGGCACAGACGCTGACTAAAATTATAAACGGGAAGAAAACTGACTGGTCGGTGGTCAAGAACCAGATGAAAGATTCCCTGTCGCGCTATATCTGGGAGAAAATGCATCGTCGCCCCATGATTTTACCAATAATTATGGAGTCCTGATGTTTGCCGCCGGGGCAACTTCCCGTCGTGGTATAGGAGTAAACCCATGCGAAATACTACTAGAGAGATGCTTGCGAGGAAGTGAACCAGGATGCGGCAACCGCAAAGAAGAATACAAACGCCCAAAACAGCAAGGCGGCATAGGCCGGACAAACAGCCTGCCGAACAACCGGAAAAAACGGAGGAGGCGGTACAGAACCTTAACCGGTTGGGCCAACTGACCGTCCCTACTCCTCCACCGGAAAGCGACATTCACAGCATTGCCATTATCGGCCAAATTGAAGGCCATCTTACTCTACCGCCGCAAAACAAAACGACCAAATATGAACATGTGATACCGCAGTTGGTGGCAATTGAACAAAACCCAAATATAAAAGGGCTGTTGGTGCTGTTAAATACTGTGGGCGGAGATGTGGAAGCGGGACTGGCTATTGCCGAAATGATTGATACTGTTTCCAAACCGACTGTTTCCCTTGTTCTGGGTGGGGGACACAGTATTGGTGTTCCCATTGCCGTCAGTGCAGATTACTCTTTTATTACGGAAACGGCAACCATGACAATTCACCCCATTCGTCTCAGCGGGATGGTGATTGGTGTGCCGCAGACATACGAGTATCTGGACAAAATGCAGGACCGAGTCATCAAATTTGTTACCAAGCATTCACGGATCAGCGAGGAGAAGTTCCGTCAACTGATGTTTTGCACAGATCAGCTGGCACGCGATATCGGCACTGTCATGGTGGGAAAAGATGCGGTAGAAATCGGGCTGATAGACGAAGTCGGCGGTCTTGCCCAGGCAGTAAAAAAATTGCGTGCCATGATAGAGGAACGGCAGAACGGCGGGGTGCTGCACTGATGCTTTGGACGGTAATGCCCCTGGACGTAGTGCTTGCCGGCAGCGACAGCTACAGGCCGTCTTACGTAGAAATAAGGCGGGGGCAGGCTGTTCTGCTTGTGGAAGCAACAGGCGGGAATGCGGGCAGGCTAATCCGGGTGATTTCCTCGGACCCCAATGATTACTTGAAACCGGAACTGCAACCGGGTATGAATATTAACCTTAACGGTTGAGCTTAAACAGTCTGCACTGGCAGGCTGTTTTTGCACTCAAAAAAAAAAGCGGCAGGTATAAGTTTTTCCCGGCAAAATCTGCGAGCCGTGCTCATATGCTTAAGCGGGTGATTTTTATGCCGGCTGTCCGCCTGTGTTGCGGCCTGCTGCTTTTCATCGCCGGTCTGCGCCTGCTTGCTTCAGGCTTGGAAGCTTTGTGGGGCACGGCTTTTGCCGATGTACTGCAGCGCCTGACAGGCTCCCGCCTCACAGCCTTTTGCAGCGGACTTTGTTTTACCGCCCTGACGCAAAGCAGTTCGCTGACAACCGTCCTGGTGGTGGGTCTGACTGATGCGGGACTGCTCCCGCTGCAGGCGGCTATCGCTGTAATTATAGGGGCAAATGTAGGAACTACTGTTACCGGGCAGCTGCTGTCATTTAACCTGGCCGATTATGCCCTGCTGCCGGCTGCACTTGGTCTGCTGCTTCTTGCCTGCGGCGGTCAAAAGACGCGTTTGGCCGGCAGGGCCCTAATCGGGTTTGCCGTGCTGCTCTGGGGAATGAAACTGCTGGCGGCAGCCGTTATTCCTTTGCAGGAAAGAAACTGGTTTGCGGCGGTACTTGCCCTGGCGGCGCGCAGCCTTCTTTCCGGCATTGTCGTTGGTGCTGCGGCTGCGGCCATTGTGCAAAGCTCCAGTGCAGTGGCGGGAATCACATTGTCTTTGGCTCGGGCGGGCGTCCTTAATCTGCCTGCCGGAGTAGCAATTATGATGGGGGCGGATATCGGTACTTGTACCGACACGCTACTCGCCGGTTTTCTTAGTGGAAAAACAGCCCGGCAGGCTGCATTGGCCCATTTGTTGTTTAACGTCTGCAGCGTAATTCTGGTGTGGCCGGTTTTGCCCATTTTGCTCCGCCTGGCGGCCGCTTCGGCCAACTCGCTGCCCAGGCAGCTGGCCAATGCCCACACTCTGTATAATCTGTGGGGTGCATGCATCATGCTTTTTTTGTTGAAGCCGTTTCAAACCATGGTGGAAAGCTTTGTCAGAACAGAGAAACTTGTAAAAAAGAGGATTTTCCCTCCTTTTAGCGAAATCATACGCAGATGGCTCTAATACAGGGACTTTTCCCATCCGGGAGGTTTGCATGGGGGCACTGGAAGGTATAATCCTAGGCATTATTCAGGGATTAACAGAATTTTTGCCCGTTTCCAGTTCCGGGCACCTGGTAATTTTTCAGCAATTGCTGGGCGTCCGCGAAGCGGGCATCACCTTTGAAATAATGCTGCATTTTGGGACGCTAATTTCTGTGTTTTTTGTTTTTGGCGGAGATATCATTAGAATTTTACGAAACTTTTACAGCAAAAAACAGGAAAGGCATTTTTTACTCATGCTAATCCTGGGGGTCATTCCCACCGCCCTAATGGGTGTTCTTCTGAAAGGCTACTTCGAAGGCTTTTATGAATCTCCTGCAACCACCGGCTTCATGCTGCTGGTGACGGGATGCCTGCTTTACACCCTGGCATATCTCCGACCCGGCAGGAAAAATGAAGCAACAATGACGGCGATTGATGCGCTCCTTATCAGTGTGGCACAGGGAATAGCCATTATCCCCGGCATTTCCCGCAGCGGTGCCACAATTACCTCCGCTCTCTGGCTGGGACTGAACAGGGAGACTGCCGTCCGTTTTTCTTTTCTAGTGTCAATCCCCGTCATCCTGGGTGCTACCCTGCTGGAAGCAAAAGATTTGGCCGTAAGCGGTTTTAGCGGCCTTACGGCAAGCGGACTGCCGGGCATGCTGGCGGCATTTCTCTCCGGAATTTTGGCCATCCGGCTCTTTGTTAAAGTTCTCCGTAAAGGCAAGTTTCATTACTTTGCCTACTATTGCTGGTGTGCAGGTATCATAACTCTTTTGTTTGCCTGGTTGGGCTGAGAAGGTGTGATGGATGGTGGTTCGCAATACCGGTGATGAAATCAGACAGCAGATCAGGGCCATCCTGATTCTTGCTTTGGCCGCACTGGCTTTTGCCGCTCTGCTTTTTCCGCGCCAGACCGGAGAAGTAGGAATTTTTTTCAATAATGTTTTGCGGATGCTTCTGGGGGAAGTCTCTCTCCTTTTGCCGGCTTTTCTGCTGGCAAACGGGGTGCAAGAAATATTGCCCTGGAAAATACCGCACCTGAAACAAAGGAAAATTGGCTTTCTTTTAGTTCTTGTCATCCTGCTTGTTTTTACCCATTTGCAGGTCCTGGAGGAATACAAGGAACTGATTGTGGACCTGGGCCATTATAAAGCTTTCTTCCGCCTCGGACTACAGCAGCAGGGAGGCGGTGTCTGCGGTGCCCTGTTCACCTCGCTTTTTTTCTTGCTTTTCCGTGATCTGGGCAGTAAGATTGTCCTTGTAGCTTTAATCGCCATTGCTTTTGTCCTGATTACAAATATTTCCCTGATGAGGCTTTTACGGACAGCTGCCGGCTGCCTGGCATATCTTTCCCGTCTTTTTTGGCATGGCAGTAAAAAAATAGTTGCCGCCCTTGCCGATTTATTTGCCGGACAGGAAACGGAAACGTCCTCCATCAGGGAAAGCAGCCGTGAAGAGGAAAAGGAAGCATTTTTTCCGTCCCTTGGCGGGCAAGAATTTGCCGCCACCAAGCCTCCGGCAAACGGGAGGCAGGCAACTATTTTTGACCTGGATAAGCCTGCACATAAAGGAAATCAAGCTCCCGTCGTTTTCTTTCCTGTGCAGCACGAGAAGCAAGCTGATGACATTGCAGGTGAAATCCGTAGGGTGACGCAGGAAACAACGGTCGGCGAGAAAGCTGTCGCCGGGAAAAGTAAGCCCGGGGATGATTATATCCTGCCTCCTTTGAAAATTCTGGCAAAACCGCCGAAACAGCGCGACACGCAAGCGCAAAAAATGCTGGTGGAACGTGCAAAAATCCTGGAAAAAACTCTGGAGAGTTTTGGCGTTAAGGCAAAAGTCGTGGATGCGCAGTCGGGACCGACGGTGACACGCTACGAACTCCAGCCGGAAACAGGTGTAAAAGTAAGCAAGATTGTCTCCCTGGCCGATGATCTGGCTTTAAACCTGGCGGCTCCCGATGTTCGCATCGAAGCTCCCATTCCCGGGAAGGCCGCCATCGGTGTGGAAGTGCCCAATAAAGTAATTGCTCCCGTTTACCTGCGGGAAGTTCTGGAGGACGAGCAATTTCAACAGTCGGAGTCGGTGCTGACCGTAGCCCTGGGCAAAGATATTACCGGCAATGCGGTAGTGGCCGATCTGATGAAAATGCCGCACCTTTTAATTGCAGGTTCCACAGGTTCAGGGAAGAGTGTCTGTATTAATGTCATCATCGCCAGTATTTTATTTAAGGCGCGTCCGCAGGAAGTTAAGTTTGTGCTGATTGATCCGAAAGTGGTTGAGTTAAGTGCCTTTAACGGCATACCGCACCTGCTGCTGCCGGTGGTGACAGATGCCAAAAAGGCTTCCCTGGCACTGAGGAACATGGTGAAAGAAATGTCACGGCGCTACGAGATCTTTGCCCGGGAAAATGTAAGAGACATTCATAGTTATAACGAGCGGAAAAGGGAACAGCATGAAGAAGATGAAATCTTACCCTATATTGTGGTTATAATAGATGAACTGGCCGATTTAATGATGGTTGCCGCCGCCGATGTGGAAGATTCCATTGCACGGTTGGCGCAAATGGCACGTGCTGCCGGTATTCATCTGGTGATTGCCACGCAGCGCCCTTCTGTCGATGTTATTACAGGTGTAATTAAGGCCAATATTACATCACGAATAGCCTTTGCCGTTTCTTCCCAGGCAGATTCCCGCACTATCCTGGATATGAGCGGTGCCGAAAAACTGCTTGGCCGCGGTGACGCGCTTTTTCACCCCCTCGGTTTGTCCAAGCCCTTCCGGATTCAAGGCGCCTTCATCAATGAAAGGCAACTGGAACAACTGCTTGAATTTATTCGCAGCCAAGGCGAGCCCGAATATGCGGAGCAACTGCTGCCGGAAGAAAATGAAGACGAAGACTTTTACGAAGAAGATGAACTATTCCCGCAGGCGGTGCTACTTTTTGCCGAGGCGGGTACGGCCTCCATTTCCCTTTTGCAGAGGCGTCTGCGTATCGGATACACCAGGGCTGCTCGCCTGGTAGACGATATGGAACGGCGAGGTCTTGTGGGCAAATTTGAGGGCAGCAAAGCCAGGGAAATCCTGATTACACCTGAACAGGCCAGAAAAATGTTTTTTGACCGCGAATCGATGTAATTTAAGATGAAAAGGGGTGAAGAGATGTCAGAAATTGGGCAGGAGTTGAGGCAGGCCCGGGAACGATTAGGGTTGACTGTAGAAACCATCACGGAACGGACCATGATCCCCAAAAAATATCTCCTGGCTCTGGAAGAAGAAAATTACAAAGTCTTCCCCGGTGAAGTATATTTAAAAGGCGCGCTGCGCAAATATGCCGCCGAACTGGGCCTGGATGTTCAGGAAATAATGGATCTCTACTATCGCAGCAAAAGGAACGGAACAGAGGAAACAGTAACAGCACCCCGTATTGTCAGAAAACGCAAACGCAAAAAAACGGCAATTGGCCGGAACCTGCTTGTGGCACTGTTTATTATCTTGCTTGCCGGTTGTGTCTACTTTATTGTGCAGACTATAAACGACAGGCTTCCGCAATCAAGTCCGCCTCCTGCCGACAACGGGGAGCCTGAACCGCAGGATAACGAACCGCCGGCGCCGCCACCGGAGGATTTGCCGGAAGAGCCCGTGCAGGAGGAAGTCAGCATAGAACGTGACACTACATCCACCGAGATCCGCTATCTTGTCCGCAATGCGGAAACGCTGGAAGCAGAGATGACATTTTCCGGCGCCTGCTGGATAAGCGTCCATGCGGACGGACAAGAAACATTTCAGGGGACGATGCAGCAAGGCCAGGCTCGTACGGCTTCCGCCGGGCAGGAACTGCGCATTCGCATAGGGAATCCGCAAGTTTTTTCCCTGACCGTTTGCGGACAGCAGGTGGAGTTGCCGGACACGGGAAAACCGTATACAATGTATATTGTCAAGCAATAACGGCTGAACCTTTTCCGTTAGGAAAGGGTTTTTTGTTGGGATTCACTATTGATGGAGCCGCCCTGTCTCCGTAATCCCGGAAGGGGTATCCTTACCCGGGAGGGTGATGCATGACAGAAGAGATAACTGTTGCCCTGGTTTCACTGGGATGCGCCAAAAACCTGGTAGACAGTGAAATGCTGTCGGCGCTGCTGGTAGCGGAAAATTTTTCCTTGGTAACGGCAGTGGAAGACGCCGATGTCATCATTGTTAATACCTGCGGTTTTATTGACAGCGCCAAGGAAGAATCAATTCAGACTATCCTGGAACTGGCCGAACTAAAAAAGAAAAAATGCCGGGCGCTGATTGCCGCCGGCTGCCTTGTGCAGCGCTACGGTGAGGAGTTAAGGAAAGAAATTCCCGAAATTGACGGGATTTTTGGCATCAATGACCTGCAGGCGGCGGCGGAGACTATTCGCCGCTGCCTTGCCGGGGAGCGGCCGGCTTACCTTGAGGGCAAATACAGGCTGCCTGAAGACGCTCCCCGCCTTTTGGCCACACCAAGGCATACTGCCTACCTGAAAATCGCCGAAGGCTGCGACAACAAGTGCACCTACTGCGCCATTCCGGCCATTCGCGGCCCTTATCGCAGCCGCAGCTTTGCCTCCATCCTCTCTGAGGCGGAGAAGCTGGCACGGCAGGGAGTTCGGGAGCTGAACCTCGTTGCCCAGGATATCACCCTTTACGGGAAGGACATTGGGGAAGGGAAGACTCTGCCGGAACTGCTCCGTTCACTGTCCGATATTCCCGGTATTGCCTTGATTCGCCTGTTGTATGCCTACCCGGAACGCATCACTCCGGAGCTGGTAGATGTTATGGCGGCCGAAGAAAAGATTTGCGCCTATCTTGACCTGCCGATTCAGCACGGTTCAGATCCCATTCTGC
Organism: Bacillota bacterium; assembly: GCA_012522075.1. Lineage (GTDB taxonomy): Bacteria > Bacillota > Dethiobacteria > Dethiobacterales > Dethiobacteraceae > DUUE01. The sequence continues at coordinate 20,788 of JAAYLG010000050.1, forward strand.
GGCGGATGGGCAGAAAAACCACGGCGAAAAAGCTCCTGGAGTTGATCGGGCGCCTGCGGGCGGCCATCCCCGGGATCACCCTGCGTTCCACCATTATTGTTGGTTTCCCGGGCGAAACGGAAGACGATTTTGCCCGCCTGCTTGCATTCCTGGAGGAAGCCCGCCTTGACCGCGTCGGTTTCTTTGCTTATTCACAGGAGGAAGGGACACCGGCGGCAAGCTTTCCCGGGCAGATCAGCCCGGAAGTGAAAAAAGAGCGCCTGACAGTGGCAATAGACAAACAAAGCAGGATTGCCGCAGCAAAGCAAAAGTCCCTTGTCGGGCAGAGGCTGCAGGCACTTGTGGACGGCCGTTCCGCTCTTGATTCCAATATCCTGCTTTTGCGCAGCAGGGGGCAGGCACCGGAAGTGGACGGTTACATCAGGGTGGAGGGAGGACGGGCTGAATACGGCTCCTTTGTTAATGTAAAGATCACAGGCTATGACGGCTACGATCTTTTGGGGACAATTGAAACGGAATGAGAAGGCGAGCAACAGCGCAGCTTGCCTTCTGCCGTTTTCGAACTATTTCCAGTTGGAAAGCGACATCTCCAATGATATAATACATTATGTAAACTGCGTAAATACCGGAAGGGCGATAGCATGAAGAATTTTAAGTGGCATGCAGCCGTACTGGCTTTTATTGTTACCCTGGGCATTGCCACCGGTGCCGTATTGCTGCGTCAGCGGCAGATGATAGATGCACCCCTGCTGAAAAGGATTAGTGAGCTGGAACCGGTGCGGGAGGTGCGGCTGGAAGAAGACGGGGAGAAAGTAATAATTATTACCCTGGGGTATGTGGATGACCTGCAGAAAACATACCGGCAGCTGCATGAAGTTATTTCTGAAATGCTCGGGGGAGAAGCATACCGCCTGGTGATTGTAGACAATAGAAACGAGCCTCTGGAGGATGCTTATTTTGCCGTCCATTTGGAGCTCTATGAAAGCGACCAAAAAGGCAACTTTGCCGCAGCCGGAGAGGCCGTCAACGCCAAGCTTGCCGCTTTAGGTCTTGATGATTATCGCTATGCCGTGGACGACAAGTATATCTACCTGCAGCTAAAAAAAGGCGACGCCTGGCTGTATGAAATCATAAGCCGCCAAAACAGGTGGGCAGGTGAGCAGGCATGATCCGCGAAACAGCGTTGGGTGCGACTGTTGCCATCCTGGTGGTTTTACTCTGGCAGGGTGTGAATGTGGGACCCTTGCTTTTCCTTGTGGCCATGTTTGCTTTTCTTTCCTACCTAATGCAGTCGCGCAGCGGCGGCACCACCGTCAATTTCACCATGGTAGACAGGGAAAACAATTGTGAGACGGTTATATTTGAAAGCATTGGCGGGCAGGAGACGGCCAAAAAGGAACTGCTGGAGGCCCTTGACTTTGTCCGTTTTCCCGAGAGGGTGGCCAAGATGGGCATCCGCCCCCTGAAAGGCATTCTGCTTGTCGGTCCGCCAGGCACGGGCAAAACTCTCCTGGCAAAAGCGGCTGCCGCTTATACCGACTCGGTCTTTCTGGCAGCCAGCGGCTCCGAATTTATCGAGCTTTATGCCGGCGTGGGAGCACAAAGAATCCGCCAGCTGTTCAGCCGGGCGAAAACAGCGGCAGAAAAAGAAAGAAAAAACAGTGCCATTATATTTATTGACGAAATAGAAATCCTGGGCGGGAAAAGGGGTACCCATACTTCTCACCATGAATATGACCAGACCCTGAACCAGCTCCTGGTGGAAATGGACGGCATGGCTACCGATGACCGGATCAGGACACTCCTGATCGGGGCCACAAACCGTGCCGACCTGCTTGACAGCGCCCTGCTGCGCCCCGGCCGTTTTGACCGCATTGTGCAGGTGGATCTGCCCGACTTGGCTGCACGTAGGGAAATCTTGCAGCTGCATGTCAGCAACAAACCGCTTGCCCCTGATGTCGACCTGGAGAAAGTGGCACGGGAGACATTCGGTTTTTCCGGCGCCCACCTGGAAAGTGTGGCCAATGAAGCGGCCATTCTCGCCATGCGCGAGGGGGCAGAGAAAATTACCCAGCGCCATTTTACCGATGCCGTTGACAAGGTCATAATGGGTGAAAAGCTGGAACGCAAGCCGGACAAAGAAGAATTGTGGCGCGTCGCCGTCCATGAAATCGGCCATGCCATTGCCAGCGAGTGCCAACGTCCCGGCTCCGTTTCCACCGTCACCACGACATCCCGCGGCAAGGCACTGGGATATATGCGCCAGAGCCCCGAAAAGGACAGCTACCTTTACACGCAAAAATACCTGGAAGGCCAAATCGCCATCATGGTTGCCGGAGCAGCCGCCGAAGAGGCGGTTCTCGGAGACCGGTCCACCGGAGCCATCAATGATTACCGGCAGGCCGTAAAAGCCGCCAAGCAAATCATTGCCGCCGGGATGAGCAGGCTCGGTGTTATCTCTCCGGAAGATGTGCCAACCGAGGCAATGCACGCGGAAATCCAGCGGATAATAGCCGCAGAGCAGGAAAAAGTACGTACCTTTTTCAGCAACTGTGACGACCTGATACGCGAGTTGGCAGAAATCCTGGTCCACGAGGAAAAAATCAGCGGCGACCTAATCCGCCGCCGCCTGGAAGAAGAAAAAATTCTTGTCGCCTGATTAGCAGCCCAAAAGCTGCTCAGACTGTAGACAGAAATGGCCTTTAGGAAGCAAAACCTAGAGGCCAAATTTTTTTTAAAAATAGGATTGCTGAAATATTAATGAGCACCTCCATTGGCTATTTCCACATAAGGTTCCCCTTAAATTACAGATGAACACCTGCCAACAGCCCATTTTTTAGTTGCGGCTTCACCAAAGAATATCTAGCGAATCTCGGTTTTATTAGTCTGACACAATGATATTTCAAGTACACTCATTCTGACGAACCGCATATGCCAAGTCGGCTTGTACGGTAGTGTAGGGGGGACGGCGGCAAAAGCCGCCCCAAATCCTAATTCTCTTTTCAGCTGTCCACTTGACGACGAGCAGTTCATTATCCAGCAAGGTATTTTTATTCTTATATCGACAGAAATCCTGTTTTTCTAACACCTGCCAAAAGGAGTTATGCCATATTATAAAGAATGTATTTATTTGGAATGTATTGGAGCACTTACCTATGCGGGGAAATTTAGGAGAATAAATGCTTTATTTAAATGGAGCTATGGCTACTCTCATCCGAATCAAACCCTGCAAGTATAAATAATTTGGGATAACGAACAAGGAGGGAATGGCGTTATGATAAATTTGGAAAAGGTTTTGTTAAGTTTTCGGCGCCAATAAACCTTGCTGTCTTATTGCTGTATCCAGCTCTAATTGCAGCCTCTGTAGCGTTTCCAGTCTCAATGTAATAATCACAAAATCTCTTTTGTTTTTCTGTTAGTTTCACACCACCTCACCACCTTTAAGCATGAAAAAAGAGCACGGAGGCTCCATGACGAAAATTATAGTCCTATTTGATCCACAGCATATGTGGCTTCTTCTCTGGTGAATCCTTCAAATTCCAACTGCTCGATTAAGCCGCTTCTTGAGAAGGCCATCGTATCTAAGTAGCTTTTAGCTTTTTTTACAGCTTGTTCTTTCCAGTCAACATTTAATTGATTTATAGCATATGTAGCTTCCTCGTTGCTAAAACCTTCAAACTCTAGTTGTCCTATTAATCCTGGTTTTGAAAAAGCCATTGTTTTTAAATAATCTTTTGCTTTTTTTACTGCTTGCTCTTTCCAGTTCACATCTATTTTATTTACAGCATAAATAGCATCTTCTTCACTAAACCCTTCAAATTCTAATTGTTCTATCAATCCATCTTTAGAAAATGCCATAGCTTTCAAATATTCTTTTGCTTTTCTAACTGCATTTTTCTGCGATAAAGTTTCAGTTTCATTCGTTGCTTCTTCTTCTTCTTCTGCAACAGTATTTTCGGGTGATTCCTCTGTTACTTTTTCAGTTTGTTCTGCCAAATTACTATCTGCCTGTTTAAAACCACCAACAGCCTCTTTATCGTTGTCTTTATTCCCTTGACTAGCGATCGCAATTACAAACACAATTACGATCAGCCAGAACCACCAGCGTTTAAATATGGGCTTCTTTTTTTCTTCTTCCATCAGAATCCCTCCTTTCACCTTTTCCTCCATTATTCGGCAAAAGGAGTAATTTTCCTGCAAAAAAACAAAACCCGCCTTAAAAATAGCGACGGGTAGCTATGATAATCATACACTTTTTGGCAAACACTTGTCAAACCCCCAAAATATGCCTACTCTAGCCGATACCGTTCAGTAACCGTCTTTTTTATGGCTTTTCCCTTCCTTTTCCGCCCCGCGCTCCTGCTGCCTCCTCCAGGCTTCGCAAAGCTCCGTTTGTACCCCTGTTCATCACGCCAAAGCGTCTCCACCCCGTATTATATTTATAAATTTTCTGAATGTCGTGCTGCGGCAATTGCATTAGAAAGTGATTTTATACCTAAAATGCCTAAAAAAGGGCATTCTATTGATAATCTATTAAAGGGCTTTAGTTTATATGACGAAATCTGTTCGGAATTAGCAAAAGATAAAGAGCTAGTGCAAATATTAAGATCCGTTATTACAGACAGTTGCTATCCTGATTTAGCGCTAAAAACACTAACTATAG
>JAAYLG010000012.1 GCA_012522075.1 Bacillota bacterium
GACATTACCGCCCACAACCTCCCCGCTGCAGGAGGTGCTTTCTAATATTGCAGCAATTTTATGTTTAAAAAAGAATTTGGCCTTTAGGTTTTGCTTCCTAAAGGCCATTTTTGTCTACAGTCTGAGGAGCGGCAGACGCCGCTCCTTTTCCTTGAGATTCAGGCCCAAAGTGCTTTGTACAGGCGCATGGCTTTCCAGTGACACTAACGGTTAAAAATGATGCGCATGAGCAAAACTTTAATATCACTTTATAAAAGAAAAGAGGCAGGAAATGACTTTAGAAGAAAAAATTTTGGACTTTATGCGCAAAGTTGCCTATAAGCCTTTGAAAATTGAAGAATTGGCCCGTGAACTGGGTATTGTTGACAAGAAAGAAATCAAACGTTTCCACAGGCTCCTGGAAGAAATGGAGCAGGAAGGCAAAATCATCAAAACGCGCTACGGGCGGTACGGCGTTCCGGAGAAAATGAACCTTGTGGTGGGAAAGCTGCAGGGTAATCAGGCCGGCTTTGGCTTTGTCATACCCGACAATCCCGCTTTACCCGACGTTTACATCCCGGCCAGCCAGATGAACGGTGCCATGCATAATGACCACGTAGTAGCGCGTCTTGTAAAAGGCGGGGGAGGTAAAAGCTCTGAGGGAGAAATTATTCGCATTTTAAAACGACGCTCCGCATTGATTGTCGGCCGCTATGAAACCGGAAAACATTTTGGTTTTGTTGTCCCGGATGATCAGCGGATTTTTCAGGACATTTTTATCCCGAAAGCGGAAACAAAGGGCCTGAAAAACGGCATGAAGGTACAGGTAAGGATTACGCGCTGGCCGGAAAAACGGCGCAATCCGGAAGGTGTGATTGCCGATATCCTGGGCTACCCTGGGGACAAAGGCGTAGATACCCTGACTATTATAAAAAAATACGAACTCCCGGAAGAATTTCCGCCGGAAGTTATAAAAGAAGTCCGCGCATACAGCCGTGAACTGTCGGCAGACGAGCTTGAAGGCCGCCGTGATTTGCGTGATTTGGTCACGATTACAATCGACGGGGCAGATGCGAAAGACTTGGATGATGCCGTATCCTTGCAGAAAAACGGCAGGGGAAACTGGGAACTCGGTGTCCATATTGCCAATGTGGGGCATTATGTCAAAGAAGGCTCCGCCCTTGACCGCGAGGCGTTTAAACGTGGCAACAGTGTTTACCTGGTGGACCGCGTTATCCCCATGCTTCCCCCCGAACTTTCCAACGATTTGTGCAGCCTGAATCCGGGGGTGGACCGCCTGGCACAAAGTGTCATCATGGAGCTTAATGAAAAAGGAGAAGTCCTTGACTATAATTTCTCTGCCAGTGTTATCCGTACCAGGGAGCGGATGACTTATGATGCCGTCCGTGCTATTCTGGAAGAAAAGGATACGAGGCTGCGCAAACGTTATTCTTCTTTGGTGCCCATGTTGGAAGAAATGGCCACATTGGCGGCCATTTTGCGGGAAAAGCGCATGGCACGCGGTGCCATTGACTTTGCTTTGCCGGAAGTAAAAATAATACTGGACGAAGACGGGAAAGTCATTGAGATTGAGCCCAAACCCCGAACTATCGCGGAAAGCATTATTGAAGAGTTCATGCTTGTCTGCAATGAAACCGTGGCGGAACATTTTTCTCGCCTAGAGCTGCCTTTTATTTACCGGATTCATGAACGGCCCGATGAAGAGAAAATGCTGCAGTTCCGTGATTTTGTCCATAATCTCGGCTTTTCCCTGAAAGGAAAACCGGAAAAGATTCACCCGCACGCCCTGCAGGAATTGTTGCAGACGGTGGCGGGAAAACCTGAGGAACGGGTAGTCAACACCCTACTATTGCGTGCCATGAAACAGGCAAAGTATTCCACGGAAAACGTTTCCCATTTTGGCCTGGCAGCCCGCCATTACACCCACTTCACTGCACCCATCCGTCGCTATCCCGACCTGGTAATTCACCGCCTGTTGCGGGAATACCAGCAGGGCATACCTGGGCAAAAGCGCCTGGCAAGGATAGCCAAGTATAACAGTTTGGCGGCGGAACAAGCTTCACTGACTGAACGGATAGCCATGGAAGCGGAACGCGAAAGCGAAGAGATTAAGAAAATTGAATTTATGGAAGACAAAATCGGCCAGGTATTTCCTGCCATTATCTCCGGCGTCACTTCCTTCGGGCTATTCGCCGAGCTGGAAAACCTGGTGGAAGGTTTAATTCATGTGTCCAGCATGGATGACGATTATTACCACTACCACGAGGACATAATGGCTCTTGTCGGGGAACGGACTGGCAAAACATACCGTATCGGCAAACCTGTCCGTGTTATGCTCAAACGTGCCAGCAAGGAAGACCGGCAGATAGATTTTGTCCTGGTGGACACGGAAAATGATTAGCGGCAAAGAGCACTTTTACCGGTGATAAATTCTACGTTAGTGTAAAGTTACTGTAGGGGCTTTTGGAGGAATCGACCTTCAAAAAATAGAAGAAAGACTTCACCGTCCTTGCCCGGACGAGTAACTAAAAAATAGCTACTCAGAGGTGAAGTCTTATGGA